>JACQVV010000427.1 GCA_016209595.1 Planctomycetota bacterium
AGCTGGTACTCGACCGGATCCTCGACCGTCGTGATGTTCTCCGAGCCGGTCATCACGTCCTGGAGCCCCGAGTAGAGCGTCGTGGATTTTCCGCTCCCGGTGGGCCCGGTGACGAGGATCATCCCGTAGGGCGCCCGGATCGCGGTCGCGAAGTCGGTGAGCGCCTTGGGTTCGAAGCCGAGCGTGTCGAGCCGGAGCGCGAGCTTCGAGGTGTCGAGGATCCGCAGCACGATCTTCTCCCCGTGGATCAGGGGGAGGACCGAGACGCGGAAGTCGATCAGTCGCCCGGCGACCTTGACGCGGAACTTGCCGTCCTGGGGCTTCCTGCGCTCGGCGATGTCGAGCGATGCCATGACCTTGATGCGGGACACGACCGAGCCGAGCATCTGCCGCTGGAAGGTCTTTGCCTCGCGCAGCACGCCGTCGCGGCGGTAGCGCACGCGCACGTGCTTGTCCATCGGCTCGATGTGGATGTCGCTCGCGCCCTCGTCGATCGCCTTCTGGATGAGGTACTTCACGAGGAGCACGGCGGGGGCCTTGTCGCCCACCTCGCCGGTCACCGGCACGTCGAAATCCTCGTCGGAGGTGACCTTCTCCTCGCTGACCTCGACGTCCTCCTTGCCGATCTCGTCGATCAGCTGCTCCATCTCCTGCGTGCTGCGGTTGTACGCCTTCTGGATCCCCTTCTTGATCGTCCCCTCGGTCGAGAGGACGGCGCGGATATCGCAGCCCGTGACGATGCGCAGGTTGTCGAGCTTGATGACGTCGGAGGAGTCGGCCACGGCGAGCGTCAGGATGTTCCCGATCCGCGACACGGGGAGCACGCAGTGCACCTCGGCCGTCTCCTGCGGGATCACCTCCAGCACGGAGGCGTCGATCGAGACCTTGTCCAGGTCGATGGGGGGAACGCCCAGGTCGAGCGCGATCGCTCCCAGGAGCGTCCGCTCGTCGAGGAGGTTCTTCTCGACGAGGATCTTCGTCATGGCGACCCCCTCGGCGTCCGCCTCGGTGAAGGCCTCCTCGACCCTCTCGCTCGGGAGGAGCGACTGCTTGAGGAGGACGTTCTTGACGCGCCGGTTGAAGGGGGCCATGGTGCGCTACTTTCCTCCGTACCGCTGGAGGAGACGCTCCAGGTCGTCCGGGTCGGGACTTCGCGCGAGGGCGTCCTCGTACGTGATCACCCCCTGACGGAAACGCTCGAAGAGCGACTGGTTCATCGTCGACATCCCGAGCTGCCCGCCCGTCTGGATCGCCGAGTAGATCTGGTGGGCCTTGTCGTCGCGGACGAGCGCGCGGATGGCCGGGGTCACGATCATCACCTCGGAGGTGAGCACGCGACCGTGGCCGCCCCGGCGGGGCAGGAGCTGCTGGCAGAAGACGGCCTGGAGCGTGAACGAGAGCTGGGTCCGGATCTGCTGCTGCTGGTGCGCGGGGAAGACGTCGATGATGCGGTTGATCGTCTGCACGGCGTCGGAGGTGTGGAGCGTCGCGAACGTGAGGTGCCCCGTCTCGGAGATGACGAGCGCCGCCTCGATCGTCTCCTGGTCTCTCATCTCGCCCACCAGGACCACGTTCGGGTCCTGGCGGAGGATCGCCCGGAGCGCCGGCCCGAACCCCTTGGTGTCCGCGCCGACCTCGCGCTGGTTCACGAGGCAGCTCTTGTTCCGGTGGATGAACTCGATCGGATCCTCGATCGTGACGATGTGTTCGCGGCGGGTCTCGTTGATGTAGTCGATCATCGCCGCGAGCGTCGTCGACTTGCCGCTCCCCGTGGCGCCGGTGACGAGCACAAGGCCGCGGGGGAGCCCGCAGAGCCACTGGCAGACGTTTTCGGGCAGGCCCAGCTCCCGGAAACCCTTGATGTCGGTCGGGATGACCCGGAGCACCGAGCCGACCGCGCCGCGCTGCTGGAAGACGTTGGTCCGGAAGCGGCCGAGCCCCTTGATCCCGAACGAGAGATCGAGCTCCAGGTCCTTCTCGAAGCGCGCGATCTGCTCGTTGTCCAGGATCGAGTAGATGATCTTCTGCGTCGTCTCCGGGTCGAGGATGTCGTGCTCGGTGTCCTGGAGCTTCCCGTCGACCCGGATCTTCGGCCGGCTCCCGGCCGTGATGTGCAGGTCGGAGCCCCCGCGCTGGACGAGGATCTGGACCAGCTCTTCGATCGTGATCACTTGGCTTTCGCCTTCTCTTCCTTTTCCTTCTTGTGGGCGTCGATCACCTTCTGCTTCAGGTGCGAGGGGAGGATCTCGTAGTGGGAAAGGGAGAGGGCGTACGAGCCCTCGCCTCCCGTCATCGACTGGAGATCGGGACCGAAGTTCGAGACCTCGGCCATCGGGATCTGCGCCTGGATCACCTGGTACTCCCCCAGCGAGTCCACGCCGACCGGGCGGCCGCGGCGCCCCGACAGATAGCCCGATACGTCGCCCATGTTCGCGCTGGGCACGGTGATCTCGATGTTGGCGATCGGCTCCAGGAGCTCGGCGGAGGCCGCGAGGGCGGCCTCCCTGAAACACTCGCGGCCCGCGATCTGGAACGCGATGTCCTTCGAGTCGACCGGGTGCTCCTTGCCGTCTGTCACCTGCGCTTTCACGTCCACCAGCGGGTAGCCGGCGAGGATCCCCTCGTCCAGGATCGTCCGGATCCCCTTCTCGATCGAGGGGCCGAACTGATGGCTGATGGCGCCGCCGAAGACCTTCCATTCGTACTCGAAGCCGCCGCCTCGGGGCAGCGGCTCGACCGCGAGCTCGACCTCGGCGAACTGCCCGGCGCCGCCCGTCTGCTTCTTGTGCCGGAAGCGGTTCTTGGCTTTCTTGGTGATGGTCTCGAGGTAGGGGACCTTGGGCGTCCGGGTGAGCACGTCGACCTCGAAGCGTTTCTTGAGGGCCTTGAGCTTCGTCTGGAGGTGGAGCGCGGAGATCCCGCGCGCGACGAGTTCCTTGGTCTGCCGGTCGCGCTCCGCGACGAAGGTCCGGTCCTCGTCGGTCATCTTGTGCAGGCCGTCGGAGAGGCGTCCCTCGTCGGCGCGGGTCTTGGGCTCGATCGCGTAGGCGACCATCGGCCTGGGAAAGTCGAGATCGGGAAGGGCGATGGCCGCGTGCTTGGCCGTCAAGGTGTCGCCGATCCTCAGGCCCTCGACCTTGGCGATGGCGACGATGTCCCCGGCCCCCGCCTCGGTCGTCGCGGCCTGGTCCTTCCCCTGCGGGTGGGACATGTTTGCGATCTTGACCGACTCGTCCGTCTGCGGGATGAAGACGCTATCCGCCGCATGAAGCGCCCCCGAGTAGATGCGAACGAACGAGATCCGTCCGACGAAGGGGTCGCGGTAGAGCTTGAAGACGCGTGCGGCGAGCGGGGCGGCGGGGTCGGGGTCGCGCTCCATGGGGACGGGCTCTCCGCGCTTCGCGGGGTCCGTTCCTTTCACCTTTCCCGCCGCCGCGGGCGAGGGGGCGTACTTGATGATCGCGTCGAGGAGCTCTTCGACTCCCGTCTGGCTCGCGCCGGACACCGCGACGATCGGGACGAGCTTCCCCAGCGCGATCGCCTTCGAGAAGTTGTCGCGGAACTCCTGGTCGGTGATCGAGCCCTCAAGGTACTTCTCCATGAGCGACTCGTCCACTTCCACGATCGCTTCCTTGAGGGCCGTCCCGTACTCGGCCACCTTGGCCGCCACGTTCGCGGGCGGCGCGGCGGCGACCTCGAAGGTGTTGACGACGCCGGCGAACCCCTTCCCCGACCCGACGGGGTAGAGGAGCGGCACGCAGCGGGCCCCGAAGACCTCGCGGATCCCTTCGACGCGGGCGTCGAAGTCCACGCCTTCCATGTCCATCTTGGTGATGAGGATCCAGCGGGCGAGGCCAAGCTGGCCCGCCCGGTCGAACGCCTTTCGGGTCACGAGCGCAATCCCCTGCGGCGCGCTTACCGTCACGAGCGCGGTCTCGACGGCGGCCAGGCTCGCCAGGAGCTCCCCGAGGAGGTCCGGGTAACCGGGAGCGTCGATCAGGTTGATCCGCGCGCCGCCGCGGTCGATGTGGAAGAGGGAGGAGTAGATCGAGTGGCCGTCTTCCTTCTCCTCGTCCGTGTAGTCGGAGAGCGAGGTCTTCTCGGCCACCGACCCCAGCCGCGTGGCGAGGCCGCACTTGTAGAGGATGGCGTCGGCGAGCGTGGTCTTCCCGCTCCCCGCGTGTCCGACGAGGGCGGCGTTGCGTATCGATTCCGTCTTGACGGCTGGCATGTCTCTCTCCGGGGCTCTCTTTCTCTCCTACAGACGATGATTATAGGGGCCCGGTCCCTTCCGACAAGTCGGCGCTCCGGCCATCCCTGGCCTCCGCGCCTCCCCGAGGGGGCTTCGCCCCCTCGGCCTCCCCCCTGCCCTCCTGGCGACCGGGGGGGAGTGCCTCCCCCCCGGACCCCCCCTGGCCGCCTGCGGGGCCGAACGCGACGTTTCTCGCCGGTCCATGCGGAAGGAGGCGGGCCGGGCCCCCGGCGACCGGGACGGCCTGGAGCCAGAAGACCTTGGCGAAAGGCTGGTCGCTCGACGTGGCGAAGACGACCTCGGCACGATCCGGCGTCCACGCGACGACCCAGGCCTCGTCGCCCAGGAAGGTGAGGCGACGGGCGGGACCGCCCCGGGCTTCCATGACGTAGACCTCGCGGATTCCCTCCTCGCTGCCCGAGAAGGCGACGAGCGAGCCGTCCGGCGAGAAGCACGGGTGGCTTGCCATGCCTACCCCCGAGGTCAGCCGGCGGGCCGGGCCGCCGGACACCGGGACGGTCCAGAGGTCGTCCTCCGACACGAATACGATCGTGTCGCCATGGATCGTCGGGTAGCGGTAGTAGCCTGAGAGTGTCACGGACGCGAGCATTCTACTCGACCCGGGCCCCGCTTTAGACCCGCTGGGTCCTGTCGCGGAGCGTGACGATCTCCTCCCACTTCTTCTTGGCGTCCAGGGCGAGGCCTCCGAGCTCCTTGCGAAGTTCCACGAGGTCCTCGCGGAACTCGTCCAGGGGTGCTCTTCTCGAGCGGGCCACGCTCGCGAGCTCGGCCCGGAGATTCGCGGCGAGGAGCTCGCGCAGCGGGACGAGCCGCGCCGCGATCGATCCACAGAGGTCCCGGGCCACCTCGCGGGCGAGGTCGCTCGTTCTCGATGCCGCGGAGCCGAGCGCGAGCTCGGTCGAATCGTGGACCCTTCCCGCCGAGGCGCGAGCGAGCTTCCGGAGCCGCGCGACGTGGCCGGTCACGGCGCGCGAGGCCTCAGCAAGGAGCTCGGAGAGCTCCCCCCAGAGGACGACCTCCCGATCCGCGATCGGGCCGGCGGCCTCGCCGGCGATCCGTTCGCGCGCCGCCTGGAGGAGGCGGCCGAGGGTCGAGAGGCGCAGCCGCATCGAGGCGCCTGCCAGGCGGCGGCGGGCCCGGTCCTTCCAGGCGGCCGCGACCGCGCCGCCGGCAGAGGCGAGCGCGAGCGGGACGAGCACGCCGAACGCGAGCCAGCTCCCGAGGAGCGCCCAGACTCCGGCGATCGCAGCCAGAAGAACCGCGCCCGTCCCTCCCGCCGCCGTCCCGAACCGGGAGAGCCGCATGCCGCGCCCGGCCGAGCTCCCTTCCTCCCCGAGCCGTGCCAGCGCCAGCCGGACCTCCTCCAGGGCGCGGGCGACGTCCCCGATCATCCCGCTCGGGTCGAAACTCTCCCTGCGAGATGCCTCGGCGCGCCCGCGGCACTTCTCCATGACCTCGCGGGCCGCGGCCACGGTCGCGCCCGCGGCGGCGGAAACCTCGCGATCGGGCGCCATGCGCGAGATCTCCTCTTCGACGGAGGTGAAGCCCGGAGCGAGCGCCGCGCCCCATCCCGTCACCCTCTGGGCGGCCCGCGAACGGGGCTCGCTCGCGGCGTCCTGGAGCGCGGCCCGGGCGCCGGCGAGGATCCGTTCCGGGTCGGCATCCGCCCCTCCATCGCCCAGGACCATCTCGGCGAATCCCTCCGCTTCCAGCCGGACCTGGGCGCGGCCGAGGACCCGGTCCTCGACCCGTTCCGCGAGCCTCCGCGCCGCCGCGCTCCCCAGCGCGCCGAGCGCTTCGTTCCCCGGAGCCGCGAGGGGGCTCTCGAGGGACTCCAGGATCTCGACCGCGGCCACGACTCCCTCGGCGATCTCTCCCCGGGCGGAGTCCAGGGCTTTCCGGTGCTGGGAGGCTGCTTCGCCCAGGATGATCGCGAACGCTCCGTCCGGTCTGAGAGACGCCTCGATCTTCTCGACCCACGATGCCACGCCCGCGAGAAACTCGTCGGTGGGGGATGAGCCCTTCTCGCGGTCCGCGCGTTCCTGGTCCTGGATGAGGGAGAGAAGGGCGGGAGCGATCGGGGGGGCGGACTCCGGGTCGGCAAGGATGATATCGACGAGCGCGCCCGCTCCCGCGGCGTCGTCCCCCGGCTTTGGCAGGAGGCCCTCGCCCGCCGGCGCGGCCCGCGCCGCGGGTCCGGAATGGACGCGGGCCACGGCGAGCCGCACCGCGGCGTCAACTTTTGTGGCCAGTGTCGAGAGGAGGCGCCCCACGGCGGAGCGTCCGAAGACGAGAGCCCCCTTCCCGGCGGCAGAGGCGCGCTCGACGATCCACTCCTGCCGCATCCGCGAGACCCGGCTCATGATCTCGGCTGGCGCCGAGAGGATCGCCTCCTCGTCGGGCACGGCGGGCGCGGGGGCGGGCGAGGCGATGAGCCGGGCCCGGACGCGCTCGATCGCCTGGAGGACCGGCGTCTCCACGCGGTGGGCCGTCCCTTCGGGGTCGGGGATCCAGGCGGCCAGCCGCTCGGCCATTTCCCCCGCGATCTGGCCCGGAAGCGAGCGAGCAAGCTCCTCGACCCCTCTCCCGATCTCGTCGCCGACGGCCTCCACGAGGGCGAGCCGCTCCTTCAGGCGGGACGTGATCCTCTTCAGAGCCTCGGCCAGGTCGCGCACCGAGTTCGAGCAGCCCTCGAGGGAGACCCGGCGGCGGACGCGGTTGGCGGTCGTCTCGTTGTAGTTCTCCAAGAGGTAGGCGACGAGCTCCCGCACGCCATGGGTCATCTTCGGGTGGCTGTCCACGAACCAGGTATTCCCCTGCGGGGCGGGGGAGAGGCGCGGCAGGTCGCCTCGGCCCGGGAAGCGTTCCTTCAGGCGGGCGTTCATCCGCGCGAGCCAGTCGGCCATCTCCGGGCGATCGAGGTTGTCGTCGTCCAGCGGCCGCGTGGGGTCGAGTCGGAACTCCGACAGATGCGTGACGACGTAGAGGCGCGGGAGATCGGAGTATCGCTCCAGGAGCGTGGAGAGGAAGTCTGCTTCGGCTCCCTCCGCCAGGACGTGCTCGGGCAGGAACAGGTAGAGGAGGACATGGACGCGCCGGAGATAGTCGATCGCCGCCTGGTCTCGAATCTTGATCTCGTCGGTCCCCGGGGTGTCCACGAGGGTGAGGCGCCGGAGGAGCTCGAACGGGTACGTCGTTTCCTCGATCCGGACCGCGTCGCCCTCCTCCAGCGTCCGGCGCTTCCCCGCCTCCGGGCCGTGGGTGAGGATCGTGATGTCCACGTCCACGGGGTGCTTGCCGATCTCCCTCACGTCGTGACCGCCGGTTTCTCGGAAGATGGCGTTGATGAGCGAGGACTTGCCCACGGAGAAGATCCCCATGAGCCCCACGCGCAACCGCTCGGAAAGGATCTCGGCGAGCCCCTTCGCGAGGTCCCGCCGGGTGCGAGCGAACCCGGCGGCCTCCGCGGCGGGGTCGAGCGCGGAGGCGCCCCGGGCGAGCGTCCGCGCGAGGCGCTCGCTCGCGGCGAAGCGTTCCGCGCGCTCGGCGAGCGAGGAGACATCCCGGGCCCAGGCCTCGATCGAAGCGCGGAATTTGGGGAACCAATTCGCCGGGTCGGACATCGCGGCTATTCTGGCCTCCCACCTGGCGGTTACAATACCGCGCCGATGCGGTCCCTCGCTCTCGTCGTCATCACCGCGCTGGCGTGGGGCCCCACTCTCCCGGCGCAACGCCAGGGGGAGGCGGTCCTCCCGAGCGGCGCTGAGGTCTACCGCCGCGCGTCGGTGGCGACCGCCCTGGTCGAGATCGATGGGGAAGGGCAGGGGTGCGGGTTTGTCTGCGACCCCGCCGGCCTCGCGGTTTCCGCCTATCACCTGCTCGAGCTCCCGCCGCGCCAGGACGCCATCGCGCTCGCGATCCCGCCGGGCGTGCCGGACGGTGCCGCGCCGCTCGCCCGGCATCCGGTCCGGGTGGCGGCGGTGGACAGCCGGCGCGACGTCCTGGTCCTCGCCTTCGAGCCGCCCGAGGGCTGCCCGGCGCTCGAGCTCGCGCCCGACGGGTCCGCCGCCACGGGGGACCCTGTCTACGCCATCGGGAATCCCACCCTCGCCGGGACCGACCTTTCCTTCTCGCTCTCCCAGGGCATCGTGAGCTTCCGGTTCCGCCGGTTCGAGGGCGTTCCCTACCTCCAGACCGACGTCGCGATCAACCCGGGCTCGAGCGGCGGGCCCCTCCTCGACCGCGCCGGGCGCGTGGTGGGGATGATCGCGATGCAGGGCATCGACCAGCAGGGGCTCGGATTCGCCCTGCCGGTCGAGGAGATGCGCGATGTCCTCGCGCGGGCGAGGGAGGCCGCGGCGGACGACGAAGGCGCCCGCCGGACGGCCGAGAGGTGGGTCGCGCTCCTGGCGGACGGGAAGACCGAGGCGGCCGGGGACCTTCTGGTCGCCTATCACTGGAACGATCAGGCGCCGCTCTACGGCGAGATGGTGGATTACGTTCGCAGCGAGAGCGCGGCCCTGGCCGGAGAGGGACTCGCGAAGAAGGAGATCGAGGACCGGATCGACGAGGCGCTCGAAGCGGAGTATGGCGTGCCGCACTCCAGCCGGATCCTGGCCTCTATCTTCGGAGAGGAAGGGCCTGTGGAAAGGCCCGCCATTCAGCGGTATCTCGTCGAGTACGCCCGGGCATCGCTCGGGAATGCCCGGCGACTCTCGGTGCGCGATCTCTCCGTCCATGGCGCGCTCGCGGATGCCACGATCCGGATCGATTCGCCCCGCGGACGCCCCGATCGGGTGCTCCGCCTGGTGAGGGACTCGGACGGCTGGTGCGTCGTGCCGTACCTGCCGCCGCAGGAGTGACCTGCTATCAGCCTTCAGGCTTCCGCCTTCTAAACCGTCATTCCGGAGCCTTGCTTTTTCCTTTTCTGAAGCCTGAAGCCTGACTCCTGAAGCCTGGTTACTCCGGGAGCGGGTCCTTCTCGAATCCTCCGGCCGAGGTCCATCTCCCGCGCTCGATCAGGACCTCGTACTCGATGTCGCCGAACGCGGTTCCCAGGTACACCGTCGCCGGCATCCGGTACTCGGCCGAACCGTCGATCACGGCCTTGACGAGCGACTTCGCTCCCTCCCAGAGGTCGGCGCGGACGGGGAGGAGGAACTCCGTCTCCCGTCCCGCCGGGACCTCGAGGCGCCCCCAGCGCTCCCCGTGCGCGATCTCGGTCTCACCCACGAGGAGGTGCCAGCGGAAGGGCTCCAGGACGGCGTCCACGTCGTTGGGGTTCTTGACCCCGACCCGGACCTCGAGGTCGAGGAGGCGCGGGTCGAGCAGGGAGTAGCGGGTCGGCCAGACCGAGAGAATCTGGAACTCGCAGCGGCGAATCGCCTGGCGCTTGACGAGCCACGCGCAACCCAGTCCCCCCACAACCGCGAGGACGGCGCCGGAGACGACCAGGACCCCGATTCTCTTCACGGCTGACTCCAGGGAAGGCATGAGGACCATACCACCAGGTTGACGTCCAGGCAAACACGGTCACGGTCACGGTCACGGAAGACGGTCGACCGTGCGGTAGAAAACCAACAACCCAGCTCTACCTCCGCTCTGGACGGGCCGGGCCTCTTCGTGCCATACTACTTTGTCTTTTTCCTGGACCCCATGGACGAGGAGCCCTCAGGATGATCGACTTCGAGCGACAGGGCGACGTGGTGGTGGCCCGGCCCAACGTCGAAACGATCTTCGAGAAGGAAACGACGGAGAAGATCTACAAGTCGATCACGGACGAGCTCGAGCGGAAGGGCGGCAAGAAGCTCGTCGTGGACTTCGAGAAGGTCGAGAGCTTCAGCTCGAACTTCATCGGCATGCTCGTCGGCCTGAAGAAGAAGCTCAAGGAGAAGGGCGGCGATCTGCGCATCTGCAATCTGAACGATCGCCTCTCGGAGATCGCCGAGGTGACGCAGCTCAACCAGATCCTCGCGATCTTCGGCCGCCTCGACAAGGCGATCGCGAGCTTCGCGAAGTAGGGGCCGGGCTTGTCCCGGCCCTGGCGAGGCGGGGGACAAGCCCCCGCCCTACTTTTCCCCCTCGGGGACGATCCGGATCACGAAGTCGGTCCCGGGATCGATCTTCCGCACCACGTCCATCCCCGAGACGACCCGGCCGGCGACCGAGTACTTGCCGTCGAGCTTCTCCGAGCGGGCGATCCGCCAGGCCTGGAGCCCCTTGGTGAACGTGTAGTGCTCGAGGAACTTCTCCTGGTACTCGCTCTGGGCACTGAACGCCCTGAGACGCCTTTCCTCCTCTGGTGAGAGCTGTTCACCTTGGAGTTGCCTCATGTAGAGCTGGTAGATCTCCTGCCGGTCGCCACCGAGATCGGCCGTGGAGAGGCCGCGGGTCGCCAGGAAGTCCAGGAACGACTCGGGTTCGTCGACCTCCTTCTCGCGGGCGATCCAGAACCGCCCTCCGTTCGACTCGGACCCGTCGCCGTCCATGAAGAGCGTGCCTTCCGTGATGGGCCGGTCGAGGTTTTCCCGAGGGAGCGTGTAGCCGGGCCCGCCCTCACCCGTGCCCCACGGGGAGCCCGCCCCGATGCCGAGGGGATACCGCTCGATCTGGTGCTCGGGGTCGTCCGGCTCGTAGAACGCGAGTCCCTCGTAGTATCCGTTCCGCGCCAGGGCGAGCAGGTTCTCCGAGAGAGCGGGCGCCCCCTGGACGTCGAGCTCCACGGTGAAGGACCCCGCCGTCGTCTCGACCACGAGGCGGGGGCCCGGAGCGGGCGAAGGCTCCTCGGCCTTCCCCTGGCCGGCCCGGTCTTGTTCCGCGCGCGCGATCTCGAGGTCTTTCTGGACGAACTCCAGGAGGACGTGGCCTTCCTCGCCGAACCGGTCGACGAATCGCTCGTACCGTTCGATCGCCTTCTCGTACTCCCCCGCGGCAAAGTGCCGGTTCCCGACGTGGTAGAGGACCCAGGGTTCGAGGTCCGTGCCCTCGGCGCGGGAGAGGATCGACTCGAGGCTCTCCGTGTCTTCTGCGGCAAGTTCCTCCTCGAAGAACTTGCCGTACTCGGCGGCCAGGGCCTGGACCCGGTCCTTCTCGGAGTAGAGCCGTTCCTCGGAGAGGGGGTCCTCCCGCACGGAGGCGAACTCCCGGGAGAGAGCGAGGAGCTCCTTTTTGTCCTGGTAACGCTTCCAGAAGAAGATGCCGACGCCGGCACCCACGACCAGGAGCGTGAGGAAGACGTAGTACCGGTTCTCTTCCAGGAAGGCGCGGGCGCGATCGTAGCGCTCCTTCCAGACGCCTTCCTGAGACTCGGATTCGTCGGACCGGGACTTGGACCGCGCCTGCGTGGGCTTCTTGGCCATGGGGCACCGGAGTGGAGGTGGGAAAGCGCGCATTCTAGTCACGTCGCGGCATGGGGAGCAAGATGGCGCTCGCTCCCTTGCCCTTTCCCCCGCGTCGCTTATCATGACGCTCTCACGAAACGGTGACCGGAGGGACTCCGATGCTCCTCGAAGACTTGGTGTTCCAGGAAGTGGTGCGTGCGGCCACGGCTCTCCTCTATCTGACGCTCTTTGCCCTGGCGATCCTCTTCTGCCTGGCGAAGCTCCCGCGGTATCACGGCATGCTCCTGGGCGTGATCGGCTGCCTTGGCCTTTCCGTGCTCCTCCTCGCCGAATACCTGGGGGGGCTCCCTCCGATCGTGTCCCGCGTCTCCCCCCGGCTCGCCACGCTGACCATCTACAGCGCGACCCTGCTCGAGGCGATGAAGCCCTACTACTTCGACGGGGCGCGCTTCGTCCTCTTCGCCTGTCTCGTGGCGGGTCTCGCGGGGCGGTTCAAGGCGGAGAAGGGCGCGGTGGAGGCCGAGATCGACCGGATGATGGGCGAAGGCGTCTAAAACAACGAGAACCGTATCGCGATGAGCAGCAAGATCGCGAGGAACGGGAAGAACACCCACCGGAACGGCGCCCAGTCCAGGAGGTAGTAGAACTCGTTCCGGAGGCCGAAGAGGATCCGGTGGGCTCGGCCCTGCAGCGCCAGGGCCTTGTGCTGGGCGTGGACCTTGCGGAGGTCGTTCACCAGGTCGGCCGCCTTCTGGTATCGCGCGTCGAGGTTCTTCTCGAGGCACCGTTTGACGATGGCCGCGACCTGGGGGGGGATCTCCGGGCGGATCTGATCCACCGGCTTGGCAGCCCCGCCCATTCGCTTGGAGATAGAGTCGTAGACCGTGGACTCGCGGAAGGGGAACTTGCCGGCGAGCAGGCGATAGAGGATGACGCCGAGGGAGAAGATGTCGGCCCGGTGATCGATCGCGCCGCCGTCGAGCTGTTCCGGGGCGAGGTAGTCCACCTCGGCCAGGAGCCCCTCGGCGCCCATGCCGGTCCGGGTGCCGTCCGCGAGGATGCGCGCCATCGCGAAGTTCGTGAGCACGATGCGGCGCTCGCCCACGAGAACGTTGGCGAGCGTCACGCTCCCGTGCAGGACTTCCCGGGAGTGGGCATGGGCCAGGGCCTGCGCCACCGCGAGCCCGAGGAGGAGGGCGGTCTCGATGTCCAGGGGAGCGTCGGGATCGAGGTACTCGGCCAGCGTCACTCCCTCCACGTGCTCGGTCGTGAAGTAGAGGACCGACTCATCCATGCCGAAGTCGAGGAGCTTGGTCACGTTCTCGTGGTCCAGGGACGCCAGGCCGACGAGCTGGCGCAGGAACGCCTCCCTCATCTCCGGGTTTGCCCGCACGAGGTTGGGAGGGAGGATCCGGAGCGCCACGACCCGGTCGAGGGAGAGCTGCCGGGCGACGTAGGCATTTCCCAGGGCGCCCTGGTCTACCGTCCCCTCCACCCGGTAGTCGGAGAGGATCCCGTCGAGCGGCCCCTTGTATTCCTCGACGCCGAACTGGATCCATGTCATCCCGATCCGAATGTGGTCGCCGGGCACGATCGGCACCCGTCCCTGCACCTTGCGCCCGTTCAGCGACGTCCCGTTCTTGCTGTCGAGGTCCTCCAGGAAGAACCCGTCCCCCTCCCGCACGACCCGGGCGTGCTGCCGGGATGCCTTCTCGTCGGAGATGGGCAGATCCGTCTTGGGATCGCGGCCGATCACCGCTTGCGATTCGATCGCGAAGGTCCTGCCCGCGCCCTCGCCCTTCTCGATGCGGAGCGTGGGCATGCTACTCCGACTCGAAGGTGGCGGGCTGGGGGCGCAGCGACTCGCTCCGCTGGTGGAGCAGGAAGAAGATCCCGGAGAGGAGAACCAGGAGCGCTGCGATCAGCGGTCCGAGGATCTTCGAGAAAGGGAGCTTCGTGGAGACGAGGAAAGAGAAGCGGGAGAGGTCCTTCTCCGGCTCCTCGCTCGCGAGGAGCACGCGAAGGGTCTCCAGGTCTTCGTAGAGTTCCGCCGCGCTCTGATAGCGGTGCTCGCGTGAGGGCTTCATGCACTTCTCGATGATCCGCGAGAGCGGTCGAGGGACGTGGGGCGCGATCTTGTGGACCGGCGGAGGGAGCCGGTGGTCGGGCAGCCGGTGGAGCTTCATCCGGTCCAGCAGGAGCTCTCGCTTGTTCTCGGCCTTGAACGGTTTCTCGCCGGTGAGCAGGCGGTACATCGCGCACCCGAGGCTGAAGATGTCGGAGCGGCCGTCTACGGTTTCGCCTCGCGCCTGCTCGGGCGACATGTAGAGGGGGCTCCCCACGATCACCCCGTGCTCCGTGAGGTCTCGGCCTTCTTCGTCCTTGGCGATCCCGAAGTCGAGAAGGTGAGCGTTCCCCTCCCGGTCGAGCTGGATGTTTCCGGGCTTGAGGTCCCGGTGGATGACCCCGTGCTCGTGCGCGATCGCCAGGGCGGAGGCCACCTGCGCGAAGACCTTCACGAGCTCCGGGATGCCGATTCCCTTCTTGACCGCGTCATCCAGCGGCTCTCCCTCGATGAACTGCATGGCGATGTAGGCCATCCCCTTCGATCGACCCATGTGGTAGACGGTGGGGATCGACGGATGGAAGAGGCGCGCCGTGATCTTTGCCTCGGTGGCGAACCGCTTCTTCTTCACGGGATCCTCCTCGGCGAGCTCCGGCGGAAGGACCTTCAAGGCGACCGTTCGCCCGAGCGTCTTCTGAACGGCCCGGAGCACGGCTCCCATCGAACCGTGGCCCAGGAGCTCCTCGATCTTGTACTTGCCGAGCCTCTTCGGGATCTCCACCGCCGTAAGCGTTCAGCCCCTCGTTCTTGTTCTCTACACCAGCATCCCACAGAGCCCACCGGAAGGGGAGAGGGCCACTTCCTGCGGTCAGGGATCAGGCTCTAACCTACCGGACCACCTTTCCTGAAGCCTGAAGCCTGAAGCCTGAAGCCTGGCCTCAGCGCTGGCCCAGGTTGGTCTTAGCCTGCTTCACGGCCTTCTCGAATGCCGGATCGGCGGCGAGGTAGTCGATGATGAGCTGGTTCACCCGGAGCAGGCTCTGGTACTCGGGCGTATCGGTGGTGCCCGAGAACTTGAGTCTCTTCAGTTTCTCGGTCATGTCCACGGCCTGGGGGCGGAGCAGCCCCCGGACGTGCTCGCGGAGCTCCTCCGACCGCGGGTCGATCACCGCCAGGATCTCTTCCGCCTGCTTCGCCTTCCCTTCGAACTCGATGTAGCGCCCGTTCTGGAAGTCCTCGTCCATGGCGCGGACGAGCACCTCGTACTGGTCCTTCACGGCGCCCCGGCAGGCGCGTTGCCGCTCGTCGGCCTTCTGAACGTAGAAGTTCTCGGCGCGGTCCTCTCGCTCCGACTCCAGGATCGTCTCGGCGGCGTCAAGGCAGTCCTTGTACCGCTTCTCGTCCCAGGCCTTTTCCATTTCCGGATAGGCCGCCTGGATCCGCACCATCCTCCGCTCGAGCTGGGTGAGGATCCGCTCCAGGTCCTTGAGCTCGTCTTTCCCCTGGATGTCCGTCTTCATCCGCCGGGCCCGGTCGATGGCCGTGTCGATCTCTCCTCCCAGGTACTTCTGCTTGATCTCGTCGTACTTGTTCGAGTACTGGAGGTTGAAGACCTGCTGCTTGGCCGCCTGGTAGTAGGCGGAGCCGAACTTCACGAGTCCGAAGGCGCTCTTGGCCTCCTCGATCTTGCCTTCCTTGGCGAAGTCCCGACCCTCGATGAATCGGGCGTAGGCCTCGCAATTCATGTTCGCGTCCTTGAGCGCCTTGGCGAGCTCCTGGTCCGTCCTCTTGACATCGAACGTCTGGGCCTTCTCGTAGAGGTTCTTCGCCTCCAGGAACGACTCGCCGCTCTTGTCCAGGTCTCCCGCCGCGATCTCCTGCTTCCCCTTCTCCTCGGCTGCCCGCGCTTTTCCGGCGTATTCGCTCTTGAGCTTGAGCCCCAGGGGCACCATCTGGTCGCGGTAGACCTTGTAGATGCGGCTCTTCTCGTACTGTTCGCCGGCCTCCTGGAGGAGACGGAACTTCTCCTCGTCGGTCGTGTCCTTGGAGAGCAGGGGGAGGAGCTGCGGCGCGCACTTGATGTCCGCGTCGATGAGATCGAGCTCGACCTTCAAGAACTCCTGGTATTCCTTGGTGCCCGGGCAGTCCCGCTGGAGCCCCAGCAGGCACTCCTTCGCCTTGTCCCACGGGAACGAGGCGAGATCGGGGCTCTCCTTGGACAGGCGGGTGAGCTGGAGCATGGAGTTGGGCGCGCTCCGGTCCTTGAAGCGCCCCTTCACCCGCTGAAAGGTGCCCTCGGCCCTGTCGAAGTCCTTTTCCTGGTATTGCACCAGGCCCGTGTTCATCATCTCGTTGTAGAGGCCGGCGTCGCCTTGCGCGCCGGTGCCTGGGATGGGGACGGCGGGCCTCAGGAGATCACGGATCTGGAACCAGAGCAGGACGGCCAGGATAACCGCCCCCAGGCCTCCATAGAGAAGGAAGCGGGGCGGGACCGGCTTCTTGTCCGAGAACCGCATCAGGACCTTGCCGATGATGATCTTGTCCTTGCCCGCGAGCTGGTGGAGGACCACGCGTTGCCGGTTCACGTAGGTCCCGTTCGTCGATCCAAGGTCCTTGATCTGCCAGCCTTCGTCCGTGCGGTAGATCTCGGCGTGAAAGTTCGAGATCCCGTCGCCTTCGAGGATGACGTCGTTCTGTTCCTGGGTCCCGAGGCTCACGCGGTCCTTCTCGATGATGTGGAGCGCCTTCTCCTGGCCGGCCAGGACGGTGAGATAGGCACGCCGGGAACCTGTCCCCTTGCCCTCGTCGCCCTTCGGCTTGGCTTCTTTCCCGGCTGCCTTCTCGCCTGCCATGGGAACTCTCCTTGTCCGGGGTCGCGCGCGCGCGCTCCAGGCGTTATTCGGTCACGGTCCGGCCGTACCGATACTCCATGATGGTCTTGTTCTTGAGATAGATCAGGTCGTTGTTCCCGAGGCGGAGCTCCAGCATCTCCTCGAGGAGTTGCTGGGCGCCGGCCCAGTCCTCGCGCCTCTCCGACTGGCCAAACTTCTTCTCGATCTCGACGCGCTGGCCTTCGATCTCGGACCGGGCGAGCTCCATTCCGGCCTTGGCCTGCTTGTACTCGTCCAGGTTCTGCCCCAGCTCCACCGAGCCCATGATGCGCAGGGCCTCCTCGTACTTCAGATAGGCGTTGCGCAGCGTCGCGCGCGCGCTCGTCCGGTTGGCCCAGAAGTCGTCCGCCGCGCGCAAGGCCTTCTTCGCCTCCTCGATCCTCTCGTCGCGGGACCCAGTGATGGCGACCTTCTGCGCCTCCTCGATCTCGAAGACGATCTGGAGGACGTCGCCGTTGGCGTACTGGAGCACCATCGCCGTCTTGCCCTTGAATTGCGGGATGAGCGAGAAGTGGTAGTGCACGTCGCCGCGCTGCTTGTTCTGGGTCACGAGGAACTGCTCGACCCGCACGAGGTCCTGGTCGGCCTTCACCGGGATCGCCGTGGGCAGGTTGTCCGGGCGGGCGTTGAGGTGGAGGATCTTGTTCTGCCCGACCACGAGCTTCTCGACCTGAGCCACACGCTCCGATCCACCCCCAGCCAGCAAGAGCCCGGCTACGATCGCAAGCCCCGCGATGCACCCCACGACCGCGACGGCAATCGACTTCCCCCGACTCCATCCGGCGAAGCGGGCCGGAGTGCCGGCCGGGGCCGAGGCCGGCAGGGGAGCGGAACGGGATTCCCGCCGGGCAGGACGGCGCCTCCCGGACGATCGCCCGGCGGCGCGATGCCTCCCCGAGCCGGGCGTCTCCGTACCTCTCTGACTGGACGCTTGAATCGACTGCAGGGCCGCGACGACCTCATCTGC
>JACQVV010000417.1 GCA_016209595.1 Planctomycetota bacterium
CGCCGGAAGCGCTCGACCTCTTCCTCGCCCGCCCAGAGGCCGCCCGGCAGCACCTTCAGCGCCACGATCCGGCCGAGCGCCGTCTGGCGGGCCTTGTAGACCACCCCCATCCCGCCCCGGCCGATTTCGAGGAGGATCTCGAAGCCCGGAAGGCTGGGGAGGCTCCCGCCCTTCGCGGCGGTGTCCTTCGCGACCGGTCCGGGCGATGACTGGGTCTCCTGCGAAGGCTCGGACGGCGCGGCCGGCCCCGGCGCGGCCGGTCCCGCTGTTTCGCCCGACCTCGCGGGCCGCTCGGTCTCCTTCATCGCCGGCTCATTCTATTCGCCCGGCTGCTACAATCCCCGACCCGGCCCCGCAGGCGATCGAGTGCGGCCTCGTGGGGAGGGTGACCCTCGAAGTTCGACTTTGGCTCGCTGACGAGCCTCGCGTGTCTGCCGACCTGCCGCCGCAAGATGCAGCCTCACCGTTACTTCAGCCGCCAAGGTTTACATTTCCCATGCGTGGCATCTACTTCGAGACGACCAACGGCCAGGTCTGGACGAGCCCCGATGCGGGCGAGACCTGGAACCGGATCGCGTGCGACCTGCCCTCGGTCTATTCGCTCAAGGCAGCGGTGATCGAGGCGTGACAGCCGGGGACTGCGACTGGCTCCACTACCTGCCTTGCGAGGAGCGGATCCACCCCGACGTGGTCTCGGGGCTCGATCCCTGGTTCCGTGACCTTCTGGCGGCGTCTCCCGACCGGGTCCGGGAAACGCTCGCGGTTCGCTGGGGCTCGCTTCCCGACGCGCTTCGTCCCCTGGCGAACCGCCTTCTGGAGGCCGGACGCCCGGCCCTCGTCGGGGGAGCCCGGCAGGCATTTCTTCGCCTGACGATCGATCCTCGAGGCCGGCTGGCCGAGCATCCCTGGAAGCCGCGGCCGTGGGCGACTCCATGGCGATTCGTCGTGGAGCAGGCAAGGGCATTCCTGCGGCGGGATGGGTTTCGCGGGAAGGACGTGGAGTCGATGGACGACGGCGAGCTCGAACGTACGGCCATGGAATCGTGGGATCCCGCACCGCTGCCGCCCAGCCCGAGGAAAGCGCGGGCCGAGCTCCTCCGCCGGGGCATTCCGGCCGACGCGATGGAGGGGCTAGACGATCGATTCCTCGTCTTCCTCGCGTCGACGCATCACTATCGAGGCGAGGAACCGCCCGACGACGAGGACTGGTCCTGGGACCTCTATCTGCCGCCACCGCCGGACCGCGAGGAAGCCCGAGGCGCGATCGCCCGGCTCGGTATCGCCGAGCCCGGCCCGGTCCTCGAGTTCGCGGTGGGCTTCGACGGGGTGCGCGAGTCCCCGCCGCGGCTCTCCGGCGGGTTCGAGCCGGTCGCTCGCTGGCGCACCATCCGGGAGGAGGGATTCGAGGAGGAGTTCCTAGCCGGCTGGCAGGAGGCCTTGGTCGTGTTCGTCGCGCGCAACGGCGACCACGTCCTCCTCCATCCCTCCGGCCGCGTAGCCTGGATGGTCTTCGCCGAGCACCGCGTCGATGAGCGGTGGCCGACCCTCGAGGAGTTCGTCCACCACTACGCGGACCACCTCGATTACCGCTGGCCCTTCGACAGCTACGGTCCACCGGACTCGGCAGTCGAGGCGAGGCTCGCCCGCGACTCCCGGCCGGCCGAGTGACCTGGAGCGGACGTCGCCCCCAACCCAACGTCGCGCGCTCCGGCGGACGTCACATGGAGAGGGGAGGATGACTCGCTTCGCGAGTTCCCCTCCGGAGATCACGAAGCGCGTCGTCCTCCCGGCCTACCCCTCCATCCCGCCGCCGGCACGCGCCCTTGTGCCGCAACGTGCGCGCCGGCGGGATCGCCCGCCACCCAACCACGCTCTCAGAAGACCGCCGGCGAAAACTCCCGCGTTCCCGGTCGCCGCCACGGCGGGGAGCCACCAGGCGCGCGGGGCCGCCGTTCCGTCCGCGCACTCTCCAGGGCCCCCCCGGAAGCACCTTGCGCTCCACGATCCGGCCGAGCGCCTTCTGGCGTGTCTTGGGGGCCACTCCCATCCCGCCGCGGCCGATCTCGATGAGGATCTCGAAGCCCGGAAGACTGCGGAGGCTCCCGCCATTCGCGGCCGGCCCCGGCGCGGCCGAGGACCGCCCCGCCGAGCGGATAGTCGGTGTAGGTCCGCGTCCAGCGAATGAGGTTGACCGACTGGCGGCTCTCGGAAGGAGGCTGGGAAATCGAGGTCGCCTTCGTCCCGCGTCGTGGTGGGCGCGGCAGAGCTCGACCGGAGGCGGTGTTCGACGAGCGGTTCGATCAGAGTACCGAGAGTCCTGCCCCCTTGAGGTACGCGAACGTCGGATCGTAGAACTGCGGTCGGCGCGTAGGATCCTCGGCGTCGCCGCGGGGCACGACGATGATCATGCCCTGCCTCGCGCGCGTCAGCAGGACCCGGTACGCGTTCTTCTGGTAGCTGCGCCTCTCCTCGGATCGCATGCGCTCCCAGCGGTTCCCCCGGAACGACCAGTGCTCCCAGCCGCTCGCGGAGTGCCGGAGGTCCGCGTCCCACACCACGCAGGTCCAGTCCAGCTCCAATCCCTGGATATGGAACTCGGTCGCGACATCCTCGAGGTAGTAGGAAGACCGGACATCGTCCTTGTCGCTGAGGAACCAGTGGACGGGATCGACGGGGGACTTCACGTCCAGCGCGTACGGCTTCAGCCGCTCCGCCTGTGATGAGACCACGATGCCATAGCGCTCGGTCCCCCGTGCCTTCGCGCGCAGCCATCGCCGGGCAACCTCGAGATCCCGCGTGAGCACGACGGGGTACCGCTCCGTCACGGCTCGCAGCGTCTCCCGGGCGTTCTCCCGTTCCAGATCGAGGACTTCCTTCACGAAACGGGAGACCTTCTCGCTCCGAAACGACCGGATCGAGGTCGCCAGGTGAAGGTCCGACTTGAACGCGACTCGCGGTATCGCGCGCAGCCGCTCGACCGCGCGTCCGCCTTCGTATTCGCTATCGGTGAGGCGATCCGACGCGTAGATCCACCAGGCGGGGAAGGATCGTTCGAGCGCTGCGAACCACTCGGAGATCCCGGCCTCGCCCCGGTTAATCTCCTGCCCGCCGCCGACGAGGCAGATGACCACGGCCCAGTCCGGGTGTCGGTCCATGCAGGAGAGGAGGAACTCGGGCTCCGACTGGTGGAAGTCGGGCATCCCCTTCTTGCGGCGCATGAAGTCGACGGTCTCCTTGAGCGTCCACGCCCGCTGGGCCTCGTCGAAGATGGCCACGTGCTCGACGGGCGGCTTCGGATCGCGGATGCAGTCGTCCCGGAAATGGTGCACGTTCTGGATGAACGCCTTCACCTCGCTTCGCGCCTCTCCCTTGCGGGCGCGCAGGCCGGCCCGACGGGCCCGCTCCACGCGATCGCGCGTCAGAGCCTCCTGGAGCACGTTCACGAGAGGCCCGTTGCCCGAGAGGAAGACGCTGTAGAGTTCGTCCCGTGCATTCATGTGCCGCGTTGCGGCGTCGAGGCCGACCAGCGTCTTGCCTGCCCCGGGGACGCCCGTGACGAAGCACACTGCCTTCTCGGATCGACTCCGCGCGCTTGCAATGATCTCGGCCACGGTGTTCGACGTCGCCGAGAGATTCTCAACGCCCGCCTCTTTGCGGGTGATGTCGGCGACCGAGTGGCCCCGGTAGAGTGCGAGGGTCGCCTCGATGATCGTCGGCGTCGGCTTGTAGCCGCTCTCCTCCCACTTCGGAACGGCGATCTCGGGGCCGCTCACGATTTCGAGAACCCGGTCGAGGGCCGCCGCGAGTCCGTGGGAGTTCGTCCTCGAGGGGGCAAAGAGACCGTCCACGGGACGCTCGTCCGGGAGGACCGGCCCTCCACGGGCTTGCGTGGAGACCAGGACGGGCGCGATGCAGATTTGATGGCTGCCCTCGTGGAAGTGGTGCAGGTCGAGGGCGTAGTCGACGACCTGGTCGAGGTCCTGCCTCGTGAAGCGGGTCTCGCCCACCTTGAATTCGACCACGAAGAGGACCGGCCCGATCAGGAGCAAGGCATCTACGCGGCTTCCGATCCGCGGAATGGTGAACTCGAGATAGATCGCGCCGGAACGGCCGTGCAGCGCACCACGGAGGATGCGGGCCTGCTCGATCCAGGCGTCGCGCTGGGCCCCGGTGATGTCGAAGTCCGAGCGGCTCGCCATCTGGCCGAGGACGGCCTCGGGGCCGACCGCGAGAAATCCAGCGATCGTGCCGTAGTACCAGGCGCGCTGCACGAGCGGATTGTACCGTGACAGGATGGAATGCCCGAAAACGACTCGGTCGGGGCCGCCAGGCAAGGCTCTTCCCGATCCCGCCCGGGGCTGGTCTTCTCACGCTTCGCCATCCGCGACAGCCTCCTCGCCCTCTACAGTAGTTTCGGTTCTCCTGACCACTCACGACGGGGCCGGATCGAGCCCAGGGCCGATCCGCAAGCCCTTCCAGCAGCGGATCATTGCGGCAGCGTTTCCTGAAAGTAGCGGCGGAAACCCCCGGAAGCGCGGCCGGGCGCCAGGGCTCGCGGACTCCTGGGAAGCGTTCGCGCCCCAGGAGTCCCGGTCACCTTTCTCCTTGCTGGAGCGCTTTCTTGGCCGCTTTCGGGGCGCCGGGGCGTGGCCTGTTCAGCGGCTTCTGGCGAAACTCGCGGACTCGCGGGACCTTATGGGAGTGCTGGCGGGCGTCGTGAATGGTCAGGAGAACCGTAATTTCGGGGGGGCGGACTGTCTCACTCATGTTGGCAGAGAGCGCGGCGTCGCTGTCCCTGAAGCCCCGTCAAGGCGAGACGCCCCCCGCCAGCCCGTCCGGGTCGGATAGGAGGGGCGTTTCTTGCATACGATCCATCGCACTCGCGTAGTTGAAGGCGTCCTCGATCGTCGCGATCCCGCTGGGCACGGATCCCGGTGGCGATGACGCGCGATCGGGGTACTGTCCCGCGAGGGCCGCGACCAGGTGGTAGAGGAACTCGTCGTACTCGATGGGCTCGGGACACGCATGAGACGGTTCGTCTTGGCTGCACGCACACAAGACCACAGAACGGGGAAGGGATAGTCTCGAGAAGATGCCGGCGTGGCACTGCCCGAAGACGAACACCTTCGTGGCGAGGCTTCCCCGGAACGGCTGCTCGAGATCGGCCGGACGGACCACATCTTCCAGGCCCCAGGGACAGAGGCCCTCGTCGTCTCCGTGATTCGACACGACCAGAAAGGCGATGTCGTCCTCGGCGCGAGGCATCGCGAGCCACTCGAACCCCGCGATGATCTCTCTCCGCGTCGCGGGCCGGCATTCCTCCACTTCCCCGTCGCCGTCGAGATCCTCGAAGGCGCCGGGGCCCAGGTGGACCCGAACGTCTTGCCGATCGTAGCGCCTTTCCTGGACCAGGAGCCGGTAGAACGCCGCGAGGTCGTTCCGATACCGAGGATGATTCTGCCGGCGGTCGATCCCGCCGGCGACGAGCAGTGCCCGTTTCACACTCGTCCCGACGGCGGCTCGATCGCGTGGAGCTGGACTGCCTCCGACGGCGGGAACCGATGGGCCGCACGAGCCTCCGAGGCATCAGCCAGGACGAGGATGTAGGTGCAGGCGTGGGCCCAGTTCGCTCGCGGGTCGTGATCGATGAAGAAGAGATACGCTTCGCGAGGCTCGCAGGACAGCTCGGGGATTCGCTGTCCCCGGGCATCCAGGAGCGCGTCCACGACGACCCGCCCGCGGGCTACGAAGACTCGATCGGTCTCCGTAAACTCGCCTGTGTGACGGCGCAAGAACTCCTCTCGCACCGCGACGGGCGGATCGAGGAGCCAGGCCGGGCCGCCCGCGTCTCGCGGGCCGCCGAGTACGTCGCGGACGATGTCCACGAAGGCCAGGTTCCGTTCCTGGAAGCGCCGGTCGAGGCGGATGGCGGTCTGAGACATTTCAGGTCTTCTCCGACGGGGCTTCCTCGAGGCGGAACGCGTTCTCTGGCTCGACGGTTCGGATCACAAGAGGCGAGTGCGTCGTTGCGATCCACTGCACGTGCGGGAACAGCGTTCGCAGGAACGGGATGATCCGCTCCTGCCACCGAGGATGCAGGTGCGCGTCGATTTCGTCCACGAGGCAAACTGCCTCGGTCTCCAGGATCTTCGCGGGGTCGGACGTCGAGAGGGAAAGCCGCAGGAGAAGCTCCGTGACGATCGCGAACACGCTCCGCAGGCCGTCGCTCAGTTCCTCCAGCCGCGCCGTTCCCGAGGGTCCTTGAAAGAGGACCTCGAATCGCTCGTCGACCCGGTCGAAGGCGTACGGATGGAGCATCCGGTCGAGTGCCGACCGGAGGGTTGCCCAGAGCGGCAGGTCTTCCTTCCGATCGGCGATCGCCATGGCCCGGAAGAAACCCAGGTTGACGATCCACTGCTTGAGTTGATGGAAGCGCAGATCCACTCGACCGTCTCGCCGGACAGTGGGGGCAAGAGCGCCCTCGAGCCGGTGGCGCGGAACTCCCTGGAGGTTCGGACCTGAAATCGACACGGGCGGGAGAATCCGGTAGACGTCGAAGAAGAGGATGAGGCCTGTCGGACGCGGGTGTGGATCGTGGACGAGCTGACTCCACGGCTTGTACTGCTGATTGGGCGGGGCCACAGAATGGGCAAAGCCCTCCCGCAGACCCCTTTCCGGTTCGGCGCGTATGCCGATCTTCGCGTGGAACGTGAGGTCGACTCGATTCTCGGCTACCAGGTCCGTGAGGCCCATCTCGATCGAGGCAGACGTCTCGCCGCGACGGACGTCCTCCGCACCGAGGGCATCGGCCCTGTAGGGGCCGAAAACCGTCATCAACCCCGCGATCGCCTGGAGCACCGCGGTCTTCCCGGACCCGTTGTCGCCGACGAGAAGCACGACGTCGAGGGGGCGTCCATCCTTCCCGACCATGTCGAAGGTCGCCTTGCCGAAGCACCGGAAGTTCTCCAGCAGGAGTCGCGTGAGCTTCATGGGATCTGATGGTAACCCGCAGAGCCGCCCAAGATCGAGGATGTTGAGGGATCCGACCGAGCGCCGGGCGGCAGGCTGGCGCGAGGGGCCGGCGCGAGGCGCGGGGACCGCGAGGCCACACGGTATACTTCCATTTCGACCTTGCAGGTCTCGACCCGGGCCAAGTCCCCTGATCGGCGCGATGTGGCGCTCATCCACCGGGACCCAAACGCGCGCTCCATCCTCGAGCGGCGCTCCTCCCACCGGGGCGGCGATGAATCCATCTTGCGGCCAGGAGGGGCACGAGGTCGACCGACCCGAGCCAGGCGAGCGGCCGGGCCGTGAAGCGGTCCGGGGCCGGCGAAAGGCGCGCCGGAACGTACTGCACGCATTCGCGCGAGCGGAGCGGGCCGCTGGTGAGCGCGACGGGCACGTATCGTGGCCGGGCGTCGGGGCGCCCGAGCATCCGGCGGAGCGCCGGCACGACGAAGAGCGGGAACGTCATGTAGATCGAGACCGGGTTTCCGGGGAGGCCGAAGACCGCCGTCCGCCCGCGCGTGCCGAAGAGGAGGGGTTTCCCCGGGCTTCAGAGCGATCTTGTGGAAGCAAACTTCGACTCCTCCCAGGACCAGCGCGCGCCGCGAAGTCAAAATCGCCCATCGAGACCCTGCCCGAGAGGATGAGAGGATAGCCACGAGCCCCTCGCGGACCGTGTCTCCGCCTCGGTGTCGGGGAAGATCCTCGAAAACCCCCTCGACGTTCGCGCCGGCCTCGAACCGCTAGAGCTCGGCGCCCGTCCCGCCGGAAAACCCGTGCATCGTTCGCCGTCCGGAGCGCGCCACGAGGTCCGCCGCGCCGTCCCCATCGAGATCTGCCGCGCCGACCCAGGGAAAGAGGATGGCCTCCCGCGCCGGCCGGCTCCAGAGGAGCGTCCCGTCCTTCCCGGAGACCGCCTCGAAGGCGTCGTCCCGTATGACGCCGAGGAGGTCGAGCGTCCCGTCGCCGGAGACGTCCGCGAGCGGGGGCGCGGGGGATCCCGACGCGATCGGGCCGTACGACCAGAGGAGCTCCCCCGTCCGGCCGGAGGCCGCCAGAAGGGACGCGCCCTTTCCTTCCAGGATCGCGTCGGCGACCCCGTCCCCGTCGAGGTCTCCCGTCGCGGGGACGCCCGACACTCGCCGCCCCGCGGCGTGGACCCAGGCCTCGCGACCCGTGGATCCCAGGATCGCCCAGAGGTTCCCTCCCGTCGTGCCGGCGAGAACGTCGGGCGCCCGGTCGCCGTCGAGATGGACGAAGACGGGCGTGGCGGTAATCTTCTCGCCGGCGTCGGCGGTCCAGATCTCCTCGCCCGTCTTCCCCGAAAGCACGGCGAGCGACCCTCCCTCCCCCGCCTGGACGAGATCCGCGCCCCCGTCTCCGTCGAAGTCGGCGGCCACCGGGCCGAGACGAATGCTCCCGCCGGTCGGACGGCTCCAGATCTCCTTTCCGGAGCGCCCCGAGAAGGCAAGCAGCCGCCCGCCGGACGTCCGCGCCACGAGGTCCTCGGTCCCGTCCCCATCGAGGTCACCGGGCGCCGCCGCCGATTCGACCGGCGCGGGCGCGAGAGAGCTCCACCCGAAGGCCGCCGCGCGCGAAGCGATCGCCAGGAGCTTCCCGTCCTCCGACGCGGCGAGGACGTCGGGGACGCCGTCCCCGTCGAACTCCGCGAGCGCCGGGGCGGTCGTGATCGCGCCGCCCGGGGAGTAACTCCATAGGAGCCGCCAGAGATCCTCGAGGCGGTAGCGCCGCGCGTGCGGCGCGCCCGGCGACACGTCGAATACGTCACTCGCGGGCCGCCACCGCTCGCCGCTCGGGTCCCCCCGGGCCGTGGAGCGTCACCTGCCAGCGGCCGGCCGGGAGCTTCCCCTCGAACCCCGAGGCGAACTCGCGCTCACACTCGAATGCCGCACCCTGCCATCGCGAGAGCTCGCCGCGGGTTCCGGGCGGGGAGGCCGCGATCCGGACCTCGCCGCCCGCGGGGACGAGCACCGCCGCCGCGCGCACGGTCCGCCCGTGCTCGACCCGGACGTCCGCAAGGACCGCCTCCTCGTACCCTTCCATCCGGAGCGCCACGGCGTGCGTGCCCTCCGCCACGCCCGCGAGGTCGGCGCTCGTCCTTGAATCGGTCGGGAGACCGTCGAGCCAGATTTCGGCGCCGGCGGGAGTCGATTCGACGCGCACGGTCCCGGCAAGGCGGGCGAGCTCGAGGGTCTTCTCGTATCGTCCGCCCGAGGCGGCGCGGATCGTCCACTCGGCCGGCGCGTGGCCCTGCCGCCGCGCCTCGACCTTCCTCTCGCCGGGGGGCCAGACCATGACGTCGATCTCCCCCGTTCCCGCGCGTTCGCCGTCGAGATAGATGTCGGCGTCGGGCGGATCCGTCCTCACGGAAAGGTGCGCGGGGCCGTAGAGGGCCCAGCC
>JACQVV010000418.1 GCA_016209595.1 Planctomycetota bacterium
CCGCCATCTTCGTGTGGCCGCCCTAAACAAGAGGGCGCGATTCTGCACAACGCCTCGGCGGCAATCATCCGCCGATTCATGGTGCCGATTCGCGCCCTCGTATTTAGCCGTTTCGGCTCGCGCCGAGCCCCGATTCACCCGGGATATCGACATCGTCGTTTCCGTGTTGTTGGATGGGCGCTAGCCCTGCATTTCTCACCGGCAGCGGCCCGACGCCAGCCCGAGGGCCCGGATTTCGTCCGCGAGCTGGGCGGCATTCGCGGGCAGAGCGAGGAGGCCGGCGGGGAGGCGCGTCTCCCGCCGGTTGTAGGTCGGCTCCGCGCCGTCGGGGAGGAGAACCGTGCCGCCCGCTTCAGCGAGGACGAGGTGTCCCGCGCAGATGTCCCACTCGGAGAGCGGGTGGACCGAGAGCGTGAAGTCGTAGCGCCCGGCGGCGACGAGAGCCATTCGCCATGCGATCGAGCCTAGGGGGACCAGCATGCTGGCCGCCGCTTCGAGGTCGTCGAGGTGACCATCCTCGTGCGAGGAGCGGCTAGCGGCGACGCGGCAGCGCGCGAGCGGCGGCGCCTCCTTCACCCGGAGCCGCGTGTCGCCGAGGAAGCTCCCCTCGTCCCTCGAGGCCCGGAACATCTCGCCCGCCGGCGGATGGAAGACGGCGCCGGCGGCGGGCCGGCCGCCGACCGCGAGCGCGACCGAGACGGCGTATTCATCGAGCCCGGCGTCGTACTCGCGCGTCCCGTCCAGGGGATCGACGATCCAGACCCTCTCGCGCCCCAGGCGCGCCTCGTCGTCCGCCGACTCCTCCGAAAGAATCGCGTCCTCGGGGAAGGCGGCGCGAAGCACGGCGAGGATCGCCTCCTCGGATCGATGGTCCGCGTGAGAGCCGCGCTCGGGCGTCTCGGGCGGGACCGCCAGGATCGCTTCCCCGCCGGCGCGCGCCGCGGCGACCGCGGTCTCCAGTTCTTTGCTCACGTCCGTCATGTTAGTAGACTCTAGGCCCCTCGGAAAGGACCCTATGCCCCGACGCTTCCTGGTGACCGCCGCGCTCCCCTACGCCAACGGCAAGCTCCACGTGGGGCATGTGGCGGGGGCCTACCTGCCGGCCGACATCTTCGTCAGGTATCTGCGCTCCCGGGGGGACGAGGTCGCCTTCATCTGCGGGTCGGACGACCATGGCGTGCCGATCCAGCTCAGCGCGGAGAGGGAAGGGGTCTCGCCGCCCGAGGTCGTCGACCGCTACCACGCCTCACAGGAGCGCGATTTCCGGGGACTGGGGATCGAGTTCGACATCTACGGCAAGACGATGTCGCCCCGCCATATCGCGACGAGCCAGGCGTTCTTCCAGCGGGTCTACGACAATGGATACCTCAAGAAGAGGAACACGAGCCAGCTCTACGATCCCCAGGCCGGGCGCTTCCTCCCCGACCGCTACGTGAAGGGGACGTGCCACCACCCCGGCTGCGGGAACCCGGAGGCGCTCGGCGACCAGTGCGAGAAGTGCGGGCGGACGATCGATCCCCTGAAGCTCGGCGACCCGGTTTCCGTCCTCACGGGCGCCCGGCCGGAGGTCCGCGACACGTTCCACTGGTACTTCGAGCTCCCTCGCTTCGGGGAGCGACTCCGGGCCTGGATCGAGGGCCATCCGGAGTGGCGCTCGCAGGTCCGGCAGTTCACGCTCGGACTCCTGAAGGAGGGGCTGCCCGAGCGGGCGATGACGCGCGACCTCGGATGGGGCGTCCCCGTGCCGCTCGCCGACCCGGACGCCGGAGGCAAGGTCCTCTATGTCTGGTTCGACGCGCCGATCGGATACGTCTCCTTCACGGCCGAGTGGTGCGAGCGGACGACCGGCCGCGCCACGGACTATCAGACGTGGTGGAAGGACCCGGAGACCTCGATCGTCCATTTCATCGGCGAGGACAACACCGTCTTCCACGCGCTGATCTGGCCGGCGATGCTCCTCGCCGAGGGCTCCTTCGAGCTCCCCGCCAATGTCGTCGCCAACTGCTTCCTCAACTTCCAGTTCCCCGGCAAGGACGAGGAGAAGATGTCGAAGAGCCGGGGGACGGCGGTCTGGATCGAGGACTACCTGCGCGAGTTCGAACCGGAGGCTCTCCGCTACTACCTCACCTCGGTCGCGCCGGAGAACCAGCGAACGGCGTACAGGGCCGATGAGTTCGTGGGCCACACGAACGACGAGCTCGTGGCGACGCTCGGGAACTTCGTCCACCGCACGGTGACGTTTGCGCACCGGTATTTCGAGGGGAAGGTCCCGGCCGCCGGGGACCTCGATCCCCAGGACCGGGCCCACCTGGAATCCCTGCGGAGCCTCCCGGGCCGGGTCGGCGCGGAGATCGAGGGGATGCACTTCAAGGCAGGCCTGGAGACGATCATGGCGGAGGCACGCGGAGCGAACCGGTACTTCGATTCGAAAGCCCCCTGGCAGACCCGCAAGACCGATCTCGGATCTTGCGGGCGCGCGATCCACGTCTGCCTCTGGACCGCGCGGACGCTCGCGACCGTCATGGCCCCGTACCTCCCGTTCGCCGGCGAGAAGGCAAGGAAGATGCTCGGCCTCTCCGCGGGCGAGTTCGTGTGGACGCGCGCGGCCGATCCGCTCGTGGCCGGCTCCTCGCTCGGCGCTGCCGAAATCCTCTTCAAGAAGATCGAGAAGGCCCCGGGAGAAGAATCGTGAAGCGGGCCGCGCTCGCCGCACTCCTCGCAGCGTTCGCGGCCGGCTGCGCCGCACAGCGGTCCGGCGCGCGACTCGGCGCGCCCGGCTCCGGGAGCCCGCGGATCGAGCACATCGAGAAGGATCCCGGCCTCTTCGTCGAGATCGAACCCGCGGACGAGATCCCGCCGTTCGCGCGCCACCGGCTGGGCGTGCTGAACACTGGAAGACAGACGATCGCGGTCGAAGGGGTCGATCTGCTCGACGAATCGAAGGCTTCGAGGACTCGCTTCCTCGTCCTCGCCGCGGACGGCGGGGAGCCCACCCAGCGGCTCATCGGTCCCGGCGAGCGGGAGGACTACGAGCTCATCCTCGGGGAGACGTCGAGCGTCCCTCCATGGGACCGCGGATGGCTTCGCATCCGCTACCTCTACGACCTCCAGATGCGGCGAGCCGAGTTCATCGACGTTCCCGTCCAGGTCCTCCCGGGGAAGGAATGAGCGCGCTTCCCCTCGGGAACCGAGCCCTCCTGGAGGACGCCGCGCGAGAGATCGCTCCGTACGTCCATCGCACGCCGCTCTTCACCTCGGCCTTCCTCTCGCGGCTCGCTGGCTTCGAGGTCCGACTCAAGGCCGAGAACCTCCAGAAGGGGGGCGCCTTCAAGACGCGCGGGGCGCACTACAAGATCCTCCGCGCGAACCCGCGTCCGCCCGGGGTGGTGACCTTCTCTTCGGGGAACCACGGGCAGGCGATCGCGCTCGCCGCCCGGGCGTTCGGGATCGGCGCGGTCGTGGTCGTCCCCGAGACGGCGAGCCCCGCGAAGGTCGCCGCGATGAAAGGATACGGCGCAGACGTCGTTCCCGCAGGTCGAACGAGCCGCGACCGCCAGGCGAAGGCCGAGGCGATCGCCGCCGAACGAGGCTGGCTCCTCGCCCCGCCGTTCGACGACCTGGACATCATCGTCGGGCAGGCGAGCGCGGCCCTCGAAGTCCTGGCCGACTGGCCCGAGGTCGAGCGGATCGCTGTCCCCGTGGGCGGCGGCGGACTCCTCGGAGGCACGCTTCTCGCCGCGAGCGCCGTCAAGCCCTCGGTCGAGGTCCTCGCGGTGGAGCCGGAGGGAGCTCCCGCGCTCGCCCGGTCGCTCGAAGCGGGAGAGCGCGTCCTCCTCGACCGGACGGACTCGGTCGCCGACGGACTCCTCCCCGTCCAGATCGGGCGGCTCAACTTCGAGATCGCCCGCGCGGTCGGGGTGCGGCCCCGCCTCGTCGCCGACGGCGCGATCCTTGGCGCGCTCCGGCTCCTCCTCGAACGTACGAAACTCGTCGTCGAGCCGTCCGGCGCCGCCGCGCTCGCCGGAGTGCTCGCCGGCGGCCTCGAACCGCGACCCACCGCCGTCGTCCTCTCCGGCGGCAACGTGGACCTCAAGACCCTCGCAGGATACCTGGCGTCCTGAACGACTTGCCAGCCCAGACCGAGCGGAGGAATCCCCCCCACCAAATACGGCGAGCGACGGGCGGAGCAAACCGGCAACGAGCCCAGTTTCTTGGCTGCCTCCGGAGAGTCCCTTGACAGACCTGCGATCTCCTCCCTATGCTTACCTGCGCCAACTGGGGGAGAGCAGTGCCGGCGGCTCCGTCCACGTTACGGATCCGTCCGTCTTGGCCGCGTAAGGAGAGGAAGTGATGCCCCTGCCTACGGGGATGGTGTTCGTTGGCGCGAACTCTCGTGTCTTCGAGAACGCCTGCTTCATCGTCCTCAAGGTCACGGAGTCTTGCAACCTGGGCTGTCACTACTGCTGTTCCGAGACGGTTTCCGCCCGGAACGTCCACGTCATGCCGTCCGAGGTGTTCCGGACGATCGTGGACCGGCTCCTCGAGCAGTCGAAGGCCCCGCGGATCGGAATCTGCTTCCACGGCGGCGAACCGATGCTCGCGCCGCTTTCCTGGTTCCGCTCGAACATGGACTGGGCTCAAGGTAGGGCCGCCGAGAAGGGGAAGTCGATCTTCTGGCTCATGCAGTCGAACTGCACGATCGTCACCGACGAGTTCGCGAAGCTCGTCGCCGACTACGACATCGACGTGGGGACGAGCCTCGACGGGACGCCCGAGATCTCCGACGAGTATCGCCAGGAAGGCGCGCAGGTCGTCGAGGGGATCCGCAAGCTCGAGAAGGCGAGGAAACTCCCGGGCGTCATCGCCCTCATCACGCCGAAGAACTGGGACCGCTGGCCCGAGATCGTCGAGTGGTTCCACCGGGAGCGGATCCTCGACCTCAAGGTGAACATCTACTACAACCTCGGACGCGGTCGCGGGCTCGAGGCCATGACCCCGGAGAAGATGTTCGCGGCGAAGAAAGTCCTCCTCGACCACATGATCGAGACGCGCGGCCGGGGCGTCCAGGACGTGAACCTGAAGTTCATGGTCGAGTGGTTCGCCCTGGGGCTCCGCGCCCCGTCCATGGACATGAAGCACGGCTGCAACGCCTTCTTCTGCGGGGCCGGCTCCACCCACTTCGGGTTTCAGCCCAACGGCGACTTCTACCCCTGCGGGCGGGGGTCGCTCCGGTACGACTGGAAGCTCGGCAACATCCGCGACATCGAGAGCGCCGACGCGCTCGACCGCTACAAGGAGGTCCACGAGGACTTCCACGCGAAGAACGGGAAGTGGGCCGAGTGCGTCCACTGCGACGCGAAGCGGATCTGCAGCTTCAGTTGCACCGCCTTCTACCGGAAGACGCACGACAACATGGAACTGGAGTGCGTCTTCACCAAGATGATGTACGCCCACTTCATGGAGCGAAGGGACTCGATCGTCGGGCTCGCGGCCGATCTCAAGACCGCCCGGGACACCGGGAGGAGTTTCGTCGACGTGGAGGGGATGGTCCCGGACGCCCGGCTCGACGGACACCACTTCGGCGAGATCGGATCCTCCCTCGCGGGAAGCCTCGTGGCGATGCGCCACGATCGGCGCTACCTCGCGGCGGGCGGCCAGGAGATCGAGTTCTCGACGCCCGCGGTCGACGTCGTGAAGTACGAGGGCCGTACCTTCTGCTACCAGAAGAGCCTGGACAAGCTCTTCGAGATCGACCGGATCGTCTACGAGGCCCTGCGCCTCGTGGACCTCTTCGGGCGCGATGGGACCTGCGAGACGCTCGTCTCTCGCCACGGCGAGGAGCGAGCATTCGCGGCGGTCGAGGAGGCCCTGCGACTCTCGCAGTCGTCGGCTCCACCCGTGCAGTCGGCGGCTCCTCCGCTCCTTTCGGCGGCCGCGAGGTGAGCCTCTTCCTTCATTTCCGGAACGTCCGGCACGCGATCTTCCAGACCACGAGGGCGTGCAACCTCTCGTGCAGCTACTGCTACGCCAACTCGGCCCCGATGGCCGGGCACCGGATGTCTCCCGAGACGTTCCGGAAGGGCGTCGATCTCCTCCTCGCCCCCTCGGTCTCCGACCAGGTCACGATCCAGTTCCACGGCGGCGAGCCCCTCCTCCTCCCCCAGGAGTGGTACGACGAAGCGGTTTCGTACGCGCGCCGCGTCCTTTCGAGGGAGGGGCGCGTCCTCCGCTTCTTCCTCCAGACCAACGCCACGCTCGCCACGAGCGAGAGGATCGCGCCGCTCGCGGGGCTCGGGATCCGCTTCTCGACCTCCTCGGACGGCCCCCCGGCGATCGCCGACGCCTTGCGCGGGAAGGGGGCCGAGGTGATGCGGGGGCGGCGCGTCCTGGAGGCGTTCCAGGAGGGATCCGTGGGCGTCGTGACCGTGCTCACGCCGGCCAACTGCCCGCGGATCGACGAAGTGCTCGACTACTTCGAGGCCGAGGGCGTGCGGGACTTCGAGACGGTGCTCCTCTATCGCTTCGGCCGGGCGGAAGGGCTCGAGACCCGGACATCGGCCGCGCTCGTCTTCGAGGCCCGAAAGCGGATCCTCGACCGGATGATCCAGTCGCGCGGCGAGGGGCTCCTCGACCGCACCGTCGCCGAGTACGTGCTCTCCTATGTCTTCGGCCGGCGGAAGGATCGCCCCGAGAATCGCTCCTGCGGGTCGTTCTTCTGCGGCGCCGGGACCTCGGTCGTCGCGGTGAGCTGGGACGGCGGCGTCTACCCGTGCCACAAGTCGATCGAGGAGCCCCGCTGGCGCCTCCTCGACCTGGCAGCGCCCGGCGACGGGGGCGAAAACGCGAACTGGACCGCCGGGCTCGACAGCTACCACCACAAGGGGTCCTTCTGGTTCGATTGCGACTCCTGTCCCGCGCGGACAATCTGCACATACAGCTGCAGCGCCTTCTACGTGGACGGTTCGGGCGACGAGGCGCGGGAATGCGCCTTCACGAAGCTCTTCCACCGCCACCTCGTCGAAAGAGAAGCCGAGGTCCGCGAGCTCGCGCTCGCCCTCGCGGCGCGGCGCCGGCCGGTGACGGTCGAGAACCCCGGCGACGCCGAGCCGGTCGATCCCGAGCGCGTGCTCGCGGGCCTTTCGCACCTCGCTGAGTTCGCCCGCGACCCCGGGCGGCGGGTTCTGGGCTGGTCGTCGCGCGGGCACGTGGTCGAGATCGCGGGACGCACCTATCTTCTCGCCTCGGGTCCGACCCGGGTCCTGGAGATCGCTCCGGCCGTCGCGAGGGCGCTCCGCGCCGAGGGCGCCGGCAACCCGGAAGCCGCGCAGCGCGAGCTCGCCGCCGAGGTCGGGGACCGGGAGGCACTCGCCGCCTGGGTGGCGCTTCCTCCAGTTCCCGCGGGGAGCAGGGCGGGATGAGGCGACGGCGATCACGGGAGCGAGTACGATGACGACAGCGAGAACGAGTACGATCACGACCATGAGGACGAGTATGAGTCCGAGTACGATAGCGAGATAGACACTCCGAGAATCATCGGACGACACACACAAGGAGGCATGACAGGATGAGCGAAGAAGCGAAGCCCCTCGTTCGCGAGATCTCCCTCGAGGAGCTCGCCCAGAAGGTGGATCCCAAGGATCCGCGCTCGCAGTGGTGTTGTTATTCGAACTACTCCAACTACTCGAACTACCACAACACCTACTACAACTATTCGAACTACGTGAACTATTACAACTACTGGAACTACTGGAATCACGCGTCGTAGGGCGCGCCCGGGGGCCGGAGGCGGTCCTCTTCTCGCATTCAAAGCGCCTCCGGCTCCCGCCAGGCCGCTCCATATGACGGTAGCTCCGTTGCTTCCGGCAACCCTCCCCTCCTCCCCCCGCGGTGGCGGACCGGGCCTCTTCCCGGCCGTCCGCTCCGTGCTGGCGGGGCAGCGCTTGCTTCTTGCCCTCGTCGTCGCGATCGCGCTCGCGGGGGGCGTGGCGGGGCTCCTCCAGCCCGCGCTGGTCACGGGTCTCGTCGTCCAGCTCCTGTCGGGGACCGAGGGGGGGATGGGGCCGCTCGCGTGGATCCTCGCCGCGCTCTTCGGGCTCCAGCTCGCGGGGGCGGCGCTCCACGGGGTCCACACGTTCGTGGCCCAAAAAGTCGCCTTTCGCGTGCAACGGGAACTGCGGGAACGAACGTTCCGGCAGCTCCTGGGGCTTCCGGTGGGCTTCTTCAGAACCGTGCGAAAGGGGGAGGTCCTGTCGCAGGTGACGCGGGATCTCGGGATGATCGAGCGATTCCTGGCATCGAGCCTCCCGGAGGTTCTCTTCCGGGTTTTCCTCGTCGTTCTCGTTTTCGGCGCCCTGGCATGGCTCGCACCGGCTCTCGCTCTGCTGTCGCTCGTCGTCCTGCCGCTCCTCTCGCTTTCCGTTCGCGGGCTGATGAGGCGGATGGCCCCCTATTCGCAGCGAGTGCGCGACGGGCTCGCGGAGATCCACACCTTCTACGACGAGAACGTCACGGGTGTCGATCTCATCAAGGCGTACGGACAGGAAGAGGAACGGCGCCGGCGCTTCGAGGCCGCAAGCCGCGAGTTCTACGAGCACTCGATGAAGGGGACCCGCCTCTTCGCGGTCTTCCCGACGCTCCAGGCGGCGGTTCTGGCCGCCGGGACCGTCGGGATTCTCGCCTTCGGCGTCTACCGGATGAGGACGGGATCGTACGAGCCGGCCACTCTGCTCGCCGCCTTCCTCTACCTGGGGACGCTCTACGGCACGTTCCAGGCGGTGGCCTACCAGTTCTCGAGCTGGCCGGACTTCAAGGTCTCCTGGCGGCGCCTCGACGACCTCTTCCGGAGGGAGACCGAATCGCGGTTCGCGGGGACCGCCCGCCCCGAGCGGCTCGCCGGCCCGATCGAGTTCGAGGGCGTCTCCTTTTCCTACGAAGAGGGGCGCCCGGTCCTCGACGGGGCGAGCTTCCGGATCGGGGAGGGGGAGCGAGTCGCGCTCGTGGGTCCCAGCGGTCTTGGGAAGACGACTGTGGCCAACCTGATCCTGGGCTTCTACGCCCCCGGGTCCGGCCAGGTGCGGGTCGGCGGCCACGACGTCCGGGAGCTCGATCTCACGTTCCTCAGGAGCCGGATCGCCTACGTCGACCAGGAGAACTTCCTCTTCGACGCGCCCCTCTCCGAAAACGTCCGCATGGGCCGGCTGGAAGCGACCGAAGCCGAGGTTCACTCTGCGCTCGCAGCCGCCCGCCTCGACTCCTTTGTGGCCTCGCTCCCCGAGGGGCTTGCCACGCGGGTCGGCACCCGTGGGGCCAGGCTCTCGATGGGGCAGCGCCAGCGGGTCGCTATCGCCAGGGCGATCCTCAAAGACGCGCCGATTCTCGTTCTCGACGAATACACCTCGAACGTGGATCCGGAGACGGAGCGGGAAATCCGCGCGGGTCTCGCGGAGCTCTCGCGCGGCCGGACCACGCTCGTCATCAGCCATCGCCCGTCGACGATCCTGGACGTCGACCGGATCTACAGTCTCTCGGCCGAAGGACGGATCGCGGAGCTTTCCCCGCGAGACCGCTCCGAAGGGCTTCTCGCTGGCGCCAGCGGGTCCAGGTCTCCCGGGGCGCGATCGTTCCTGACCGAACCAGGGTCAGGGGGAGGGGAACAGCCCCCTCCCCCTTCCTA
>JACQVV010000420.1 GCA_016209595.1 Planctomycetota bacterium
CCGCCAAACCCGGCGACAACGACACCTCGGTCACCGGGTGGGCGGTCATGGCCCTGAAGAGCGCGAGGGTCTCCGAGCTCTCGGTCCCGAAGGAGGCCTTCGAGGGTGCGAAGAACTGGCTCGACTCGGTGACCGACGACCAGTACCGCCGCACCGGCTACATGCAGAAGGGGGACACGGGCGCGCGCCCGCGGGAGCAGATCGGGAAGTTCGCGCCGGCCGAAACCTGCTCCGCGATCTCGATCATGTCCCGGGTTTTCATGGGCGCCGAGCGCGGGGAGCCGCTCCTCAAGGCCCAGGGCGATCTCCTCTCCCAGAACCTTCCGAGATGGGACACGAACGGCGGGCCGGGCGGGACGAGCAGGATCGACTTCTATTATTGGTACTACGGCACGCTCGCCATGTTCCAGCTGGGGGACGACTACTGGAAGACCTGGAACGAGGCCATGAAGACCGCGATCGTCGGCCACCAGAGGAAGGACGGCGACGAGCGCGGTTCGTGGGACCCCATCGACGTCTGGGGGAACGAGGGAGGCCGGGTCTACGCGACGGCGCTCAACGTCCTGTCGCTCGAGATCTATTACCGCTACGACCGCGCGTTCAAGTAGGGTGAAGCGTCTTATCTAGTTCCTAGTGCGTAGTTCGAGATCGGACGGAAGAATAGCCATGAGGAACCCAGGAAACCAGAAATCGGGCAGACTTTTCCTGGGTTCCTGGGTTCCTGGGTTCCTCAGAGCTATTTGGCACCAGAAACTATCTAGGTGAAAAACCTCAATTCGAAATCGGTCCGCCCTCCGGTCCCGCACTCGTACTCGCACTCGTCCTCGGGGTCGTTCTCGTACTCGGGCTCGGACTGGTACTCGGAATGGTGCTGACGGCGCGAGCGTCGGGCACTTCCGAAGGTAAAGAAGCGGGTGTTGCTCGACTCGGTCACCGGTGCGAGCCTCGAATCCGAGTGTGACAACGAGCACGAGAACGAGTACGACTTCGAGGACGAGTACGCCTGCGAGTTCGAGCGGGAGTTGGAGGGATCGTGGTGACGGTTGGACTTGGCGAGTTTGTCTTTCCCAGGCCCCCTATGGCGGCAACCTCCCGGTCCGGAACGTGAGCACGGGAATCGCCGTCCGGTGGCGGAGCTCCGAGGTCGTGGATCCGTGAAGGAGATCCCCCAGCAGCCTGTGGCCATGGCTTCCGGTCACGATGAGGTCGAGGGCCTCCTCGCGCGCGATCCGGGCGATCTCGTCCTCCGGCTCCCCCGTCCCGATCCGCACCCGTGCCGCGAGCCCCGCCCCCCGCAGGGACGCCGCGACGCGCTCCAGGTAGTCCGCGTCCCCGCGCACCTCATCGTCGTCCGCGGCCTCGCCGAGGAAGCGCGCCGCGGCGCTCTCGACGGCGTGGATGAGGACGATCTCGGCCCCCGCGGCGCGAGCCAGCGGCACCACGCCGGCGAGAAGGTCACCGTCCTCGGGGGAAACCTCGAGGGCGATGCCGATCTTCTTGAAGGCGAGCGAGAGGAGCTTCTCCGGCGATGGAATCGGCGGCGTGGGGAGCGCGGCCCGGCGCTTCTCGGCGAGTCGCCTCCATGCCGGTTCGAGGACCATCCAGGCGAGAAGGGGAATGAGGACGAGGCTCGCCGGGAAGAGGACGAAACGGATGGCCGGGCTCCCCGTCTCGAACCCCGTCCGGATCGTCTCGTAGACGAGCGTGAGGTTGAGTCCCGCCACGACGGCCGCCGCCATCCAGGCGAGCGCCCGGACCCACGAGGGAGACGCGAACTCCCCCATCTTCTTGCGATCTCCCGTGAAGTGGATGAGCGGGACGACCGCGAAGGTGAGTTGCAGCGACAGGATCACCTGAGAGAGGACGAGGAGCGAGTCCACGGCGGACTCCCCCTGGACGAGGATCACCGCGACCGCGGGCACGATCGCGAGGCTCCGGGTGAGGAGCCGGCGGAGCCAGGGTCGGAGGCGAAGCTGGATGAACCCCTCCATGACGATCTGCCCGGCGAGGGTCCCGGTGACGGTCGAGGACTGCCCGGCCGCGAGAAGCGCCACGGCGAACGCGACCGGCGCCACGACCGTCCCGAGGAGAGGCGCGAGCAACGCGTGCGCTTCCTCCAGCGAGGCGACCCCGGTGTGGCCCGAGGAGTGGAAGGCCGCGGCGGCGAGGACGAGGATCGCCGAGTTCACCAGGAACGCTCCATTCAGCGCCACCACGGAGTCGATGAGATTGAAGCGGTTCGCCTCGCGGACGCCCTCCCGCGTCCGGGCCACGGCGCGAGACTGGACGAGCGCCGAATGGAGGTAAAGGTTGTGCGGCATCACGGTCGCGCCGAGGATCCCGATCGAGATGAAGAGAGCCTCTCCCGAGAGTCGGCCCGGGGCAAAGCCGGACATCACTTCGCCCAGCGGCGGCCGGGAGAAGAACATCTCCAGGGCGAAGCACGCGCCGACGGTGGCGACGAGCGCGAGGATCACCGCCTCCATCTTCCGGATCCCGTAGGACTGGAGGAGGAGGAGCACCATCACGTCGAACGCTGTGAGGAGCACTCCCCAGAGGATCGGCACGCCGAAGAGAAGGTGGAGGGCGATCGCCGACCCGAGCACCTCGGCGAGGTCGCACGCTGCGATCGCAATCTCGCATAGGATCCAGAGGACCCAGACCACGGGACGCGGATAGTGCTCCCGGCAGGCCTGCGCGAGGTCCCGGCCGGTGACGATTCCCAGGCGCGCGGAGAGCGTCTGGAGGAGGATCGCCATCAGGTTCGCGAGCAGGATGATCCAGATCAGCCGGTAGCCGAACCGCGCGCCAGCGGCGAGATCGGTGGCCCAGTTCCCCGGGTCCATGTACCCGACCGAGACCATGAAGGCGGGGCCCGTGAAGGTGAGGAGGCGTCTCCACGCGGACCGGCCCTGGACAGGAACGCTAGAATGGACCTCGGGGAGCGATCGCCGCCTCACGCGACCCAGCCTCCTGCGGGCACGGGAAACGTCGGGACTACCCTCGTCCGATCTCTGAAGGCTCCCGCTGTCTTCCCGGTCACTTGTGTTTTCTGAGATCTCCGCTCAACTGCGCTCGACGAGCCTAGGTTAATCCGGGCACTTAATCCAGATTAATTCCGTCGAAACTGCTACGATGGCGGGCGCGTGTTCAAGAGCCCACCCAAAAACCCTCCCGCCGCCGGGCAGGCTTCTGGCGAAGTCGCAGCCGACGGGGCTCGCTTGTTTGGGGGCTAGCTTGAGGCGGAGCAGCGTTTACAGGTGGGTCAAGCTTGAGGCTTCCTCAAGCAGCCTGTGGATAAAGTGCTTCGCAGGCGAGCGCGAGCTATTTCGGCCGAGATCGAGG
>JACQVV010000429.1 GCA_016209595.1 Planctomycetota bacterium
GGGGTTCGGGGTTCGGGGGTCGGAGGTCGGGAAAACGGCTCTTCCTCCTCATACCCCGGGGCGGAGGAAGCCCCCGGGCCCGAGCCGCTAGTCGCGGGCCGAGGCTCGGGTTCGTGAGATGCGCGCCGCCAGGAGCTGCTCGGCGAGCTCCCGGGTCCCGACATCCGGACCGTTCGCGGCCTCCGCCGCGAGGAGGTCCCCCGGTTCGGTTCCCCCGAGAGACCCGAGGGTCACGAGGATGGCCGTCCGGACGGTCGCTTCGGCCTCCGCCCTGTAGAGCTCCACGAGCTCGGCGCCGGCGGCCGGATCGTTCACTCCGGCAAGCAAGACCACCGCGCGTTCGCGGGCCCTCGAATCGGAATCCGACCGCGCCGCCCGGGAGAGGACCGGAATCGACTCCGCCGCGGGGAGGAGAAGGGCTGCGTTCTCGAGCGCCTCGCGCGATCTCGCATCCTCGATGGAGAAGCGTTCCACGCCTTCGAGGATCCGGCGGGCGAGCTCCGGATCGCCGATCCTGGCCACCGTCGAGGCTAGGACGTGAATCACGTTCCCGTCTTCCTCGGCGAAATAGGCAACCGCGAGCGCCTCCGCGACCTCGGGGCCCGAATCCCCCGCGAGAGAGATCGCGGCGGTCGAGCGGACGCCTGCGTCCGGATCGTTCGCGAGGGCCGCGAGGACCGTCTCCCGCGCCGCGGCGCGATCCGTCCCAGCCGCCGCGCGGAGTGCCGCCTCTCTCACGCCCGCCTCGGGCGAGCTCTGGGCAAGAGAGATGAGCGCGGGGACGAGCCGATCCAGCACGCCAGCGGCGCGGAAGCAGTCGATCGCAACCTGCACGAGATGAGACGAGCTGTCTCGGAGCAGGGCATCCAGGACGTCGGCGGGGAGATCCTGGTGGGCGAGCCAGAGGAGGAGGTTGTTCGCCTCGTTCCATTCGCCGGCGTCCGCCGCCTGCCGCACGAGAGCAGCAAGGGACGCCGGGTCGAGCGGGCCCTCGGGCGCCTTCCACTGCCAGGCCACGGAGTAGACGAGCGGTGCCTCCTCCGCGTCCGGCGCGGGCGTCGCGAGCGTCCCCGGGGTCCGCGGAGCGGTCGGTCCGGCCTCCTGAACGCGGAATACAGATTCCGGAGCGACGAACCGAGGCCACGCGCCGGCTGTTGTTTCCAATTCCGAGTTCCGAGTTCCGAGTCCCGAGATGGGAACGCGGCTCGAGTCGCGCGGCATGAACGCCACGCCCACAAGTCCCGCGCCGGCCAGGAGACCGAGCAAGAGGAGGGGAACCGCGGATCGCGGCGTGCCTCCTCGCTCGCGGCGGGAAAGTCGGGGCGAAACAGTCGCAAGAGCGGTGGCCTTTGCGATCGAGACGTTCCGGGTCCGCACGGCCGGCGCGCCCCGCCGGGCGCGGCTCGCCCAGGAACGCGCCGCGGGATTTCGCGCGGCAACCTGAGCCGGCAAGGCTACCACCGGGACGTAGAGCCGGGATGACGGCTCCCATCCGAGGCGGAGCTCCCCGCCGAGTGGCGGCGACGCGACGGACGGGCCGAGCGTCCGAACGAGCGCCACGCGCGACGGGAATGTCCGGCGCCTTGCGGGGAGGCCCGGCGGGAGTCCCAGGATCGGGAGGCTCCCGGTCTCGAACGACGCCGGAACGTAGAGATCTCCCGTCTTCCGGAAGATCCGGCGCGCGGGCGGGCGCAAGAGCGAGAGGAGCGACACGTGGCCTACCTCGGCTGGTAGAACACGAAGACCTCGCCGGCATTGGCGAAGCCGCCCGCGGTTCCGCTGTTCGCGACCACGACGTCGGCGAGGCCATCGCCGTTGAAGTCAGCGCTCCGGACGGTCACGCCGAAGATGGCGTTCAGCTCGGCCGCGGTCGCGACCGCCTCAGTCAGGGTCTCACTGAAGTTGAACGTCTGGGGAACCCCGTTCGAGAAGATGAGGTGCACTGCGCCCGCGCCCGCGAGACCCGACACCGTCGCACCGGTGGACGAGACGATCGCGTCGGAGAAGCCGTCCCCGTTCAGATCGCCCATGGCAAGCGGCGTTCCGAAGGTCCTGCCCGCCAGGGCCGCCGGGTCGAAGAGCTGGACTTGCGTCGCCACCCCTCCGGCGCCGTTCCCGAAGAGTGCCTCGGCCCGGCCTGCGTCTGCCAGACCTGCCGGATCTCCAAGGGGCTGGCCGGCGAAAGCGTCAGTGCCGCCACCGTCGAAGTTTCCCGTTGCCACGGCCGCACCGAAGACGCCGCCGACGTCCGCGGTGGTGGGAGCGACGGGCGTGCTGAGGGCTCCAGGGAAGAAGCCGCCGGCCACGGTTCCGTCCGAGCGACCCAGGCCGACCGAACCCGCGGCCGGTGGGTTGGGGCTTCCCGCCACCACGTCCGCGAGGCCATCGGCGTTCAGATCGATGCTCGCGAGCGCCACTCCGAGGTTCTGGCTGACGACGGTGCCCGCGTAGCCCGTCGAGACAAATCCCGGGGAGTCGTAGTCGGCGAAGGCACCTGCGCCTAGGATGGGGCCCGCGGCCGGGCGTTCCGGCGCACCCACGACGATCTCGAGGGTCGCGTCCACGGCCCCATCGAAGTTTCCGACTGCCACGGAGAAGCCGAAGAGATCGTCGACCACGCCGAAGCCCACGAGCGCCGCCGACCCCGGGAAACCACCGGCCCCATTCCCCGTCCGGACGACCGCGCGGCCGGCCAGGATGTTCGCCGCGCCGAGCACCGCGCCCGGAGCGCCGACCACGAGGTCCCGGTTCGCGTCGCCGCTCACCTCGCCCGCGGCGAGGGCAAAACCGAAAGTCGCACCTGCGACCGGAACCGCCTCTGTGATCGGGGCGAGAGCGGCGGCGAACTGCCCCGAGGCGTCGGCAAGGAAGACCAGGACCTGGCCCGCATTCACGGCCGGCAGGTCCTTGCCCGGCTCGCCGACGGCGAGGTCCAGTCGCCCGTCGTTGTTGAAGTCGGCGATGGCGATGGGCACGCCGACGTAGTTTCGAGCTGGAACCAGAGCGCGCGTCGCGGCCGTGTCATCGAAGGAGGAGCCGAAGACGTCCCCGGCCGCCGGCGCCGGATCCACGAGGCGGATGATGTACCCGAAGGCCTGGGTCCTCGTGACCCTGCCGCCCTGGCCGCCGTCGATCTCGATCGTGGCCGAGGGGTTCTGCCCGGCAACGAGGGCCGGCATCGTCCCCGTGATCGACGTCGGGCCGTTGACGCTCTGGCCCACGAGCGCGTTCCCGTTGATCGTGACCCGCGTGGTGCCGCCGACGAACCCGCTCCCCGTGATGGTGACGGCGGTCCCGCCGGTGGAGATTCCCCTGCGCGGGCTGATCGAGGCGAAGGCCGGCGTCGGAGGAATGCTCTGGTTCGAGAACACCTGCTTGGAGCGGCCACTGTGCCGTTTCCTGCGCTTGCAGCCGGTCCCCACGAAGGCCACGGGAACGAGGCACAGAACCACCAGGCCGAGACCGATCGCCCTCTTCATCGTCTTCTGCCTCCCTTTTTCTCTTGCTGGATCTCAAGGCGAGGGGAAGGACTGTAGAGCCCCATACGGTCCGGTTCAAGAGGTTTCTCGGGGATGTCGGACCGGCGATGTGACTCCCGGGAGTGCGCAGGGGAGCTCCTGGGGTTTCGCGGTTTTCGGCTCGTCAGAAGAATCTGTGGGTCGTCGGTGGCTCAGGCAAGGCCGCCAAGGCGCGGTGCGACCGCGCACACGGCTCCCATTCCCATTCAGCATTGATGTTTCCTGTTGCTGTTTCCCGTTGCTGTTTTCTTCGCCGGTCCCGGCGGGCTCGTAGGGTTCTCCCGAGCATCCGGCGCGGACACGACGAACCGCCGCCGAACCGGGCCGGAGGGAAAACCGGAAACAGCAACCGCAACAGCAACAGCAACTGGAAATGCTGAATGACGTCGACCCGCAGGGGCTCCCGGCCCCCCTACCCTCCAACGTGTGTGATTCCTGAGAAGCTCCCCGGAAACCCACGGTCACACAGACGCCGGCGCCGGTGGCTATCCGCCACCCCTCTCGCCTCGCTCAGGAGATGTGCCCTCAGGGAAGAGGAGGGACCGGTCCCGGCCTATCCGGGGCGCGCCCTGGACCTCATCCTCCTCGCCGCGGCGCCGGACGGCCCAGGGTCCCGGCAAAGTCGCCCGATAACCTGTAGGGCGGGTGAGAGCAGCGCTTGACAACCTCGTCCCGCGCCGTCTACCATCCGGGCCTTGATGGTTAAGCGAGCGACTGGCCACCTAGCCGATCTTGTCGGCTCCTCTCCTTCACCGGAGGGGGTTCCCCGTTTTATCCGACGGCATCCGTCGGGGAGGGGAAAGGAGTTCTCAGGGTGAGCCCCGGCGGCGACCTTCCTCCGACCGCACCCCCCGATGGAGTTTCCCTCCGCGGGGGTCCCCGGGGGGGGGTTGCAATCCCCCCTCCCGCGCGGGCGGGTGGAGGGGGTCGCTCCGGTGCGGTGGTATCCACCCGGGGAGCGATTTCGCGCAGTCGAACGCGACGGTAGGACGAAGGGGCGGCCGGCTCCGGCGAGCCGGTTCCCGGCCGCCCCTTCCTTTAAATGAACGAGCAGGAGAAGGACCCGGATGGCGACCACGGTCAACTGTCCCGGCTGCGCGCGGGAGATCTCCATCGGGCGTGCCTTCACGGGGGAGAGGCTCGAGTGCCCCGACTGCCAGACGATCCTCCTCCTCAAGGTCACCGCCGCCCCCTCGCTAGACAGGCCGCAGACGATCCTCCCACCCCCGCCGCGGTTCGCCCATCCCCCGGCCCCGAAGGACGAGGCGGAGATCGACCGTCTGGCGCGGGCCCACCTTGCCTCCTGGCTGGATCTCTCCGCGCGCGAGCTGGGGGCCGCCCTTTCGCTCGTCGAGAACGGGCAGGGCTACGACACCTGGCAGATCCCCAAGGCGGGGCCGTCGTTCCGCACGATCAGCGCTCCGAAAGAGGAGCTCAAGCGCGTCCAGCGCCGGATCCTGGACCGGATCCTCTACCGCATCCCGGTCTCCAACGCCTCCCACGGCTTCGTGCCCGGACGCTCGATCGTGACCGGGGCGCGGGTCCACCTGGAGGACGCGAAGGAGGTCTACAACCTCGACCTCAAGGACGCCTTCCCCTCGGTCGACGCCACGCGCGTGAAGCACGTGTTCGTGCGCTGGGCGAAGATTCCGCTCAAACACCTCGGGCCTCACGTCGAGCACGCCGTCGTGGACCGCGTGGTCGAGCTCCTCGTCCGCCTGGTCACCCACGAGGGGAAGCTCCCGCAGGGCGGCCCGACGTCCGGGTGCCTCCTCAACCTCGCCTGTCTCAAGCTCGACAAGTACGTCTACCGGTTCCTCGGGCGATACCCGGGCGACCTCCGCTTCACGCGCTACGCCGACGACCTCACGGTCTCTTCCCGGGACACGATCCCGGAGGAGGTCCGCCAGGGGCTACAGGCCGTGATCCGCGACTGCGGGTTCCGCGTGAACCCGCAGAAGATACGCTACCTCTCCAAGGCTCGGAACCAGAACCTCGAAGTGACCGGGCTGATCCTCGAGAAAGGGCAGGTGCGGATCCCGCCCGCGACGCTCGACCGCTACCGCGCGATCCTCCACCAGGCCGCGACGGCCCACGAGCTCCCGGACGAAAAGAGGCTGGAGGTGCAGTCGATCCTCGCCTTCGTGAAGATGGTCTACCCCGCGCTGCCGGGTGCCATCCGGAAGCCCTTCGAGGCCTACGCCGCGAAGCACGTCGGCAGACCACCGGGACCCAGGAAGGCGTTCGGGCTCGACCTCTACAGGGGGGCCCGACCGCCGGCTCCAGAGCCCGCGGCTCCCGAGCCCGGGGCTCTGCCAGCTCCCGCGCCGGAGCCCCCCGCCCCGCCTACAGGGA
>JACQVV010000026.1 GCA_016209595.1 Planctomycetota bacterium
CTCCATGGCTGCGCTCCTATGCTGCAAGCGCATTATAGCAGGTCCTGGCCACCGTTCACGTGGAAGGCCTCGATTGGGATCTGAGGGATTGACTCTGAGGGGCGGAATCTGTGGAGGCTGGTTCGCCTCGCGCGACCGGATCGTCGGCGAGCACGGCGGGGCGCTCGAGGTGGCGGTGAAAGCGCCTCCCGAGGGCGGGCGGGCGAACGGCGTGGTGATCGCGGAGGCGCTGGGGCTCGCGCGCTCCCGCGTGACGCTCTCCTCGGGCCCCGCCTCCCGCTCGAAGACGTTCCTCGTCTCGGACCTGGCTTCGAGCGAAGTCCTCTCCCGCCTCTCCGCCGCGGCCCCCGGCACGGCGTTCGTCGTCGGGGAATAGAGGGGCGCGGGGCGGAATGTGCGCTATTCGCCCGCGGCGGCAAGGGCTTGGGCAAGGACCTCGGGGCGAACGCGGAAGCCTGCGGCCAGGAGGCGGTCCGTCTCGGCCTTGACGCTGGGGATGAGGCCATTCCGCTTCCCGAGAATCAGGATCCCGAGCGTGCCCAGCGGCACGAGGCCCATCGTCTTGGCTGTGGTTCGCGCGGGCCGCTCATCCAACAGGACCCTCTCGGCGCCCTTCTCCCTCGCCAGGGCCAGGGCCTCGGCCTCTCCGTCGTCGAGGTGCTGCCGGAGCACCCGAGCGAGCTGGGCGTCTGCGACCGCGATGCGCACGACCCAGTCCGCCCGTGCGATCTCGACGCTCCCCGGTCTCCCGCCCCCCTCCTCCACCACCTCACGCCAGACCGCGTCGGGAATCTGGATCTGGCCGAACTTCGCGCGAAGGACCTCGAGTCTCCCGATGCCTCCCAGCGCGATCAGGACGGAGGAGTTGCTGACGACCTTCATCGAAGGCCCTGGATCGCCGCGATGTCGTCTTGGAGGTCCTCGGCGTCATAGGAGACGGGCACGCCCTCCTTGGCGAGGAGCTCCTGGAACTGCCAACGTGTGCGCTGGGCCAGCCTCCGGGCCGGTCCGATGCCGAGGATTCCCTTGGCGTACAGTCGGACCGCCATCTCCTGCCGCACGCGGTCCTGTCGCTCCCCCTCGGGGAGGTTCATTCCTGCGACGACGTCCTCGGGGATCTCGATGACGAGTTTGCCCACGCGATTTCCTCCACAGCGGGCGACTGGGCGGCCACATGCAACCGATCGGATTCTACGTCGCGCGCCGCAGCCGGACAAGTCACTTGCGGCCCGCGACCTCCGACAGGAGCGTGTCGAGCGATTCGGGTCGGCGGGGCTGGTCGAGGTAGACGGCGTAGGCGCGGCGGAATCGGTCGCGGTCGCCCTGGGCGTCGGCGAGGAGGGCGAGGTAGCCGTGCCAGCGCGCGGCGCTCCCCTCGGCGGCCTGGAGCCGAGCGAGGACGCGGCGTTCTGCCGCCGCGAAGAGGTCGGCGGCGGCGCCCTCGCGCGCGAACGCCGCGAGGAGCATCGCGCGCGCGAGCTGCGCGTCCGCGTCGGCGGGCGCGTCTTCGAGGAGAGTTCGCAGGTCGGCGAGGGCCTCGGGGGTGAGGAGGTCGCGCGCCTCGACGAACGCGTCGAAGACGGTGTGGGGCTGGAACCCCAGCGCATCGAGCAGGACCTTGCGCGCCTCGTCGCGGCGGACGGTCGTGCACTCGGCCCACCGCCACGCCGCAAGCCACTCGAATACCGCCCCGTCGGGGGCTCGCAGGTTCAACGCGCGCGCCTCGGCGAACGCATCCAACGCGGCTTTCGGGTCGCCGAGGCGTTCACGGGCGAGGCCGAGGTGGAGCGCCGATACGGCGCGGACCCAGGCGTCGGTCGCGGTCTGTGTGCGCTCATGTGTCACGTCGGCCAGCGTAGGCCACCGCCGATCGCTGCGGAGGCGCCCGAAGCGCGTGAGCGCCGCTTGGGACGTTTCCCCCGGAGCCGCCTCACCTGCGAGTGGGTGCAGGCGCTGGCCAAGGATCACGTAGACCCCCCCGTCATTGGATCCGACGACGCAGTCCAGCAGCCCGTCTCCGTTCACATCCTCCATCGCGGGGGAAGACCGCACCGGTGCGCCCGTCTGGTAGGTCCACAGCACCGCTCCATCCCGCCCCGACAGCGCGTAGACTCTCCCGTCCAATGACCCTACGGCACAATCCAGCACCCTGTCCCCGTCCACGTCCCCGAGTGTGGGGGAAGAAACGACCGATCCGCCCGTCTCGTAGCTCCACAGCACCGCACCATCCCGTCCGGACAGCGCGTAGACCATCTTGTCGTCGGACCCGACTACGCAATCCACTACCCCGTCTACGTTGAGATCCCCCAGGGCGGGCGAGGAATCGACGTTGTCTCCGGTTTCGTAACTCCACAACAGCGCGCCATCCCGTCCCGACAGCGCATAGACCTTGTTGTCCTGCGATCCGACGACGCAGTCCTGTGCACCATCACAGTTGAGGTCGCGCAATCCGGGAGACGAGTACACCCATCCCGCCGTCTCGAAACTCCAGAGGACCGCACCATCCTGCCCGGACAGCGCGTAAACAGTCCCGTCCATCGAGCCGACTACGCAATCCACCACGCTGTCTTCGTTCAACTCCCCCAACGCAGGGGAAGAGTCGACTTGTCCGCCCGTATCGTAGCGCCATAGAAGGGCGCCATCCCGTCCGGAGAGCGCATACACCGTTCCGTCAATCGATCCGACGAGGCAGTCCAACACATCGTCCCCATTCAGGTATCCCAACGCGGGGGAAGAGTCGACGCAGTTGCCTGTCTCGTAGCTCCATAGGAACGCGCCATCTCGTCCCGAGAGAGCGTGGACCATCTTGTCATTCGACCCGACGATGCAATCCAATACACCGTCCGAGTTGAGGTCGCCCAGCGAGGCGGAGGAGGCTACCAATCCGCCCAATTCCTGGCACCAGAGCACGACGCCATCGCGCCCCGAGAGCGCGCGGACACACTTATCCCACGACCCGACAACGAAGTCCGGCACACGGTCCGCGTTCAACTCGCCAAGCGCAGGCGAACCGGTCACTCTTCCGCCTGTCTCGTAACTCCACAGCAGGGTCCCGTCCCATCCCGAAAGCGCGTAGACTGTTCTGTCCTGCGACCCAACGACGCAATCCAGGATCCCGTCCCCGTCGACGTCCCCGAGGGCAGGGGGCATGGTCACGAGGTGCCCGGTTCCGTGGGCCCAGAGCAGGGAGCCATCCCTCCCCGAGAGCGCGTAGACCTTCCCGTCCCACGACCCGACCACGCAGTCCAGCACCCCATCCCGGTTGAGATCCCCCAGCGGCGTGGTGGGGGCAACCCATCCGGGGGTTTCGTAAGTCCAAATCACCGATCCGTCCCGTCCCGACAGCGCGTAGACCGTGTTGTCGTTCGACCCGACGACACAGTCGGGGACCCCATCCTCGTTGAAGTCCCCCAGCGCGGGGGAAGACCTCACCTCCCCACCTGTCTCATGCGACCACAGCACGGAGCCATCCCGCCCGGACAGGGCGTACACCACTTTGTCCAAAGATCCGACGACGCAGTCCATCACCGCGTCCTGGTTCAAATCACCCAGTGCAGGGCTGGACCACACTTCCTCACCGGTCCCGAAGCTCCACAGTGCGGCGCCATCCGGCCCCGACAGCGCGTACAACTTCCTGTCGCACGATCCAACAACGCAATCCAGCACCCCGTCGCCATTCAAGTCGCCTAGAGCTGGGGAGGACAGTACACCTGCGCCTGTTTCCAGTCTCCAAAGCACAGCGCCATCCCGTCCCGAGAGTGCGTACAGCTTCTTGTCGCACGATCCAACAACGCAATCCAGCACGCCATCGCCGTTTAGATCGCCTAGCGCCGGAGAGGACAGCACACCCCCGCCGGTTTCGTGTTTCCAAATTACAGCGCCATCTCGCCCCGACAGGGCGTAGACTCCGTGGTCCTCCGAACCGACAACGCAATCAAGCACGCCGTCCCGGTTGAGGTCCCCCAACGCGGGAGATGAGTCCACCTCTCGCCCCGTCTCGTAGGCCCAGAGGACCGCGCCGTCCCTGCCCGAGAGGGCGTAGACCGTCTTGTCCCCCGACCCCACGACGCAATCGAGGCAGCCATCCCCGTTCAGGTCGCCCAGCGCGGGGGAAGAGCACACCTCCGCACCCGTCTCGTAGCTCCAATGCAACTGCGAGTGGACGGACAGGTTTTCGCGCGCCACTTTCCCCGCTCCGAGCGTCACCTTCCTCCGTCGCTCGAAGTGGCTCTCGAGTTGGCTGACCAGCCAGTAGGTGCCCGTGTCGAGCTCCACGGTCGCCGGCGGCGAGAGACGCATCACCTCGGGGCCCTCGTGCTCGTGCCCCCTGGCCGCGTCCGGCGCCTCCCTGCGCACACTTGCGCTCATCCCCGCCGGGTTGCCGGTGAGACTCAGCGTCCCTTGGTCGTGCGCCAGCTTCATGGTGCCGAGCGCGAGCGTCTCGCCGGGCGCGATCGTGATGAACCGCGTCTCCTCCACGTGGTCAGGGAGGCGGAACTTGAGCACGTGGTCGCCATTGCCGATGGCCTCCCGAAGCAGCGGCGCCTTCCCGACGCACCGCACAGCACCCAGCCACACCTCTGCGCCCGGGGGCTCCGTCTCCACCGAGAGGTATCCACAGAGCGTGATGACCCCGAGGTCGATCCGCCGCCCCGGCTTCGCCTCGACTTCGCGGGTTACCGGCCTCCCCCCTGGCGCGATCATGAGGAGCTTGAAGGGCCTGGCGGGCCAGACCCACTCGCCGCCCCAAAGTGTCGTCCCGACTGCCTCCAGCTTCGCGTCGGGCGGGTTGGTCTTCACCGAGATGCGAGCGGGTGCCACCAGCCCCAGGTTCCAAGCAAACGTGAGGAGCAGCACGGCGACCGCGCTGATCAGCGACGAGACGAGGGGGTGTCGCTTGATGCGCCTCACGAGGCGCTCCCCGCGGCCGACGGGGCGCGCGTGAACGGGCTCGCCGCGCTGGAAGCGCGCCAGGTCTTCGGCGAGCGCCTCGGCGGACGCGTATCGCTTCCCCGGCGTCGGCTCCAGGCACTTGAGGCAGATCGTCTCGATGTCGCGCGGGACCTCGGCGCGCAGCTTGCGCGGAGGCACGATGTCACCGGCCAACACTCGCGAGAAGATCGCTCCAAGGTCCTGGCCGCCGTGGGGCGGGATCCCCGTCAGGAGCTCGTACAGGACGGCCCCGAGCGCGTACACGTCCGTCCGCGCGTCCGTGACCGCGACGTCCCCCCGCACCTGTTCCGGCGCCATGTACGCCGGCGTCCCCATCACCTGCCCAGTCACGCTCAGCCGCGCGCTCGACCCTAGGTCCCGCGCCAAGCCGAAGTCCATCACCTGCGGTTCCCCGTCCGACCGCACCACGATGTTCTCCGGCTTCACGTCCCGGTGGACCACCCCGTGCTCGTGGGCGAAGTGCAGCGCCCTCGCGACCTTCTCCACCAACGCCGCCGCCTCCTTGGGTGCGTAGGGCCGCTCCACGAGCCGCTTCCGGAGCGACTCCCCCTCCACCAGCTCCATCGCGTAGTAGGAAAGCGCGCCCTCCTGGCCGAGGTCGTGCACCGTGACGATGTTCGGGTGCTTCCCCATCTTCGCGACCGCCGCGGCCTCGCGACGGAACCGCTCGATCGACTCGGGCGAGGCGTGCTCCCCCGCGATGAGGACCTTCACCGCGCAGTCGCTTCCCAGCTTCACGTGCTGGGCGCGAAAGACGATTCCCATCCCGCCGTGGCCCAGCTCCGACCCGAGCTGATACGGTCCCAGCCGCGGGGGCACATTCGCCCGGGCCGCTCGCCGTCCCGGTTCAACGGTCGGTGACGCGCCCGCTTCGGGCGTTCCTGCGCGCACGGTCGGGATGTCCGCGACCGGCGTCGGACGGTCCGCTCCCTGGTCGAGGAGCTCTGAAACCAACGCCGCGGCGGCCGAGGTGCGGAGGCGGAGGGTTTCGGCAATTGCTTCGGGCGAGGCGCCCTCAGGGAGGACTCGCGCGAGCTCGATGAGGGCCCCAACCTGCTCCGCCGGGCGTCCGAGCCGCGCAGAGGCCTCTTCGAGCGTGACCGCCGCCTCGCCGAGCCCCTGGAGCCACCTGAGGGCCTCCTCAGCCGCCTCGGCGGCGAGCAGGCCTCCGCGCCGCGCGAACTCGATCGCGTCGCGGATCTCGGACGGCTTCAAGTTGCTCCGTCGCCCCTCCGACATGTCCGCGAGCCTACTGGTTCCGAGCGCCCGGTTCAACAGACGCGTGGGAGCCCTTCCATGTCGGTGCGACGCGATGGCCTCGGCCGTCCTACACCCTGTCAAGTCCGGTAGCAATCCGGAGCGCTTCCTCGACGCGGCGGAGGGTATCCGGCGTGACAGTCCCGTAGCTGCCGGCGATCCGCCGCTTGTCGATGGACCGGACTTGCATCAGCATGACCTTGGACGGGAGCGAGAGGCCCCCCTCCGGCGGGGCGATGGAGGCTTCAAAGGGGTAGACCCTCTCGGTCTTTCGGCTCGTAATGCTCGCGATGAGGACGACGGGGGAGTGCTCGTTGATCACGTCCGGGGAGAGGACGAGCGCGGGACGCTCACCGCCTTGCTCGGAGCCTTCGACGGGGTCGAGCCGGACGCGAACGATGTCCCCCCTTCTCGGTGTCGGAATCGAGCGCACGCTGGACCTCCTCCTCGAGCGGGTGAAACTCCCGTTCGGCTTCCAGGTACACGTCCGCCATCTCGCGGCACCCCTCGACGACCTCGCGGCGGAGACGTACCCGCCGTCGTTCCTCCAGCCAGGCCCGCAGGAGGTCCGCGATCACGGAGGCGCGGCGTCCCCGCCCGACTTCCCGCTCGAACTCGGCCAGGGTATCCGTGGGAAGGGAATAGGTGCGCTTGGGCATGCCCATCGTACGCCTCCTCAATACCTATTCAGATACCATAGCTCCGTGCGGGCGGCAAGTTCCGCAACGCGCGGCCGCAGTCCTCGCGAGCGGCGGGCTCCTCCTTACGTGCGACACACGCAGACCCAGCCAGGTCCCCGAACTGTCCGTTGAGGACGGGACGGCGCAAGGCTCGCGCCTCTCGCATCCCCTTCCCCTACTCCAGCGAGTCGGGGTCTCGGGAGATGAAGATCGCGGTCTCACGGCTGAAGCCCGCGAGGCCCGCCTCCATGAGCTCCTCGCGCAGGGCGAGCGCCTTCCGCCTCTCGGCGAGGCAGGAAACCTGCACGAGCTCCACCTCGTCGACCGAACCGTCGCCGTCGATGCGCAACGTGATCGCGTCTTCGCGCACCTGGATCTCCTCCGCGCCGCGGCGCTCCAGGAGCTCTCTCGCCGCGGGGACGAGATGCGAGGGCGCCGCGAAGGAGAGCTCCACGTGGTGGAGCGGCGGGAGCCCGGCGTTGAAGTAGAGGTGCTCGGGATGCGCCTCCCGCAGGCGCTCGTAGTACTCGAGGCTCCCCGGAGAGAGCACGCGGGGGAGCTCCGCCTCGGCGATGACCGTGAAGCGGATCCCCTTCTCCGCGAGGTCCTCGAGCGCGATGTCGGGCAGCGCCACCACCTCGCGCCTGTCCACGGCGAGAAGGCAGGTCTGGGCGTGACGGAACGACGGGTCGGAGCGGAGCTCCGTCCATCGCGCGTCGTCCGCTGGGGCGACCTGGATGAATGCCACGAGGGGAATCCTACCCGGTCGCTGCCGATGACCGCAAGCGACCCCGCCCGAGGTGCAATTCCATCCATGGCAAGACAACGGAATCCACGACGAACGACGGTCCTCCTGGACGATCGGTTCGGCGACGACCTGCTCGACGTCCTGGCGAAGGAACCGATTGGGTCGCCTGGGCGGTTGACGGGGCCTGGCGGAGCGGCGAGAATGCAAAGCAGGAGGAATCCGATGGGCGTCGCAGAACTTGAGAAACGTGTTCGGGCCCTGGAGCAGGAAGTC
>JACQVV010000421.1 GCA_016209595.1 Planctomycetota bacterium
CGACGGCGTAGCGAAGCTACGCCTAGGAGGAGCAACGCAGCCAGCGGCGGCGAGCGCCGCCCCAACCGCGCATGAATTGAGCGACATGGCACTAGCCGCCCCGGCGAAGAGCGGCGCGATAATCGCGGATTGCCCGGCTCGTCGTGGGCCGGTCGAGGAAGCTCGCGAGCTCCGCCAGGTCGATGTCGGGCAGGACCTTGCTCTTTCGAGCCGGCGCGTACTGCTCTCCGCGCAGGACATGAGGGGTGAGCTCACCGTCCTTCCAGATCCAGACCTCGCGGACGCCGAGCTTTCGGTAGATCTCGAGCTTGTTCAGCCCGCCGTGGGTCCAGATGACCTCGATCGCGAGGTCAGGCCGCTTGGCCTGAGGTTTCTCGCCGAATACGTAGCACTCGTCGGGCTCGACCCCCCGATCGAGTTCCTTCTCCTCCAGCGTCCAGGCGCCGAGCGTGGTGAACTCGATCCCCCGCTCGAGGCACCAGGTCTCGACCAGGCGTCCGACGAGGGACTTGTAGTTCTCGTGATATCGGGATGGGCACATGATCTCGACACGGCCCTCCAGGTAGCTGATGCGGGGAGCGGACTTGTCGCCCCGGATCTCCAGGAGGCGCTGGTAGTCCGCCCAGGTCACGCCCTCGAAAACGACGATGTGGTCCTCCAGACCCAGAGAGCGTGGCTTCTCGACGGCAGGGGTGGCGGTTGCCATGACGCGAGTATACCCCAGCGTTCAATCGACACGCATGAGGACGTGGAACCCGCACGGCGTCTCGACCACGTCCGAGACCTCGCCGGGAGATAGCGCGAAGGCGGCGCTCTCGAGCTCCGCGACGAGGTCGCCCTCCCGGACGACCCCGAGGTCGCCGCCGAGCGGGCCGGAAGGGTCGTCGGAGTGCCGGGCGGCGAGCCGAGCGAACTCGGCCGGCGTGGCCCGGAGCTCGCTCTGGAGCTTCTCGGCGAGCTGCCGCGCCTCGTCCTTCGTTCGCGTCGCGGACGACTGCTTCGCGCCTTCGTAGGCGACGAGGATCTGCCGGAGGCGGACCCGGTCGGGCCGCGGCGGCGGCGGGGGCGGCATGCGGTAGTGCTCTCGGTCCTTCGCGATGGGTGCCGCGAGGCGATAGGCGACGAAGAAGGGGGCCCACGGCTCGGGCCGCGCGTAGGCGATGGTGCCGGAGACGAAGACGTGGCGGAAGACGACGGGGCCGAAGCGCTCGTCGCCGATGATGACAAGGATCCGGACGTCGGGGCGCGGAAGGCCGAGGCGGGCGAGCTCTACCGGATCGGGATCTTCGCGGCCGGGATCCGAGGGGAGGAGCGCGATCTGCTCCTCGGCACGCGCGAGCGAGTCGATGAGGGGTCCGGCATCCGCTATCTCGTCTCGGTTGTCCTCGAAGTGCCCCATCCCGCTGTTGTGGCACCCTCTGAGGTCGATCACGAATTCAGACTCTCCGGACTTGACGGAGAGCCGTGAGGTCGCAAGGTCCGTGGGCAGGGGCGCGAGGTCCACCCATCCCTCTTTTCGCGAGGGCCAGGGGCAGCGGACGCGAGGTAGATCCGGCCCGGCGTCGATCTCGACCTCGTGCGCCGGTTCGGCAGTCTCTTCAGGTGGGGATTCGCCTCGTTTGACTGTCGAGAGCTCGAAAAGGGCGTATTTGATCTCACGCCCGTCGGCCAGGCGCCGAGCCTCTCCCCGGCCCAGGAACCAGAACCCGTCCTCGTGGATGAGTTCGAGGTCCTGCCCGGAGACCCTCCGGACCTCCGCGGGTCGGATCGGAGGGTAGATGGGACGGGGCCTTTCGAGCGCGCGCGAGACGGCGTCGAATTCCCAGGCAAGGCCGGCGAGGGCCCGTCCGATCGCGTCTCGGCCGGCGGGCGCTCCGTGGATCAAGAAGTCGGCGTCCCGGACGACGAGGATTCGCGTGGAGGGCGACCCGGGGTTCCACGGACCCTCGGCGACGAGAGCGATGTCGGGGGCCGCTTCGCAGGGTTCTATCTTCCCGGAGCCGACCAGCGTCACGAGGTCGATCTTCTCGGCCAGGTGATACGTCCATGCCGCGGGCGTCGCGCTCGCGACGGGGCGCGTCTTCCAGCCGCGCTCGGCGAGTCGGGCGCGGTCGATCCGGATCGGGCCGGCGAGGAAGAATCTCGTCGCGGCCACACTGGGGGAACCGGATGGAACGACGGGCTCGTAGGCGAGGGGCGTCTCGGCGGCGCCGAAGCTGCCCTCGTCCTCGCGCGTCACGAGGGTCGGGACCTTCCGGGCGAACGTCGGGTCGAGCACCAGCTCGGCCGGAAGCTCGATCCCTCTCTCGGCGAGGAGGGCTTCCAGGCCCGTCGAACCAGCCGGCGCGACGAGAGTCGTCCGGTCGGTGGTCTCCTCGACGGCCGGGTCGAGGAAGAGAGCCGCGGGTCGCCCCGAGGAGAGCCATTCCTCGAGGGCAACGAGAACCCAGGGGTCGAGGCCGCCCGTCGCCACGACCGTCATGACGTCCCACTTCTCCGAAAAGCTCCTGACCTCCTCGGCGATCTGGAAGTGGATGTCACCCCCCGTTCGCTGGCCCAGCGCCGCCGCGAATTGCTCCGCCGTCGGGGGGCGCGCTTGTACGCCGATCCACGGCCTGTATCCGAGCGCCGCGAGCGCCACCAGCCGGACGAGGGCGCGGTCGAGCTCCTCCGGTTCGGTCGGAAGCTCGACCGACCACCGCGCGACGGGCGTTTCGATCAGGAGGTGGGCGAGGAAAGGCCACTCGTAGTCGCTCTCCCCCGCTCGCGCGCGGTGGGTGCGGACGCGGGCGCCCGCGCCGGCCAGCCTCTCGGCGATCTCGGGGGCAAGCGGGAGGGAAAGATCGAGCTCGGTTTTTTCGAGAACGGCGCCGGCGGCCGCTGCCACGCGGGAAGAGACGCGCTCCAGGATTCCGGGCCAGGCCTCAGCGAGCCCAGGAGGCAGCCGGCTCCACACGAGGCCGAACCGGAGCCTCCCGCCGTTCTCGCGAGCCGCGCGCGCGAGAATATCCGCGACGGGATCGTCCTGGGCCGATGCCGCGGCGGCGAAGGCTGACAGGACAAGAAGGACGAGCGCCCGGCGCATCGAAGGATCCTACTCCGGTCGCGGCGCGAGGTAGCGGAGCCCTTCGGCGGGCTTCCCCTCGGGATCGAGGACCCGGAAGTAGAACCCCCAGGCCCCGCCGCCTTGACAGACCTTGACGAGGATCCGGTTTCGGCCCGCTTCGAGACGGACCGGAATCCTCTCCTGGTCGGGTGCGGCGGGCCGGTAGACCTCGACCCTGTGGACGGGCTTGCCGTTCACCCAGACCATGAGGCAGTCGTCCGAGCCCATGGAGAGGACCACGTCCCGCGATTTCTCCGTGTGGACGTCGAGCGTGGCGTAGGCGCAGACGTTTTCGCAGGGGACGAAGAGGGGCGCGAGATCGACATACTCCAGCGCCGGCTCGCCGGCGTCCGCTGCGAGGTCGAACCAGCGCGCCTCCCCGGCGAGGGTCTCGTGGACTTCCTTGGGAGAGAATCCCTTCTCCGCGGAGAAGGGGCGGTCGAGCCCCTGCCGCTCGCGGTGGTCGAAGGGACCCAGGAACCACCAGGGGCTCGCGTGGAAGGTGCGGGAGAACTCGGCCTCGACGCGGCCTCCTTCGAGCTCGGTCCGGGCCGAGAGCCGGACGGCGTTCTTCGTGCCGGCTCGCGCGGCGGGGATGCCGAGCGCGACCTTCACCTCCCTCCGTTCGCCCGCCGCGAGCGAGATCCTCCGGGGCGGACTCACCGAGAAGTCCCAGCCCTCCGGGAGGGCCCAGTCGAGCTCGACCTCGACCGGTGCGAGGACGCGGTTCGAAAGGACGAGGACGAGCGGGTTCGGGTTCCCGCTCGCCGCGCGCGAGAAGGGGCGGCCATCGGCGCCCAGGACCGAAAGGCCGAGCGCCTGGACGACCTCGACCGGCCGGGCCACCTCGACCGTGAAGCCCTCCTCTCCTCGCGCTGCCCGGACCGTGGTCACGAAAGATCCGGGACCGGCTGGCCCGCGAGGGGAGATCTCGAAGGCGAGGAGGACGGACTCGCCCGGCGCGAGATCGAGCGGGAACCGCGTTCCATCGACCGGACTTGCGTCCGCGGAACCGCCCGCGAGCGCGAAATCCACGCCCTCGATCCGGCAGGGCGAATCGATGTCGTTTGCCAGGGCAACCCGGATCCGCCGCGCGACGCCGTCCGCGAGGCGGGGCTCCCCCGGGAAGTACGGCGAGACGGCGAGACCTCGCTCCGAACGCGGGAAGAGGTCGATCTCCCTCGTCACGAGATCCGCGCCCCTTTCGTCTCGCGGGAGCTCGGCGAGCGCGACGAGGAGCGGCCTGTTCTCGAAGATGAGACGCCCGATCAGGCGATCGAGGATGGCGGGCCGCGCGTTTTCGGCGTAGAAGCAGGCGAGGTCGGGCCGCACGAGGAGGAGCTCGACCGCCCCGCCGTCCTTCCGGTAGGCGAGCCGGGCGAGCGACTCCGTCCGGAGGTTCATCCCGTTGTCGAGCCCGGAGTGCGTCGGGTCGGGCTTCGTTCGTACGGCGGAGAGGACGCGCCCCTTCTTCCCGGGAACGACGAGGACTTCCGCGTCCCCCGCGACCAGGGAGAGTTCGGGGTCCCCGACCGCGGCGCGGAGCTCCTTCTCGCCGAGAATGGGGAGCGCCCGCCACGGGTCGTCCTCGACGTCCTTCCACCGGAGGAACGGGAGCTCGCGAGCTCCGGCCTCCCGGGTGGGAGCGCGTCCCGAGCCCGCCACGAGTCCGCCCGCGGGCGGTTCGGCCCGCCACTCGAGGCCCTCGATCGGGCCGCCCTCGGGCGTCGCAAGCCGGGCCGAGAGTCCCCAGCCTCCGACCGTCTCCTCCACGAGGAAGAGGAAGCGGTTCCAGCCGGGTTCGAGATCGACGTCCACGGAATCCGCGTCGAAGAAGTGGCCACGGTGGGCGTGCTTCGCGAAGACCTCCCGGCCGTTCGCCCAGACGCGCACCCCGTCGTCGGAGCCCAGCCACAGCCGGGCCCGGCGGCGTCGATCGGAGCGCGCGTAGGCGTGGGCGAGCGCGGCGACGCCGTCGCTCGGTTCGAAGAGGGGATTGAAGTCGAGCGCGCCGGCGTTCGAGGCCGCGAGCCGCCATTCCTTCCCGCGCCAGAGGCGGCCCGCGCGCGGCAAAAGGCGCCCGACATCGCCGGGGAACGTTTCGAGGGCACGATCGTCGGCGTTGTCGAAGGGCCCCAGGACGAGCCACTCCTGGACGTGGCCTCCCTCGAACGACGGGCGTCCGGGCCGCGCGTCGCGGAGCATCTCCATCCGGTCCCAGATCGCGGGAGTGATGTAGACCGTGAGGAAGTCGCGAAGCCAGTTCATCCAGCCGGGGTGCGGGCGATCCGGGAAGTACCCCATCTCCTCGGCGTCGTGGAGATAAGGAAGGCCGGAATAGCCCATCCGGACTTCCCGAGCCCATTCGATCTGGTGGAGCCACTCGTGGATCGCGACCTCCACGTAGCCCCGGGTCTCGACCGGCCAGGAGAGGACCGCGATCGAGGTGTACCCCGCGCCCCGCCAGGCGCCTCCCGAGGAGCCTCCCCAGTACTTGCCGAGCTCGACGTCGCCCGCCTTCCAGAAAACCAGCACGCTCGCGACCTCGCCTTCGGGAGAGAACCGTCCGATGTGCTCCTCGGTCGCGTCGGCCCAGGCGAGGTGTTCGCCCTTCGTGCCGGAGAGCCGCGCGAGCGGCTCCTCGATCACCCGGGCGTCGCCGACGATCTTCATTCGCCCGCCCGAGTAGATCCGCACCGCCTCGCGGAACCCCTCGACCGTCGCGAGCATCTGGTCTACCTCGGCCTGGGACATCGACACCCGGACGTGGCGGGCCGTGCCGTCGGAGGCCACCCAGTCGGCGTCGGTCGTGCGGAAGACGAAGAAGCGCGTGGGCCACTCCCGGACCGGCCCGCCGTAGCGGTCGGCGATCTCGGTCCAGCGAGCGGTCTCGGTCGCGAAGTCGGGGTCGCGGAGGACGCGCCCCAGCCCGCCGCCGGGGTGGACCTCGACCTTCCACTCCCCCCGAGAAAGGAGGGCGGGCGCGTCGGCCGGGGAGGGCCCGGCCGACGCGGCGAGAGCGAGGATGAGCGCCGCAAGATAGCGCGGCGCGCTCATCCCGGCGGGTCGCACCGGCGCCTACTCGCCGCCCTCCTCGTCCTTCGGTTCGCCGTCTTCCGCGGCGGCGTCCGGATCGGCCTTCTTGTCGTCGGCGACCGTCGCGGTCTTCTCCTTGATGAGCGCCTCGATCGCTTCCGTCGACGAGTGCGGGTGCCCCTCCCAGATCACCTTTCCCTCGGTGTCGAGAAGGTACGCGCTTGGGAAGCCGCGGACGCCATAGGCCGTGCAGAGCTTCGCGCCCTCGTCCCAGATCGTGCGGTAGGGGACCTCGTCGGCACGGACGTGCTCATCGAGTTTCGGCTTGGTGTCGATCTGTCCGTTGTCGACTTCGACCAGAACGAAGCCCTTCTCGCCGTATTCCTTGGCCCACCTGACCAGGTGAGGCCGCATGAAGCGGCAAGCGCCTCAGCCAAGGAAGCTGAACTCGATGTAGACGATCCGGCCCTTCATGCCCCCCAGGGTCACGGGCTTCTTGCCGCCGAGCCAGTTCGCCGCGGGCTGGTCGAGCTCGGGCGGAGTCTGGCCCATGTACGAGTTGTAGTACTTCCTCTCCTGGGCCGAGGCGGTGCTCGCGAGGCTTGCGATGGTCGCGAGGACGAGAAGCCCCGCCGCCGCCAGGACGCCTGCACGTCTCATCGGGATGTCTCCATCTATCGGTTTTCGAACGACAGCGGCAGGGATTATCGGTCCGGGCGCCCTCCGAGACAAGGGATACTGCCCCGAGCGGCGAGGCCGCATGGCCTTCACCCAAGATCGCGTCGCACCGGCTCCTCTTCGGGGGCGCGCAAGGACACGAAGCTGCGGTAGAGGAGCAGATCGTAGGCGACCTTGAGGGAACCGGCGACGAAGAAGGGAACGCTCGCGAGCCCCGGCGCGGCGAAA
>JACQVV010000422.1 GCA_016209595.1 Planctomycetota bacterium
GTTCAGGTCCAGGTCCAAGTCCAGGTCCAAGTCCAAGTCCAGGTCCAGGTCCAACAGCCCCTGTGGCGCCCGCCTCGCAGGAAGAGACCGCGCCCACAGGTCCGCTCCTCGGCAACGAGGTCGCGAAGCGGCAGGCAGCCGAGGTGCTCTCCGCCGCAAAGAAGGGCCCGGCCCCCCTCGCGCTCGTCGCCGGCGAGAAGGGCGTCGGGAAGACCCGCTTCGGCTGGGAGATCCAGCGCCTCGAAGGGGCCAAGACCTTCGCTCACATCCGGATGCCGGCCGCGGAAGGGAAGGGGCCCTACGAGGCTCTCGGGTCGGTCGCGGTCTCGCTCGTCCAGGTCGCCCAGTCGAGCTTCCCGGACTGGATCGGCCAGGCGGGCCCGCTCGTCACCCTCGCCCCCGCCCTCGCGGCCGGCGAGCCGCACAAGGACGCCGCCAAACTCCTCGACGCCTTCGAGCGATTCCTCCGCGGCCTCTCCGAAAGGATGCCGCTCGCCCTCTTCTTCGACGACGCCGACCGCCTTCCTTCCGAGAGCTGGGCGGCGCTCTCCCACCTGGCCCGCCGCGGGATCGGCGGGCTCGCGATCTTCGCCGCCGTTCGAGGGGAGTCTCTCCCCTCCGGCTGGAAGGAACTCGAGAAGGAGAAGAAGGGCGTCACGATCCGCCTCCGCCCGATCCCCGAGGGACTCCTCAAGCCTCTCGTCCAGCAAATCCTTGGGCCCCCCGCCGTCTCGGAGGTCCTCGTCCGGGAGGTCGCCTTCATCACGGAAGGGGTGCCCCTCTTTGTGGGCGAGTTCCTGAAGATCGGGAAGAGGAAGGGCTTCGTCTTCCCAGAGGGCGACCGCTGGTCGACTGACCTCGACCGCCGCGCGCGCTACGTCGAGGACTCCCTCCCTCCCGAACTGGAGGAGAAGCTCGTCGCGACGGCCCGCTCGCTCCCGCCCTCCCACCAGAAGGCCCTGGGCCTCCTCGCCATGATGCCCGGCCCCGCCTCCGCGGGAGAGATCGGAATCGCGAGCCCGATCCCGGCCTCGCAGCTCTCGGTGGTGCTCGCCGACCTCGTCGCGAAGCGCCTCGTGGTCAAGAGGACGATCGAGAAGGTCGCCCTCCACGCTCTCACCGCGAAGCGCGTACGAGAGGCTTTCTCGGGGATCTTCCCGCAGAAAGAGGCCCGCGCCGCCCACGAGAAGTTCGCCCGCCATCTCGAGAAGCTCGCCGCGGAGGGGAAGAAGGTCTCCGCCGAGGCCCTCGCCCACCACTTCGACGGGGCCGGAACCCTGGACCGGGCCGCGCAGTACCTCCTCGCGGCCGGCGAGGAGGCGCTCGCCGCCGGGCGGGTCCAGCGCGCGGCGGAGCTCCTCCTCCGCGCCCGGGAGGACTCCGACGCCCTTGTGGCCACCGGAAAGGGGAAGAAATCGTTCCTGGGCGGTCTTTTCGCCAAAGGGACGGACCTGACGAAGGTCCACGGCCTCCTCGGCGACGCCTACCTCCGCCTCGGCAAGAACGAGGAGGCCCTCGCCTCCCTCCAGCGGGCGATCGCGGAGGGAGACCCCAAGAAGGAGCCGGAACGCCTCGGGGTCCACCGCGGTCTGGGTACGGCCTACCTCAAGCTAGGGAACTACGGGGAGGCAGAGAAGCATCTTGCGGCCGCGCAGGCCAAGGGCGCCGCCTCCTCCCCCGACATCGACTGCTACCTCGGTCAGCTCCACCTCGCACGCGACCGGTATGACCCCGCCCGAGAGGTCGTCGAGCGCGCTCTCGCGAGCCTGGGCGAGAAGGGCGACCCCGAGCTCCGGGCCCTCGCCCACCACGAGCTCGGCCGGTCCCTCTACCTCGGGGGCCGGTGGGAGGACGCCCACGCTCACTGGACGATCGAGCGGGAGATCCTCCAGCAGCAAGGGCTGGAGTTTCATCTCCCAAGAAACCTCGCCGCGGTCGCGCTCTACCGACTCCGGCGCGGGCGGATCCTCGGTGCGCTCGAGCTCCTGGAGCGCGCCCGTCTTTTCGCCGCGAAGACCGAAAACCGCGAGATCGAACCCAGGATCCACCATGGCTTCGGCGCCGTCTACCTCGTGAGGGACGAGGTTGCCCGCGCCTTTCTCGAGTTCCAGCATGGGCTGGAGAAGGCGAACGAGCTCCACCAGCCCGACCGGACCGCGCGGCTCGTTCAGGGGCTCGGCCTCGCCTACCTCGCAGCCGGGAAAATCCACGAGGCGCTCGACCACTGCGCGAAGGGCCAGGAGCTCTTCGAGAGACTCCGCTTCCGGCGCGGCCTCGCGGACAACCACCACCTCCGCGGCCGCATCTCGATGGCGAGCGGGAACGGGTCGATGGCCGAGCAGCATTTCGGCTACGCCCTGAAGGAATACAAGGAGATCGGGACCTCCTGGCGCCTCCCGCCCCTCTACCTCTCCTACCACCGCCTGAACCGAGCTCTCGGACGGAAGGACCAGTCGGAGAAGTTCCTCAAGGAGGCCGAGCGGATCGCCCGATCCACCGATGACCGCACCAGCCTTTCCGAGGTCTTCCGCACCCACGCCGAGGTCTTCCAGGAGCGGGGCGACGAGGAGAAGTCCGACGAGTACCTCAAGCGCGCGGTCGAGGCGCTGAAGGAAACGTAGCTGTGACTGGGTAGAAAACAGTCGTGGGTGGTATCGAGGTCGGAGAGCGGGCCGGACTCGCCGCGCGCAGCGAACCCGAAGAAGTACACAAGAGCGGTCCCAGGATGCGGTAGTGCGACGCCGGCCGCTCCGGGGGGTATATTGGGATCGCCCGCTCGGCAGGGAAGGCTCCTGGCCGAGGTCGCGCACTATGCCTGCCCACCTCCGCATCCGTTCTCTCCTCGCCTTCGCCGCGATCCTCCTTGCCGCGGCCTCCCCGGCTGGCGCGCGGATCGACCGGCCCTACGAGGACCTCGTCGTCGAGTACCCGGAAGCGAACGAGTCGCTCGCCCACCTCGTTGCCGAGCTCTACCCGGAGCTCAAAGGCGAGGTCGCGCACCACGTCGGGCGGCCGTACGGGATCGCCACGCGGGTGGTGCTGTGCACGAACCGCGCGGAGCTCGTCGCGACGCTCGGCGGAGGCGAGCCTCCGGAGTGGGCGCTCGCCGTCGCGCGGCCCGGCGCGGGCCTCATCGCGATTCGGATCTCCGGCCTCGACTCGCTCGCCGGCAACCTGCGTTCGACCCTCGCTCACGAGATGACGCACCTCGCGCTGGGCGAGATCGAGAGGCGGGCGGGCCGGCCGCTCCCCCGCTGGTTCGACGAGGGCGTCTGCGAGTGGGCGAGCCGGTCTCTCCACCTGGGGGCGGGGGAGGACCTGACGCTTGCCGCGGCATCCGATCGGCTCCTCCCCCTGGCCGAGATCGCGGAGGAGTTCCCCGAGGATTCCGGTGACGCCTCGCTCGCGTATCTGGAGTCGCGCTTTTTCGTCGAGGACCTCGCCGAGCGCCACGGGCGGCGCGTGGTCGCGAAGATCCTCGACCGCTTCGAGGCCGGCGAGGACTTCGACGCGGCGTTCGAGATAGAGACGGGGGAGAGCGTCCGCGAGGCCGAGGCGCGCTGGAAGGCCCAGGTCACTCCGCGTTTCCCGAAGCTCTGGCTCCTCGTACGCGGCATGACGCTCTTCTCGATCGCCGCGCTGCTCGTCGTCCTGGCGTACGCGAGGAAGCGCCGGCGGGCAAGGAGAATCCTCGACCGCTGGGAGGCGGAGGAAGCGGGAAACACCGAGGAAGAGGACCTGGGTGGGCCCGCGGAGGAAGGGCCGTGGAACGACGAGAGGAAAGGGTGCTGACCTTGACCGGCGACCCCCCCGCCCGCAAGCCGGCGCCCTACTGGGCCCAGTACCTCTCCCAGGGGATCGTGATCGGATCGGTCGTCTTCGTGGTCGACCGATTCCTGCTCGGGAGCTCCTGGTTCCAGGCGACCTGGGTCGCCGTGGTCGCGGGACTCCTCGTGCCTCTTCTGGGCCGGGTGCGCGGGAAAAGGGGATAGGCTCCTATACAATAAGGTAGGGGTGCGGTGCGTTTTCGGTAGTGACTCGGCAAACCGACCGCCACAAGGATCATGATGACCGAGCCGTCGGACGACCAGCTCCTCGACCGCCACCGGAAGGGAGACACGGGCGCCTTCGAGGTGCTCGTTCGCCGCCACGGCGCGGCGCTTCACGGCTTCCTGCTGGCCCGGTCGGGCTCGGCCGCCGAGGCGGAGGACCTTTTCCAGGAGTCGTTCGTGCGCGTGCTCGACGCTCTCCCCTCGTACCGCGAACGGGGGCAGTTTCGGAGCTGGCTCTTCCGGATCGCGCGGAACCTGGCGGCGGACAACCGCCGCCGGAAGCTCGTGCGCCGGGAAACGGGCCTGGAAGGCGCGGGCTCGCGGCCTGGGCCCGTGCCGGCGCCGGACGAGGCCGCCCTGGCGAACGAGGAGAGGAGCCGTCTCGAGGCCGCCGTCTCCCGCCTCTCGCCCAAGCTCCGCGAGACCTACACCCTGCGGACGGTCTCGGGGCTCCCCTTCCGGGAGATCGCCCAGGTCCTTGGATGCCCGCTCGGAACGGCGCTCGCCCGGATGCGCTATGCGCTCGACCGCCTCCGGGAGGAACTGGGCGAGACCCCCGAACCGGTGGCACGAAACGAGGAGGCGATTCCATGAGCTGCGCGGTCTACCAGGACGTCGCGGTGCTCGCCCTCTTCGGCGAAGCGGGACCCGAGGAGCTCGAAGGTTTCCGGCGGCATATCGCGAACTGCCAAGGCTGCCGCGAGGAGCAGCGGTCGCGCCGCGGCGTGGTCCGAGCCGGACGGGCCGTGCTGGGGCCGGTCGAGCCCCCCGCGCGGGCCGTCGAGCGGATCGTCGCGGTCGCCAAAGAACGAAGAAAGGAATCGCGGTGCGCCGGCCGGCCGCTCCTGCGCCTGGGAACGACCATCGCGGCCGGGACGGCGTTCGCAACCCTCTGCCTCGCGTTCGCATCCTCTCCTCCGTCTCCGAGCGGCGTCAAGATCGCCGCCGCTGGAATCGAGCGCGCCACGGAGAGCGCCGCCGACACCGGGCCGGCCGAGGCCGAGATCGATCGGAGGGTCGAGGAGATCGGGATTCGCGTGGCCCTGCTGCGTGACGAACTGGCCGCTTCACAGGCGGCCTCGATCGACGCCGGGACGGCGCGCGTGTCGGCCCGGATCGACGAGCTCCGGCTGGAGCTCGCTCTCGACGAGTTTTGACAGGGGGAGGGGAAAGACCCCCTCCCCCTTCACAAAGGAGGAGTTCCATGTCCCACCCTGGCCTGTTCCCTGTCCTCGTCCTGGCGGCGTCGGTCGCCGTCCCGTGCGTCCTCGCTCAGGAGGACGAGTTCCCGCCGCGCGAGCGGATCGACGAGGTCCTCCACTGGCTCAAGGAGCGCGCTCCCGACAAGGCCGAGCACCTCGCCCATCTCTTCGAAGAAGGGAGCGACGAAGAGTTCCTCGAGGCGTTCCGCCACACCGAGAAAGCGATGGATGAGGAACGCCGCGCGCGAGACAAGAAGGAGCGCGAGGGGCGAGACCGGGCGGGCGAGCCCCCGCCGCCCGAGGTCGTCGAGGAGGTGCTCCGCCACGTCCGCGAGAACAACCGCGAGCATTTCGAGAAGCTCGTTCGCCTTCGCGAGGAGAACAAGGAAGAGTTCCTCGCCGTGATCAAGAAGATCGCCGAGGAACTGGAGCGGAAGCATCGCGAGGAGAAGGACCGCGAGGGCGGCGACGAGGAGCGCCGCGCCCGCGAGAAGAAGGACCGCGAAGGAAAGGACCACGAGGAGAGGCCGCTGCCCCCCGAAGCCGTGGAGAAGGTGCTCCGCCAAGTGCGCGAGGAGAACCCCGAACACTTCGAGAAGCTTGCGCGCCTGCGCGAGGAGAACCCGGACGAGTTCTTCAAAGTGATCAAGAAGATCGCCGAGGAGCTCGAGCGCCGGCATCGCGAGGAGAAGGACCGCGAAGGAAAGGAACACGAGGACGGACCCGTGCCCCCTGAGGTCGTAGAGAAAGTGCTCCGCCATGCCCGGGAGGAGGGCCCCGAGCACTTCGAGAAGCTCTCGCGCCTGCGCGAGGAGAATCCGGACGAGTTCTTCAGAGTGGTCAGGAAGATCGCCGAGGAGCTCGAGCGCCGGCATCGCGAGGAGAAGGACGGGGAGCCCCACGGCGAGCGCCCCGGGGACGACCCCGAGGCTCGCGAGCACATGAAGCGCCAGGAGGAGCTCGAACGCCGGGCGAAGGAGATCGCCGAGGCCTTTCGGCGCGCCGATGGAGCCGAACAGCGCGAGGAGCTCCGCGGCAAGCTCCGCGAGACCCTGGGGGCGATCTTCGAGATGCGCGAGCAGATGCGCCGCCGCGAGCTCGAACGCCTCCAGCACGAGATCGAGGAGATGCGGCAGGCGCTGGAGCGCCGCCGGGAAAACCGTGAGGCCATCATCGAGAAGAGGCTCCGCGAGATGACGGGCGAGGGAGACGATCTTGACTGGTAACCTGGGAGGGTGATGGAGCCCTCCTGGGAAACGATCGACCACACGGCGGACGTGGGGGTCCGGGTCCGGGCCCCCACGCTCTCCCTCCTCTTCTCGACAGCCGCGCGGGCGATGTATTCCCTCTGCCTCGATCCGGACCGGATCGAGCCCGCGCGCTCGGACACGATCTCGCTCCCGGCCGACGGGCTGGACGAGCTCCTTCTCGACTGGCTCCGGGAGATCCTCGCACGGCTCGCGGCCGACCGCGTCGTGTACGCCCGATTCGAGTTTGGCCGCCTCGACGAGCGGGGCCTCGAAGCCGCGGCGGCGGGCGAGCCCCTCGACGCCACGAAGCACCGCCACGAAACTGAGCTCAAGGCGGTGACCGCGCACGGGCTCTCGGTGCGCCCGGTCGAGGGCGGCTGGGAGGCTCAGGTGATCTTCGACGTGTAGAGGCCGGGGTATACTGCCGTCCATGGCCTCGGAACCCATCGAACTCAAGAAGATCGACGACTGGCGCTGGGAGATCCCGCGCACGGGCCGGATGAACGTCCCGGGCCGGATCTACGCATCCGAGGAGCTCCTGAAGCACATCCGGGAGGACAAGGCGCCCGAGCAGTGCGCCAACGTCGCCCACCTGCCGGGGATCGTCCGCTACTCGATCGCGATGCCGGACATCCACTGGGGCTACGGCTTCCCGATCGGCGGGGTCGCGGCATTCGACCCCGGCGAGGGAGGCGTCATCAGTCCAGGGGGCGTCGGTTACGACATCAACTGTCTTTCGGGAGACACGCCGGTTCTCTTCGCGGAGGGTTACACGCGGCCCATCCAGGACGTTGTGGTAGGGCAGGAACGCGGAAAGGAGGTCGTCCTCCTCGACACGGAAACGAATCGAGTGGTCCGCGCGCCGTTCGAAGAGGGATTCGGGCGCCGGCCGCACCGCGCCGCATTCCAGATCGTCACGAGGTCCGGGCGGCGGATCGTCGCGACGGAGGACCACCCGTTTCTCACCCCCGAGGGAATGCGCGAACTCGGCACGATCGTAGCCGGTGACCGCGTCGCCGTGGTCGCCTTCGAAGGGGTCCCGTACGATGAGCCGACGTCGGAGCTCCTGGTCGACGAGAGCGCACTTCGGCTGGTCGCCTCGCGTTTCGGCAAGACGGATCAAGGCAACGCGCTCGCCCAGGGGATCGCGCATGTGCGGCCGCTCCTCCCATTGACGCGGAACCACCCCGCTCTCCCGGTGATCCTCAAGGTCGCGGGCTACGTCACGGGCGACGGCCACATCTGCTTCACGGGAGCCCGGCAGAGAGGTCAGGTCGCCTTCTACGGCAAGGCCGAGGATCTCGAGACCATCGCCCGAGAGCTCCAGGTATGGCTCCCAACGTCCAGGGTGCATTCCCGCCATCGAAAGCACGCGATCGAGACGACCTACGGCCTCCGAGAGTTTGAGAGCACGGAAAACGTCCTCTTCGTTCGGTCGACGGGGTTCGCGCTCCTCCTTGCCGCGCTGGGCGTCCCCGTCGGTTCCAAGGCGGACCAGGACTGGGGCCTTCCCCCCTGCGTCGCCGAGGCGCCCCGATGGCAGCAACGGCTCTACCTGGCTTCATACTTCGGAGCCGAGCTCTCGAGCCCGAAGGCGTTCGAGCAGGCCGGGCAGAACTTCCAGTGTCCGGTCCTCACGGTCGTCAAACGAGCGGGCTGGGTGGAGAGCGGCGAGCAGTTCCTGGAGGAGCTGGGCGGACTCGTCGAGGGGTTCGGCGTCCGCGTCTTGAAGGTCTCGTCGCGCCCGGAGCAGGAGAACCCCGACGGTTCCCGCTCCGTGCGCCTCCGACTCGTCCTCGCCGATGACACCAGGTCCCTTACGGCCCTCTGGGGTCGTGTCGGGTACGAGTTCAACTCGAAGCGTCAATCACTGGGCCTTCAGGCGGTCGGCTATCTGCGCGCGAAGGAGGCTGCCATCGACGTCCGCCGCGGCGAAAGAGAGCGGATCCAGGCGCTCCGGGCCGCCCACGGCTGGGGAGCCAAGCGCATTTTCGCCGCGATGGGGACCGCGACCACCGCGAACCTCCGCTTCGTCGAGCGTTCGATCTACGAGCCGGAAGTCGAACCCAGGTCGAGACCCGGCTTCCCCACGTTCGAGGCCTGGCGAGAAGAGGCGACCCGAGGACTCGGACCGAGCGGGGCGGTCTGGGACGAGATCGCTTCGGTCGATCCGGTAGAGCCGCCCGATCGCGTTTGGGACATCTCGGTCGGCCACCCGGATCACAACTTCATCGCTGGCGGCTTCGTCGTCCACAACTGCGGCGTTCGCCTCATCCGGACCCGGCTGGTCCGGGAGGACGTGGAGAAGAAGGTGCGGGAGGTCGTCAACCGCTTCTTCCAGAAGGTCCCCGCGGGAGTGGGGTCGTCCGGCGCGATCTCGCGCCTCTCGCCGAAGGAGATGCGGAAGCTCGCGGTCGAGGGGGCGAGCTTCGTGATCGACCGGGGGCTGGGGGACGCCGCTGACCTCGAGCACATCGAGGCCCACGGGCGAATCGACGGCGCCGACCCGGACGCCGTGAGCGACCGGGCGTACAAGCGGGGCGCCGACCAGGTGGGGACGCTTGGCTCGGGAAATCACTTCCTGGAGCTCCAGTATGTGGACGAGGTCTACGACATCGGGCTCGCCGAGGACCTGGGACTTCGCGAGCAGACGGTGACGATCTCCATCCACACGGGGTCGCGCGGCTTCGGCTATCAGGTCTGCGACGACTATCTGGCGGCGATGCGGAGCTCCGCGAAAAAGCACGGGATCCACCTCCCCGATCCGCAGCTCGCCTGCGCGCCACTCGACACCCCCGAGGCGAAGCGCTACCTCGGCGCGATGGCGAGCGCCGCCAACTTCGCCTTCGCCAACCGGCAGACGATCACCTCGCTCGCGAAGGACGCCCTTCTGGAGGCGCTCGGCGTCACCCCGAGCCGGCTCGGGTTCGCCGTCGTCTACGATGTCTGTCACAACATCGCGAAGTTCGAGAAGCACCTCGTGGATGGTGTCGAGAAGACGCTCTGCATCCACCGGAAGGGCGCGACACGGGCCTTCGGTCCCGGCCATCCCGAAACCCCCGCGGCCTACCGCGAGACGGGGCAACCGGTCCTCATCCCGGGCGACATGGGGCGCCACTCGTTCGTACTCGTGGGCACCCAGAAGGCCATGGAGGAGACGTTCGGGAGCTCCTGTCACGGCGCGGGACGGATGATGTCCCGCAAGAAGTCGGCCGAGCGCGCCCGCGGCCGGAACCTCTACAAGGAGATGGAGGCGGCAGGGGTCATCGTGGCGAGCGAGTCCTCGCGCACCCTGGCCGAGGAGATGCCCTACGCCTACAAGGACGCGAGTCAGGTCGTCGACGTCATGCACAACGCCGGGCTCTCGCGGAAGGTCTGCCGCCTCAAACCGATCGGCGTGGTGAAGGGGTAGCGGGCGGGCGTCGCTCGGGGATCCGTGCTGGAAAAAGTGTGGCGAATCGAGGACACTCGTGTCCTCGAAAAGGGACTCCCGCTGCCCGGTCTTCGTGTCGTGCCCGGAAGGCGGGATTCCACAAAGCGAAATTCTTCAGGATCTTCGGCCCTATCTCGTGATGACGTCCCCTGCCGGCCCACCGTTTGCGCATCCTGGCGCGCGGGTGCCCGGCGCGGGACCTTGGAGGGACGCGCCATGATGAAGGTCACCCTCGCCCTCGCGCTCCTCTCGCTCGCCGCGACCCTCGCCGCGTGCCAGTCGAGCCTGGACGACCCGACCTGGGACAACGATCGTTACGGAGTCCACAGCGACTACTACACGTATCCGACCGAGTCGTACCACGAGCAGCGGTTTTACTTCCGGGGGACGCCCTACTATCTGGACGACCACCACCATCACGGGTACGGCGCGGGCTACTAGCCTCGAACCTCCCTACATCACGACGTAGCGAAGGCCCTTGGAACGACCTCCCCTCGCCGGGAGGTCGTTTCTTTTTAGCCGCGCGCGGCAGGTGCGGCCTGGAACTCGCGGTCCGACGCGGCGTCCAAGGGTTTGCGCCCTGGGAGTTTTCCCGGGCCCCAACCCTCATCGGAGCACGGACTCACATGATCCGGACCATCGCCAGAATTGCCGCCGCCGGCGCGGCGCTCGCCCTCTGGGCGGCCCCGCTCGCGGCTCAGGAAGAAGAAGGAAAAACCGAAGAGAAGAGGCCGCGGGTCGACGTCGTCTTCGCGCTCGACACCACGGGGAGCATGGGCGGCCTCATCCAGGGCGCCAAGGAGAAGATCTGGTCGGTCGTGAACCAGATCGCGCGAGGAAAGCCCGCGCCCGTCATCCGGGTGGGTCTCGTGGGTTACCGGGACAAGGGCGACGACTACGTGACCAAGAAAACCGACCTCACCGACGACCTCGACCTCATGTACAAGGAGCTCATGGCGTTCGACGCCCAGGGCGGCGGGGACGGCCCCGAGCACGTGAACGAGGCCCTGCGCGTCGCGGTCCACGAGATGTCCTGGACGACCGACGCGACGCTCAAGATCCTCTTCCTGGTCGGCGACTATGAGCCGCACATGGACTACGACGACGACGTGGACTACCCCGCGACCTGCGAGGCCGCCGTACGTTCCGGGATCATCGTGAACGCCATCCGCTGCGGCGACAACTCGGAATGCGGAAGGGTCTGGCTCGACATCGCCAACCGGAGCGAGGGGAAGTTCGTCACGATCGCGCAGGACGGCGGAGTCGTCTCGATCCCGACCCCCTACGATGGGAGGATCGGAGAGCTCAACGGAAAAATCAACGAGACCTTCGTCTACTTCGGCGCGCCGGAGGCTCGCGACGCGGCGCGCGAGAAGCTCGATGCCGACGACCGGACGGCCGGCGCCGCGGGAGCCCCCGCCGAGAGCTCTCGCGCCGAGTTCAAGGCGCGCGCGGCGCTGGAGTCCGAGTCCTCCTACACGAGGGGCGACCTCGTCACCGAATCCCAGAAGGAGGACTTCGATCTGGGCGCCGTGAAGGACGAGGAGCTCCCCGAAGACCTGCGCGGAAAGTCGGCCGAGGAGAAGAAGGCCCTCCTCGACGAGATGTACGCCAAGCGCGCCGCGGTCCAGAAGGAGATCGAGGAGCTCTCGCGGGAGCGCGAGGCGTTCATCCAGGAGGAGCTCGCCAAGCGCGCCGACAAGCCGTCGGGCTTCGACGCCGAGGTGTGGGAGATCCTCAAGGAGCAGGGCGAGAAGAAGGGAATCGAGTACTCGGACGGGAAGTGAGCAGGCCGGGGTTTCTGGTCGAAGGGAGGGCCACGGCGCGCGCCGTGGCCCTCGCTCCTGGAGCCCGTGTGCTTTTCTCTCGTCCGGATCGAATCGACTACCGTCCGAGCATGCCGAGCACCGACTCCAGAAACTTCGCCTCCTCGGGCTCGGGGCCGCGCCCCATGTTGACGTGGGAGCCGTCGGCCGTCCACTCGCCGAGGACCGTGATGGGCTTTCTGGTCTCGATGTCGATCGAGTGCTCAAGGGTGAGGTAGCGCGTCACCTCGCCCTTCCCGGGGTTCGTCACGACGGCGACGAAGTGCGCCTCGGGGCTTGCGACGGTCGGGGGGAGCGTCACGACGACGACGGTTCGCCCATCTCCGGCGTCATGCGAGCGTGCGGCGAGTCCATCGCCGGCGAGGCGCTCCGTCTCGGGGAGCTTCTCGCCGAGCGAACGCCAGAGGTGCGCGAGGAACCACGCCGCGTCGGGGCCGCAGAGGAACGGGACGGAGTCCTTGGCCATGGGGGCGCGGAGGAGGAGCTCCGGCAACATCCGGTGGGCGAAAACATAGTGGTGCATGCGGGCCCGCACGAGAAGATCGTAGCACCGAATCGCGAGCCTCCGGAGGGCCGGCTGCCGCCCCTGCGCGTATAATTTCCACCCTCATGGAAATCGTCATCGGACTCCTCGCCCTCGTCGTCCTGGGCATGACCGCCGGGCTCGGCTACTTCTACTTCCGGCAGGACGCGAGCGAGACCGCGACGGGGGCCGCGAAGCGGCCTGCGCCTGCCGCGGCCGCTCCGTCGAAAACCCTCCCCGCAAAAGCCGCCCCCGAAAATCCCGCGGAGACGGCGCCCCGGGGCCAGGTGTTGATCGAGGTGGACGAGGAGGAGACAGAGGACGCGTCGCCCGACCGCGTGCTCATCGCCTACGGCGAGGCCGGAGCACCGCTCCACGCCCGGCGGCGGCTCGCGGAGATCGACGAGCCGTCCGAGGAGGTCAAGGAAAAGAGGATCCGCCTCGACGAGGAGGTGATCGAGGAGATCAAGGACAAGCTCACGGAGATCCCGCCGCTCCCGCTGGTCGTCACCCGGATCGTCGAGGAGCTCTCCAACCCCAAATCGAGCGCGAAGAGCGTCGCCGAGATCGCCGTCTCGGACCCGGTTCTCGCCTCGACGCTGCTCCGCGCGATCAACTCGTCCTTTTACGGGATCCTGAACGAGATCGCCGACGTCCGCCAGGCCGTCGCGCTCCTGGGCTTCGACACGGTGCAGACGCTCGTCATGCAGTTCGGGCTCGCGAAGCTCTTCAAGTCAAAGGACGGGGAGGTCGGCTACAACACCGAGGACCTCTGGATCCACTCGCTCTGCGTCTCGCTGGTGGCGCAGACGCTCGCCCGGAAGATCCCGGGGCTCGACACGGGTTTCGTCTCGACCTTCGGGCTCCTCCACGACATCGGCAAGCTCGCCATCAACTCGAAGTTCCCCGACAAGGTCTCGAGGCTCTTCGAGGAGGCCGCCTCGGGAGAGAGCTTCCTCCGGCGCGAGGAGCGGCTCTTCGGCGCCGACCACGCCTTCATCGGCGCCTTCCTCGGCCGGGAGTGGGACCTCCCGGAGGACCTGACGACCGCAATCCAGTGGCACCACTTCCCCAAGTTCACGCCGATGGAGAAGTTCGACGACCGCGTCCGGCGGGCGCTCATGCTCGTCCACATCGCGAACCAGATCGCGAAGTTCTGTCACGTCTACTGCGAGGACATGGAGCTCGACCTCGTGCCGGACCCCTTCTTCGAGGCGCTGGGTCTCGCGCCCTCGCTCGAAGAGCTCATCCGTCCCGAAGTGAAGCAGGCGATCAACCGCGGCATCTTCTTCGTGGATCAGATCACCGACCGGCCGCTCCGCGCGGTCCAGCGGATCCTCCACACCCGCACGGCGAAGCAGCTCACCGACCTCTCCCGCGTCCCGATGCAGACGCCCGCGATGAAGCGGGTACGCATCCGGCCGATCCCTCCCATCGAGGAGGCCCTTTCGAGCGAGCCACGGGTGGTCGAGCTCACCGGACCGGGATCGGCCAAGGCGCCGACCTTCTCGGGGGAGTGGGACGTCCTGTTCATCTCGCCGGCGGACGAGAAGCTCTTCCGGCGCCTCATCTCTCACGTCCGCGAGGCCTTCGTTCAGAGCGGGCTTCCCAAGGAGATACGCTTCCCATTCCACTTCCTGGTGAAGTTCGTGCTGGGAAACGTCCTCTCGATGGCCCGCGGGGGCGAAGTCACCAAGGTCCGCATCTGCCACACCGAGAGCGTCGCCGCGCTGCTTTTCGAGAGCGACGCGCTCTCCTTCAACCGGGTGATCGACATCGAGATCATCCGCGCGCGGCAGGGCGAAGACGTCGCTCGCCTCCGCTGCCAGGCCGTGCTCGCCGCCGGGCTCGGAAACGTGCTGACGCTCGACTGGGTGCACCGCGTCACCGCCGACCCCACCGGCTCCAGGCTTCTTCTATACCGAAAGAGGACAAAGTGAATCCAGTTTGACCGCTTCCGTGCAAGCTGATAGGTTTCCAGCGTACCGCGCGCGTCGTCGCAATAGGATTCCGTCGAAAGGGCCCTATGGGGATTCCGCTCAAACAGAGCCTGATGGTCGGCTGGTACGTGGTCAAGAACCGCCTCCAGGGCCGGAAGCGCTTCCCTCTCGTCCTCATGCTCGAACCCCTCTTCCGGTGCAATTTGGAGTGCGCGGGGTGCGGCAAAGTGCAGTACCCGCCGGAGGTGCTCCGCCGGAACCTCTCGCCCGAGGAGTGCTGGGAGGCCTCCGAGGAGTGCGCGGCCCCGGTCGTCTCGATTGCGGGCGGGGAACCGCTCCTCCACCTCGAGATCGACCGGATCGTCGCGGGGCTCGTCGAAAGGAAGCGCTTCGTCTACCTCTGCACGAACGGCCTCCTCTTGGAGAAGCACCTCCCTCGCTTCCGGCCGAGCGACTACCTCACCTTCTCGGTCCATGTGGACGGGACCGAAGCGCAGCACGACCGGATGGTCTGCCGGGAGGGAGTTTTCCGCGCTGCCGTATCCGCGATCCGCGCGTCGAAGACCGCCGGGTTCCGCGTGACCACGAACACGACAATCTTCGAGGGCGAGAACCCCGAGGACATCCGCGAGATGTTCGACGAGCTCGCGAAGCTCGGCGTGGACGGCATGATGATCTCGCCCGGCTACAGCTACTCGAAGGCCCCTGACCAGGAGCATTTCCTCCACCGCGAGCGGACCCGCGCTCTTTTCCGGCGGATCCTCGCCCGGCCGCGGAAGACCTGGCAGTTCAATCACTCGCCTCTTTTCCTCGACTTCCTGCGCGGGAAGATCGAGTACGAGTGCACGCCGTGGGGAAACCCCACCCGGAACGTCTTCGGATGGCAGAAGCCGTGCTACCTCCTCGGCGACGGCTATGCCCGCTCCTTCCGGCAGCTCCTGGAGGAGACGCGGTGGGCGAACTACGGGCACCGGAGCGGGAACCCGAAGTGCGCCGACTGCATGGTCCACTCCGGCTACGAGGCCTCGGCCGTGATGGACGGGACGGACGGCCTCTCGGGCGGCCTCCGGATGGCGAGAGCGTTCCGGGCGAAGAACTAGCGGGGCTGGCGCCCCAGCCGGACGATCATGTCGCGCCGTCCGATCGAACATCGAACTCCCAACTTCGAACTCCGAACGCCGAACTCCGGAGTTCGGCCTTGGACGTTCGGCGTTGAACGTTCGACGTTGGACGTTCGACGTTGGACGTTCGACGTTCGGATCGAGCA
>JACQVV010000423.1 GCA_016209595.1 Planctomycetota bacterium
GGAGCAACGAAGAGGCGAATTCGAGTGAAGCGCGCGCAAGCGCGATTCACTCGAATTCGCCGTCCGGCGGGCTTCTGGCGAAGTCGCAGCCGACGGGACTCGCTTGCTTTGGGGCTAGAGTCATGCGCTGGGAAGGTCAGACGTCGGGCTGCTCCTGGAAAACCTCGGCCTCGTAGACGAAGGCTTCCACGTCGTCGTCGAGCCTCGATGGCTCGGAGCGGATCTCTCCCTTGCGGAGGGTCTCCGCGTAGAAGCGACCGGCGGACCACCCGCAGCGTTCGGCCACCTGCGGGAGAAGAACCCCGGTCTGCCCTGATTTCCGGACATACAGGCCGTGGCGTCCCACTTCGATCTCATCGAGGGAGCGGATGCGCCGAAGAGGACTCAGGACGGAAATCTGGATGGAGATTTCGGGGAGCTCGGAGGCGAGGATGGCGGCGAAGCGGGGATCGCGCGTCGCGCTGGCCGCGGTCATCTCCGCGACCGTTTCCCAGAGCGGCTGGAGAGGCTGGACTCGCCCGATGCAACCGCGGAGATCGGAGGCTCGGTAGAGCGTGACGAAGGCTCCTCGTTTCTCGGCCAGGTCCGAGGAGGGAGACGCCGGGAGCGGCCGCTCCGTCGCGCGGACCGCATCCTCCAGGGAAGAGCGAGCCAGCGCGAGAAGCAACCGGCGGTCTGTTCCGGAGAGCGCCATCGGCAAGCCCTATCTTGTGGGCGGGACGGAGCCCGGTAGACCGTGGGGCAAAAAACGGGAGAACCGACACCCGCCGGTTCTCCCGTGTCGCACGCTCCTGACGGTAGTACCTGCTACTTCTGCTTCGCCGCGCCCTTCTCGCTGATCGCCTTGTGCGGCTCGGCCCGCCAGTCCTTGTACCACTTCTTCTCCCCGTCGGAGACCTTCTTCGTGTCCTGGTCGGCCTGGGGGTTGATGTTCTTGTCGTTCACGAAATTCGGCGGGACGATGCCGCCCATGATGTTCGTGATGGGGAGCGTCACGAACGAATCACGGCCGGCGGTGACGTTCATCAGCACGAACGACGAGTAGAAGAGGAAGACGAAGGCCGCGATCAGGAAGGCGGTGAAGATCGGGCTGCCGGGAGCCGGGGGCGGGGCCGCCGCCGGAACTGGCGCGGCGGCCGCGCGCCGCGCGGGCGCGGCCGTGGGGCGCTTCGTGGGTGCCCCCGTTCCTCCTCCAGGCCTCGTTCCTTTGCCGGCCTGGACGGTAGCCACGGCGCCGCTCGACTCGCCCGATTCGTCCATGAGGTCGAGCGGTTCGGTCGTCATGCCGGTCGAGGAGTCGTCCACGAAAGTCTCCTCGCTGCCGATGTCCTGCGTCGCGGCCTTCGAGCCAGCGCTGGAGGACGAGTCGTCGAGGGCGAGTTCGCTGGAGGAGTCGTCGAAGACGAGCTCTTCGGTCAGGGTCTCGGAGCCCGTGTCCTCCGCGCCCCCCGCCCCTTCGGAGAAGTCGATGGTGGGCACCGAGGTGGAGCTCGCGCTGCCGGAGTCGCTTTCGTCGAGGTCGTCGATGTCGAGCAGGGTCTCGGAGGTGTCGTCCTCGACCAGGAGCACCTCGCTCTCCTCTTCGGCCGCCGGCTTGCCGCCGCCCTTGCCGCCGGAAGAGGGGAGGATGATGGTGGGCTCGGTCATCCTGCCCTTCTTGAGTCCGTCGATGTCGGACTTCTTGAACTTCATCTTGTCTTCGTCGCGGAAGGCTCGGATCTCGCCCTCGGAAACGAGCCGCTTGAGCTCGTCCTCCTCCATCTGGAGCTCTTCGAGCACCTTCTCGAACGAGTAATATTCCATCCCCACGGCCTGTTCTCCTCTTCTTGCGAGTCGCGGATCGCTCGTCAGACCCGGTCGATTGTAACCCGGCTATCGGATGTGTACTAGTTTCCCCCGCCCCCTCCTTCGTCTTCCGGCTTCTGCTTCTCGAACGCCTCCTTGAGGGCCTGGTAGGACATCTCCCGGGGCGAGCCGTCGTTGAGGGGACCCTTGAGTTGCACCTCGTACTTGATCGGCCGGGTGCCGACGTACTGCAGCCTCTGCCCGACCGGCGCCGCATAGACCGACAGCGTCTCGTTCTTGGCGTCGAGCACCCAGAGCACCGACTCGCCGCTCGACTTCAGCCCCGTGGCGATGAGGAAGCGCTCTCCGCCCATCGATGTGGACTGCGCGTAGGCCGGCTCGATCGGCGCCGGATTCTGCGCGACGAGGATCGTGAGCAGGACGACGACGAAGCCCAGCATCAGGACGACCAGCCACTCTGTCCGGCGACTCATCGGTGGATTCCCTCCCATGATCGGTGCACTTCGCGAGAGCCCGCAGCTTCCGGGCGACTCTCTATTCACCAAGGTGGAAAGTATAGCACCCCGCTGGGGCGGTTCAAGGGGTTACCTGCCCCTCGAAGCCGATCCCTTCCCAGGTTCCTGGGGAGGTGGTTTTCCCTCGGGTCCGACCTCGGACCAGGGGCGACCCGTCTCGCCCAAGGGCAAGGAGATGCGGACGGTGGTGCCCTGCCCTGGCGCGGAGTCGATCTCGATGTTCCCGCCGTGGTGGTGAACGATGTTGTGCACGATCGAGAGCCCCAGTCCGGTGCCCTTCCCGGGTTCCTTGGTCGTGAAGAAGAGATCCATGGCCCGGGCGGCGAGCTCCGGGCTCATCCCGACTCCGTCGTCCGCGACCGCCACGATCGCCTCCGCGCCCCGGACCTCGCCCAAAACCCGGACCCGGCCTCCCTTGCCCATCGCGTCCGCCGCGTTGAGGAAGAGGTTCAGGAAGACCTGCTGGAACTCGAGGGGGTCGATGACGAGGTCCGGGAAGTCGAGGGGCAGATCGACCTGGAAGCGGATCCCCTCCTCGTCGAAGCGATGCTGGACGAGAGACCGTGCCTGTTCGATCACGGCGGCCATGCGCGTCGCGCGACGTTCCATCGCCCGTGGAGAAAACTGCAAGACTTTGCGCACTGTCTCCTGAACGCGAGTGAGACCCTGGACGATGAGGTCGGCGTACTGCTTCCTTCGGTCGCGGTCCTCCCCACTCTTGGCGATCCAGTAAGCGGCGTTCAGCATGCCGCCGATCGGGTTGTTGATCTCGTGGGCGATCCCGGCGGCGAGCGTTCCCGTGGCCGCCAGGCGCTGGGCCACCACGAGCGAGCGCTCGGCTTTGCGGATCTGCTCGCGCGCTTCCTTCATCTTCTCCTCCAGGACCTCGTGGTAGGTCCGGATCTCGTCGAGCATGTAGCTGAACGCCGTGGTGAGCTGCCCCATCTCGTCCGTCCGGGGGTGGGGGCGGACATCGGGGGTGTAGTCCCCCTGGGCGATACGGCGGCTGGCGTCGAGCAGTCGGTCGATGGGGCGCAGGAGGAACGAGCTGAAGAGGAGGAAGAGGATGAAGACAAGGAGGACTGTGCCGAGGACCATCGTCCAGAACATTCCCAAGATGAACCCGACGCTCGTTCGGGTGGAAGCCGGCGGCGCGTCCAGGCGCGTCACAAGGGTCCCGGAGCGCGCCGCATCGAGGGCGACCGCACGCACGTAGAAGTCCTCGTCCGCGGGGGAATCGATGGCCCGGCGATAGTCCTGGGCCGGGAACGAACTGCTCGACGGCTCGTGATACCGCACGAGGCTCTCGTCGGAGGCGAAGATGGCATACCCGGAGATCGCTCGGGCCTCCAGGAGAGGAACGAGGGCCGATTCGATCGCCCCCTCGCCCGCGAGGGGGCGCGAGCCTAGCCAGGATTCCACGAGGTTCCGCGTCCAGCGAAGCCTCTCCTCCCGCTCCGCTCGCGACCTCCTCCAGGACTCGGCCATCGCCCCGGCGATGAGCAGGACGAGCAGGAACAGCATCGTGAGCACGATCGAGATGAGCATCTTGAGGCGAAGGCTCATGTCAGGCTTCAGGCTTCAGGCTTCAGAGAAAAAACAACTGGGGCCAGGCTTCAGGTTGCGGCTTTCAGCCTCAAGCGTGAAGCCTGAAGGCTGAAGGCTGAAAACAGAAAAGGCTGGAGGGCGTGCCCTCCAGCCTCCAGCCTCCAGCCTCAAGCCTGTTGCTAGCCGAGCTGGTCGATGAGGGAGATCAGGGGGAGGAAGAGCGCGACGACGATGAAGCCGACCGCGCCGCCCATGAAGATGATGAGCATGGGCTCGAGGATCGAGATCATCGAGCCCACGGCGACGTCCACGTCGTTGTCGTAGTTGTCGGCGATCTTGATGAGCATCTTGTCGAGCTCGCCCGTCTCCTCGCCGACGTCGATCATGTTGACCACGATGTCGTCGAAGATGCCGGACTGCGCGAGAGGCTCCGCGATCGACTCTCCCTCGCGGATCGAGTCGTGGACGTTGGAGATCGCGTTCGCGATGAC
>JACQVV010000426.1 GCA_016209595.1 Planctomycetota bacterium
CGACCGTGGAGGATGTTGCGCTCAGCGTCCATGCCCACCCCACGGTCGCCGAGATGACCTTGGAGGCCGCCGAGGCCGCGCTGGGCCACGCGATCCACATTCCCTAGCTCGTTCCTGGTGCGTAATTCGAGATCGGCCGCAGGAATAACGATTAGGAACCCAGGAAACCAGGAATCGGGCTGGCATTTCCTGGGTTCCTGGGTTCCTAAGATCTATTTCGCACCAGAAACTAGCTCGGACTCGTAACCGCAATCGGACTCGTACTCGGACTCGTCCTCGACCCCATGCTCCTTCTCGACCTCGGCCGCACCGACTTCGACGCCGCCGACCGCGCCCAGAAGGACGCTCTGGCCGCGCGGATCCGAGGCGGCCCGGACTGTCTCGTCCTTTGCGAGATGGCTCCCGTCATCACGCTCGGGCGCGGCACGCGCCCCGGAGCCGTGGAGCGCGTCCGCTTCCCGGTGCGCTCCGTCGAGCGCGGCGGCGAGGCGACGCTCCACCTGCCCGGTCAGCTCGTGGTCTATCCGGTCGTCGGCCTTTCGGGAACCGAGAGGGACCTCAAGCTCTGGCTCCGCCGTCTCGAGGGGATCGTGATCCGCGTCCTCGGCGACTTCGGCATCCGTGGCGTCCGCGATCCCGAGAGGACCGGCGTCTGGGTCGAGGGCCCCCGCGGCGGAAAGATCTGTTCGATCGGCGTCGCCGTGCGCCGGTGGACGAGCTACCACGGCTTCGCCCTGAACGTCGATCCCGATCTCTCGGCTTTTGGCGCGATCCGCCCTTGCGGCCTCGATCCCGCCCGGATGACCTCGATGGCCCGGGTTCTTGGCGCGGCACCGGATTTCGAGGAAGTGAAGCACCGGACGGTCGCGCGCGCCGTGGAGACCCTGGAGACGCGAGCGAGGGTCGGGGCATGACGTCTCGCCACCACCCGCGTCCGAAGCCCTCCGAGCGACAGGTCGTCGTCCGGGAGGTGACCAGGATCGCCCCGGAGGTCACCTACCTTGCCCTAGACTGGGCCGAGCCGGAACCGCGCTTCGATTTTCTGGCCGGCCAGTGGGTCCGGGTCCATTTCCCGATCCCGGGCGGGGAGGAGACGCGGAGCCTCTCGATCGCGAACCCGCCGTCCTTCGAAGGCGGCCTGGAACTCGCGGCGCTCACCCGGCGCGGGGGGCGGTTCGCGCGCTTCGTGACCGCGGATCTTCGTCCGGGCCACTCGCTCCGGGTGAAGGGTCCCTACGGGGTCTTCCATTTGCCGCAGGAGATCGACCACGATCCCATCTTCGCCACGGAGTCGGTGGGGGTGACGGCGATCCGCTCGATGGTCCTCGACCTCTTCGAGCGGGGGACTTCCGCCCAGGTCGACCTCCTCTTCGGCGCCGCACGCGAAGAGGAGCTCCTGTTCCGGGACGAGTTCGAGGCCCTCGCCGCGCGCCACCCGAATTTTCGCGTCACATGGGTCCTCACTCGCCCGCCCGAGGGCTGGACCGGCGCCGCCGGCGACCTTTCCGGCGCCTTGCGGGCGCTGCTCGCCGGAGGGGGGAACCGGAAGGTGTGGATGTCGGGCTTCTCCTTTTCTCTCAACCCGCTCGCGGACATACTTGCGGAGCTCCGCTTCCCGGCGGACCGGATCGAGGTCGAAAGGTACGACTAGGCCAGTGAAAGAAAACCCGTGACGTGCCGGGCGCTCGTTCGTCTGGTCTAGTGGATGAATCGATGCGAGACAGCGACGGCAACCTGGTCCGCCGCGCCCTGGAAGGGGAACGGGAGGCGTTCGGGACGCTGGTCGAGCGCTACGAGCGGTACGTCTACGCGATCGGCCTCTCGGTCCTGGGCGACGCCGAAGCCGCCCGGGACGCGGTCCAGGAGACATTCCTCAGGGCCTACGGGGGCCTTGCGAGCCTCCAGGACCCCGAAGGGTTCCGGCACTGGCTGGCGTCGATCGCCAGAAACGCGGCGACCGACGAGCGGCGCCGCGTGACCCGGATCGAGTGTCACCCGGAGGCCAGACCCGTGGAGGAGAGACCGACGGTTCTTTCGGAAGCCGACCCCGCGAGGATCGCCCAGACGGCGGAACTCGCCGAGCGCGTCCTCGCGGCGATCCGCGCGCTCCCCGAGATCTACCACGCGCCTCTGCTCCTGCGATACGTGGAGCGGATCGACTACGCGGGGATCGCGGTCGCGATCGGGACGTCGCGCGACGCGGTCCGCGGCCTCCTCTACCGGGGGAACAGACTCCTCCGCGAGAAGCTCCTCCCGCTTCTCGCCGAGGTGGAGGGCAAGCCATGAACCACGACGCCGAACGCGATCTTCTGCTCGCCTACGCCGACGGGGAACTCGACGAGGCCCGGCGCCGCGAGGTCGAGCTTCACCTGTCGCTCTGCCACGAATGCCGGCTCCACCTGGAGGAGCTCCGGAAGACGACGTCCTTTCTTGAGGGGGCTCTGGGCGGGTTCGCCTCCGGCGCGAGCCGGCGGATCGAGATCGTCCAGCGGGCGCTCGCCCGAGCGGAAAGCGTGCCCGTCCTGCCTGTCGATCCGATCGTCTCCCCGGAACCTTCGCCGCCCCTGATCGCCGCTCGCCCCGCGCGGGAGAGGATCGCGAAGAGGCGCGCCTGGCAGGGGCTGGTGGCATCGGTCGCGCTCGCCGGGGCCGTCGGCCTCGCGTACGTCCTCTACTCCCGGCTCGGACCGGTGGAAGGGACGTACGTCGAAGTCCTGGGCGCGTCCCGCTTCGTTCCGGGAACCGAGGGAGAGGTGCGGATCCGGACCGCGGACGCCGAGACGGGCGAGCCCGCGCCCGGGCGCGAGGTCGCCCTGTATCTCCGAACGCGCGACGTCGACCGGATGCCGCTCGGCAAGTACCGGACGGGAGAGGACGGGACGGCCGTCGCCACGTTCCGGGTCCCCGACTCGATCTCCGGCGAGGCGACCCTCCTCGCCGAGGCCGAGGGGAGCATCCAGCCGCTCGAATGCCGCATCTCCTTCGAGGATCCGATCCGGATCGTCCTGGCGACCGACCGTCCGATCTACCGGCCGGGAGAGACGATCCGTCTGCGCGCGCTCCTCTCGCGCGCGGCCGACGGGTTCCCGGCCGAGACCGAGCGCGCGACGGTCGAGGTCCGCGACGGCCAGGACCGGCTGCTGTTAAAGGAAGAGCACGAGGCCACCCGCTTCGGCCTCGTCTGGACGGAGCTCCCCCTCGATCCCGAGGTGGGTCCCGGGCTCTACCACGTCTCCGTCGCGAGCGGAGGCTCGAAGGCCTCCCGCCCCGTCGCCGTCCGGCGGTTCGTCAAGCCCCAGCTCAAGGTCGAGGCGCGGCTCGAAGCGGCCGATGGCAAGGGCTATCTCCTTCGCGGAGACGGCGCGCGGCTCGTCGTCGAGGCTACGTACTACTTCGGCGAGCCCGCAGCGGGCGCCCGGGTCACCGTGCGCGGCGTTCCCGGGGGCGTCCTCTCGGGGACGACGGACGGATCCGGGAGGTTTGTCCGCGAGCTTCGCCTCCCGGCAGACCTCGGCTCGTACTCTTTCCGCGACGACCGCCATGCGGGGACCCTCGAGGTCCGGGTCGCGGACGCGGCGGGGAACGAGGTCGAGACCTCGGGCGCCTGGAGCGTCGCCCGGGACGAGATCCTGGTCGAGGCCGTCCCCGCGGGCGGCGAGCTCGTGCGAAACCTCCCGGAAGATGTCTACGTCCGGGTCACCGACCCCGCCGGGAACCCGCTCGGCGGGACCGTCCGGCTGCGGGATCGGGAGATCGCCCTCGACGGGGGGTACGCGCGACTCCAGGTCGATCCCACGGTGGGCGACCTCTACTACGCCATGGAGGTCCGGACTTCCGAGGGGCGCGTCCGGAAGATCGAAAACTGGCTCCCCCAGACCGGGCCGGCGCGGGCTGCCGGGGTCGTCGTGAAGAATCCCCTTGTCCTCCCCGGCGAGGAGGTCGAACTTGCGGCGTACGCCGCCCCCGAGGGGCCCGATCGTCTCGACGTCTTCCTCGTCGCGAACGGGGTTCTCCAGGCGTCGCGGACAGTGGAACTCCAGGATGGCAGGAGCGCGTTCTCGCTTCCTGTCCCGGAGCTCCTCGCCGGCCCCGCCCTAGTCGTCTGGGCGCTCCCGGGCAAGGGACCGGAAGGACAGCGCCCGGTCTGGATCGCGGGGCGAAACTCGCTCTCGGTGAAGGCCTCGCTCGCCGTCGCCGAGGAGGGCGGCCTCTGGCGCGACGTCGCCGCGGGCGACGCGGCTCTGCCCGGCGCGCAGGCGCGCTATTCGTTCGAGGTCTCGGGCCCGGGCGACCGGCCCGTCGAGTCGGCCGCGATCTCGCTCGGCACGATCGACGCGCGGATCTTCGGCGTCCCTGACCTTCCCGCGCCCGACTCAGGCTTCAGCCTTCAGCCTTCAGCCTTCAGCCGGCTTCCCGTGCCGGCAGACCTCTCGCCCGATGCCCGGCGGATCGCGACGGGGATCCTCCTCGCGCGCCGGATGGCGGCGGAGGAGTGGAGGGACGAGGGGAGCTTCGTGCGGGCCGACGATCGAGAGCAACACGAGCAGACGGCGGGTATGCGAGAGAGCCGACTCGAGAACGCGCGGTGGACATCCTGGTACATCGCGGGGGTCATCCTGCTCGGCGGGGGCGTCTGGTTTCTACTGCACAGGAGGCTCCGAAATTCGGCGGTCCGTTCGACGCTCGTCGTTCTCGCGCTCTCTATCGTGCCTGTCGCGATACTCGTGGTCGCGTGCGACAGCGACATGCCCGCGGACGGGGAGGCGAAGAGCTCGGCGGCACGGAGAGCGTCAGAGTCCTCGATCCCCTACGCGGCGCGCGAGGCTGAGCCCCCATCGGAGGAGCTCGACATCAGGGACCCCGTCACGGGCGACGAGACCCCGGCTCCCGAGCCCGCGGCCCGGAAGGAATTCCCCGAAACGCTGCTCTGGGAGCCGCAGATCTTCGTCGTCCAGGGAAAGGCCGAGCTCCTGTTCCGCGTCGCCGACTCGATGACCTCCTGGCAGACGGACGGCTGGGCGGTGGACGGCATCGGGCGAACGGCCGCCTGGAGCGCGTCCTTCGCGGTCCGAAAGGATTTCTTCGGAGAGTTCGAGCCGCCGGCCCGGCTCACGCGCGGCGACGAGGTCGAGTTCCCGGTCCAGGTGTTCAATTTCACGGGGAACGACATCGACGCTCACGTCCTCGCCTCTGGCGACGGCTTCGAGTTCCCGGAGGGGAGCGAGCGTCGTGTCGCGGTCTCCGCAGGACGCGCGGCCGTGGTCCTCTTCCGCCTTCGCCCGGCGCTTCTCGGCGACCCCGCCCTCTCGGTCCGGGTCGAGGGCGGCGGGAAAGTCGATCTCCTGGAAAAACCGATTCGCGTCGAGAGCGAGGGGCGCCTCGTCGAACGCGCGGACAACCTCCGCGTGAAGAACAAGGCGACGATCGAGGTTGCGATCCCGCGTTCGGCGCTCCCAGGGTCGGTCCGGGTTTCGGCCCGCGTCCATCAGGGCCTCGAGAGCCAGGTCCTGGAGGGCCTGGAGGGCCTGCTTCGACTCCCCTATGGCTGATTCGAGCAGACCTCGTCGGTGGCCTGGCCGAATGCTCTCGCCCTGGCTCACCTCGAGGCCTCGGGTCAGTTGACCCCTGAATTCAAAAAGGTCGCGATCGAGCGGACGCGGATGGGATACCAGCGGGTCCTCTCGTTCCAGAGCCGGGACGGAGGCTTCGCCCTCTTCTGCGGCGGTCCCTCGGAGCCGTACCTCACCGCCTTCGGCCTCGCCATGCTCGCCGACATCGACCGCGCGATCGGAGGCGTCGATTCCGGCGTTCTCTCGCGCGCGAGAGAGTACCTGCGCCGGACCCAGAGGGCGGATGGGAGCTGGCAAGGGGATCCCACGATCACGGCCTACGTGGCCTGGGGCATCGTGGGCGACGAGGGTTCGAAAGGCCCTCTTCGCGCCGCGCTCGGCTACCTCGCCCGCGAGGTGAGCTTCTTTGCGAACCGGCCGTACGCTCTCGGGCTCTACGCGGGGGCTCTCGCCGCTTCGGGCGACCCGGGGGCTGCTTCGTCGATCGACCGGCTGGTCCCGCTCTCGCGACTCGAAGGCGAGTCCCGCGCCTGGAGGGGCGAGGAGATCACGCTTACCCACGCCTATAGCGACGCGGCGACGGTCGAGGCCACCGCGCTCGCGGCACTCGCTCTTTCGGGGGCCCGTCGCGCGGAGGCGAGCGAGGCCCGCGTCTGGCTCCTCTCCGCCCGCGGCCCCGGCGGGCTCTGGTACTCGACGCAGGGGACGGTGCTGGCGCTCAAAGCGCTGCTTGCCGAGCCGGCCGGCGGCAGCAGGCTCGAAGCGCCCCGCGAGGTCGAGTTCCTTCTCGATGGGAAGCGGATTGGCGGCGCGACGCTCGAACCCGGCAAGGAGGAGGTCCTGCGCTTCGCCGACCTTTCCGCCGCTTTCGCGGATCCCGGCCGCCGGACGCTCGAGATTGCCTCCGAGGGGCACGATCTCCCGCCCGTCACCGTCCAGCTCGTGACCCGCTACAACGTCCCGTGGGGCAAAGAGCCAGAGGCGGCTGCCGGCGCGCTGGACCTGGAGGTCCGCTACGACCGGACGGAGCTCGCCCCCGGCGAAACCGTCCGGGCCTGGGCAACGGTTCGCCACGGAGGCGACCAGCCGACCGGCATGGTGCTCGCCCGGCTCCCTGTCCCCCCGGGGTTCGCCCCGAGCCCGGACACGGCAAGGACGCTCGACGCCCTCCCGCACGTCGAGCGAGTGGACCTCGAACCGGGCTGGGTCACGGTCTACCTCGACCACCTCGACGCGGGCGAGAAGATCGACCTCGCCTTCGCCCTCGTCGCCCGCCGCCGGGGACAGGTCGCGGTCAAGGCCGCCGAGGTCTGGGAGTACTACGCTCCCGCCTCCCGCGCAGAGACTCAAGCGACGGCCTTCGTCGTCCGGTGACGATCCCCGTCAGCGACTCGCACGCGAACTGACGTTTCGCGGCGATCCATGGGGGCGGATGCGGCGCGGGCGCGCCGCATCCGCCCCCGGCACGTCGTTTGCGCGAGGCGAGGGGCATGCGCCGTTTGCCACCCCTGGTCCGGGGGTTCGTCCGATTCTGGGTGGAGAAGAATCCCGCGTACGTCCTTTCCGCCCTGGCGATGCTCGCGGGGTGCTACCTCGTCCTCGACCCGGCGAGGTCGGGGCCGAGAAGCGCGCTCGAGACCTGGTTCTCGTTCCTCGTGGTCGAGCTTTACGAGGCGGGGCTGCTCGTCGCGGCGGTGGTCCTCGCGCGCCGGAAGGGGCCGCCGCGCGAGGCGCTTCTCGTTGTCGGGGTCGCGTCGCTCTTCATCGCCGACTGCCTGTTCCTCGGCCATGCCTTCCAGGCCTGCGGCCTCGAGACCCGGTTTGGCGGCGCGATCGCCATGGTCCTCGCGGGAGCGGCGAAGGTGGAGATCCTCTCGCGAATCCTTGGCGCCCGCCTCGCCCTGCGGACTCGCGTCCTCGTCCTGGCGGGGCTTGTCGGGTTCGAGGCGCTCCCGATTGTCGTTCGGTCGGCCGTCCGGCAGGACCTGGATGCGGGGCCGTTCCTGGAGGTCGGAGCGTGGGTTCTGGCGCTCCTCCTCGCCGCCTGTGCGCGGTTCCGACCCGGGGAGGGGCGAGACCCCGCGGCGCGTTTCCTGGGCCCGATCCTCGAAGGGACTTTCGCAGGCCTCGCCCTGCTCCATGTAGCCGCGGGCACTCTCGTCACGTCGACTCCGGCGGGCACGGAGCTTCTCGCCCCGTTCGCGTTCGCGGCAGCCTGGATCTTCGCCGCGCTCGGTGCCCGCATCGGGCGATCGGGGCTCGCCGCCGTCGGCGGTGCGACTCTGGGCATCACTTTTGCCGTCCTCGCGCAGCCGGACTCCCTCACGGGCGGTCTTGTGGAGAGCCTTCCCGCGTTTCTCCCGGAGACGACGCGCGGATGGGGGGCGGTCGCGATTGCCACAGCCTTCGGGCTTCTCGCCCTGGGGATCGTGACGACCTGGTTCCGCGAGCGGCTGTCCGGCCCGGACGGGTAGTGCCGTTCTTACAGAGCGGAGAGCACGGCCTCCACGACGCGGCCCACCTGGGGCTCTGTCATGCCCACCCACACCGGCAGTCGGACGATCCGCGCCGCCACGCTCTCGGTTACGGGGAGCGGGCCGGCCGAGCGGCCGAGCCGCCGCCCCGCGGGCGAGGAGTGGAGGGGGACATAGTGGAAGGTCCCCTGGATCCGCCGCTCCCGCAACCGCGCGAGGATGCGGGTCCGGGACTCGGCGTCCCGCGCCAGCACGTAGAACATGTGGCCGTTGTGGGTGCAGTGCCCGGGGACGATGGGCCGGCGGAGGAGGCCGTTGGCCTCGGCGCCGGCGAACGCCTGCTGGTACTTCTCGAAGATGCCCAGTCTCGCCGCGGTGATCTCGGCGCTCGCCTCCATCTGCGCCCACAGGAACGCGGCCGTGAGCTCGCTCGCGAGAAAGGAGGAGCCGACGTCGATCCAGGAGTACTTGTCGACCTCGCCCCGGAGGAACGCCTGCCGGTCGGTCCCCTTCTGCCAGAGGATCTCGGCCCGGGCCGAGTGGCGCGGGTCGTTGACGAGGAGCGCGCCCCCCTCGCCGGATATCAGGTTCTTCGTCTCGTGGAAGCTCACGGCGGCGAGGTGCCCGAGTCCGCCGAGAGGGCGGCCGCGATAGCGGGCGTTCACGCCTTGCGCGTCGTCCTCGACGACCGCGAGGCCCCGGCGGCCGGCGATCTCGAGGATCCGGTCCATCTCGCAGCCCACGCCGGCGTAGTGGACGACGGCGATCGCGCGGGTCCGGGACGTGATCGCGGCCTCGATCTTCTCCTCGTCGAGGTTCAGCGTGTCGTCGCGGACGTCCACGAAGACCGGGACGGCGCCGCGGAGCACGAAGGCGTTGGCGGTCGAGACGAACGTGTAGGACGGGACCAGGACCTCGTCGCCCGGGGAAATCCCCAGAAGGAGCGCGCACATCTCGAGCGCCGCGGTGCAGGAGTTCGTGAGGAGCGCCCTCGCCGAGCCGGCGCTCGCTCTCAGCCAGTCCTGGCAGCGGCGCGTGAAGGTCCCGTCCCCGGCGAGGTTTCCCGACTCGATCGCCTGCCGGAGGTAGAGGAACTCTTTCCCGGAGAGGTATGGCCGGTTGAAGGGGATGTCCCAGGGGGAGGATTCGCTCATGGACTCTCGTCGAAAAAGTCGGCGGGCAGCCGCTCGTAGGCCGCGAGGTCCGATAGCGAGTCGATCTCGACCCAGCCCCCGTCGAAGGGCACGGCCTGGATGGGCATCAGCCGATCGGCGATCTCCTGGAGGAAGCTCGTGAAGTACATGTTGCGGAAATCCTTGCCGTCATAGAGCCGGCGGGTGTCGAGGCCATGATAGAAGTTCCGCACCCGTCGGGCGGCGTCGCCCGACATGCGGATGAGCCCGGCGTACTGTCCTTCGACCTCGTCAAGCGAACGCGGTTTCTTTCCTATCTCGACGATGCGGCCCTGGCCGTCCATCCGCAGCGTCTCGGCGTCGGTGAGCGGGTCCGCCATCCGGAGCTCCCAGAGCTCGCGCCAGCGACGGTTGACGGCCACGGCGAGCGGCGCCGGGTCCTCGAGAAGAGCGCGGACGATCGAGGAGCGGAACACGATGTCCCCGTAGACCACGAGCGCCCCGTCCTCCATCCAGTCCTGGGCGCAGAAGAGGGAGTGGACCATGTTGGTGGCGGCGAAGTCGGGGTTGGGGCGCGTCGGCACTCCCAGCGCGGCGATCTCGTCCCCCCGGTAGCCAGTCACGACGACGACGTCGCGGATGCCCGCGGCGGTCAAGGCGCCGAGGATCTGTTCGAGGATCGGCCGCCCGCGAAACGGGACCAGCGCCTTGGGCATCCCGTCGGTCAGGGGGCGGAGCCGCGCCCCCTGTCCCGCGGCGAGCACGATCGCCTTCATCCGACCACCCGAACCGTCCGGTTCGCGCAGTCGATCGCGAGCCAGGTCGCCCTCGACCAGAGCTCGAAATTCCTCTCGCCGCACCCGATCACGGCGGGGATCCCCTGCTCGGCGGCGCGGATCGCCATGTGGGAGTTGGCCCCGCCGTACTGGCTCACGAAGGCGGCGATCCCCCTGGAGAAGATCCAGTCGAACCCCGGGTCCGCGGCGCGGACGAGCACCGCCTTGCCGGAGAGAGAGTCGCGGAAGATCTCCTCCTCCCGGACGACCGGCGACGTGACGGACTTCTGGGTGACGAAGTTGGGCTCGCTCGGTCCCAGGTGGAAGTGGAAGACGTCCGCGGGAGAGACGATGAGCTCGGGGAGCCTCACCACGCGGGTCATCTCGTACGAGCGGGCATTGGCCCCGATGCTGGCGAGGAAGATGTCCCGGAGGTCGAGCGCGTCGAGCGTGGAGTAGAGCCCGAGCACGGTGCGGATGTCGAGGTGAGAGAGCTCCTCGCGGGAGAGACCGCACTGCCGTCCGAGGGCCTCCAGATGGACCAGCGCGTCGGAGACGGACTTCGTGAAGACGAGCTTCCCGTACTCGCGTCCCTCGATCGCCGAGCGCATGAAGGCCAGGAGGTCGGCCGCCCGGATCGGGAGGCCCTCGGCGGCTAGCATCTCCTCGATCCGGCGACCCTGGGCGGCCGAGAGGACGAAGGCGGGGCGCGTCCGGGCGGTTCCCTCGGCGGGCGGAGCGCGTCCGGGTTCCTCCCCGAAGTAGCGATCGAAGTCCTCGTCGTAGCGCGGAGAGCGGATGTCGTAGGTCCCGGGGCGCAGGTGTCCGTAGCTGGAGAGGAACTCCTCTCTCCCGATCTCCCCTCGCCGGAGGCGCAGGACGCCCTTGCCCATGCGGTTCGGAACCGTTTCGAGAGAACCAAGGAAGGCGTCGTGCTCCTCGCGCGAGAAGACCCCGGTAGAGACGAAGCCCTTCAGGAACTGGATGGCGATGAACGCGGCGCGCGCGAGCCCGCTGAAGGGGAGCGTCCCGTAGCGCTTGCAGTCCTCCAGGAGCCAGTAGATCTTGTCCACGAGCGACATTGGGCTCGAGAGGATCTCCTTCCGGCGGGACTCCAGGATGTCGAACTTTGCGAGATCCGTCCGCCATAGTCCGCGCGCCGGATGGACGATCTCGGTGGTCAGCGAGCGGAGCGCGGCGAGGATCTCTCCCGTCTCCGGCCCGGTGAAGCCGTGGTCCTGGAGGCGCGAGATCTCGTCCGCGATCCCCGGGTAGTAGCAGGAGAACACGATGTCGAACTCGACCTTGTCGTGCGCCTCCGGGGCTTCGATCAGCCGCTTGATGTAGTAGTTCACGAGCTTCTCGGAGAGCGACTCCCGGACCCCCTTCGGGATGAACGAGTTGAAACTCACACGCACGTCGATGTAGGGGACCCCCAGGAGCGAGACGAGGAGCGGGAAGGACCGGAGGTTCCGGTATCCGTAGTTGTCCCGCATGTAGGCCCAGATCGAGTCGGTGATGATCTCCTTGTAGAGGGTGAGCGCGAGCCCCCGGGGGCGAGTCCCGATGATCTCGGCGGGGTTCCAGTCGGGCATGACGCCCAACACGGAGCGCGTGCCTCGGAGGTGGGGGTGCGGCCGCGAGAGCTTCTCGACCTTCTTCGCCGCCTTGGCCAGCCAGTCGGCGACGGCGGCGTCGGAGGGCGGATTCGCCGCCGGCGCTGGCGCGAGGGGACGGACCTGGAAGATCACGACCCGCCCATCGGCCGCTACCGCGAGCTCGACCTCCAGACGGTCTCCCAGAAGCCCTTCGATCTCCTCCACGGCCGCGAACACGGCGTCGATCTCGGGGCCCGGGAAAGGCTCGGCGGTCCCCCGGAAGCGCACGTAGGTTTCCAGGGCGCTGCCCGTCCCCGAGGTCACGCTCCGGGTCGAGCCGGACGCCGGGTCGTAGTTGAAGACGCGATACGGGCCGTTCGTGGCGAGGTCGCGGGTGAAGAGGACGCCGGAGAGGCGGACGTCGAAGAGCTCCGGCTGGACGAGGACCTGGTCGGCAGGGTCCTCGCGACCGTACGATTCGATCACCCGATCGACCGCACCGGCGAGCGAGACCGTGTCGGCGCCGGAGACGCCCGCGACGGACAGATACGCCCCGGCCTTCGACCTCCCCGGCGCGTCCTCGTCCCGCGCGGAGCTCCGCACGATCAGGGGTCCGGGGCCGAGCTCGCGGGGAATCCTCCGGACGAGGGCGTCGCGGTCCGTCCGCCACTGGGCCACGGAGAAGCTGACGAGCGGGAGGACGTGGCTCCGCGAGAGAAGCGGCGCGAGCCGGGCCAGGGTCCCGGCCTTGGTCCCGAATCGGAGCGGGGGGATCTCGCTCAAGGCAGGGCGAGCTCCACGATCCGGCGAGCGACGGCGCCGGGCGGCTCCGCGCCGTCGTCCGTGTCCGCGACGAGATCCGGGGAGGTCGGCTCGTCGTAGGGCTGGTCCACGCCGACGACCTCCCCCGCGCCCCCCGAGAGCGCGCGGGAGACGAGCCCTTTCTGGTTCCGGGCGAGGAAGGTCTCGCGCCGGATTCTCAGGAAGACCTCCACGTAGCGCGGGAGATTGGCGCGGTTCCACTCGTGGCACTCGCGGAAGAGCGAGACCGTGGCGCAGACGACGTGGAGCCCTTGCTCCGAGAGCATCCGGCACATTCTCGAGATCCGGCGGGCGTTCTCCAGGCGGTCCGCCAGGCCGTAGCCGAGGTCGCCGCCCATCACGTCCCGGAAGAGGTCGCCGTCGAGGCGCGCGACGGCCGGCGTCCTCTCACGGAGGAGCCGGAAGACCTCGCGGGCCACCGTGGACTTCCCTGCTCCGGGGAGTCCGGTGATCCAGACGACCGTGCCCTGCTCGTCGGCTGTCATCCGAGCCAGTCACCTTTCAGGGGGAGGGGAACGGCCCCCTCCCCCTTCCAACCGCCGGCACTCCCCTTGCGAAGCAAGGGTCGTGCCAGCGGCCCCCACCCCTTCCTCCCGCTTCCGGTCAGCCCGATCATCCGAGCCAGTCCTCCACCGAGAAGGGGACGAGCGGCGCGAGCCGGCGGATCGACCCGGCGTAGCGCGAGGCGAGTCGCCGGCGCTGGTCGGGGGAAAGCGGCGCGTAGGAGTCGCGGACGTTCGAGCGGACCGTCCGGTCGAGCTCGGTCTGGGGGCTCTTCCCCTCCCGGAGTCTCTGGATCGCCGCGTCGAAGGCGGGGCCATGCTCCCGCCGCAGCCGGCACTGGAGCTTCCGGTCCATGACGTCGGGCGAGGAGAAGTCGCGGAAGGGTTCGGGCCGGAAGGTCTCGTCCACGCCCAGGAAGCGGAAGACCTTCGCCATGGAGCGTTCGCCATCCTTCTGGAGCTCGTCCGATCGCATGAGCAGGAGCTGCTCGGCCGGGAAGCGTGCGAGCCATCGCGCGAGCTCTTCGTCGTAGAGCCCCCGATGGAAATAGGCGTGGGGCTGGATCTCGGCACGGAACGTTTCCGAAGCCGCGTCCTCGGCCCGGCGGCGCTCCTCGCACGCGAGCGCCTCCTCGAAGTCGAGGTCCTCGTAGCCGGCGAGCGCGGTGAAGCGGTAGTTCGCATAGGCCCTGTCGGCGGGGTTCCGGAAGAGGAAGACGAGCTTCACGCCGGGCAAGTGTCGCGCCACGCGATCCGGCGCCCGCTCTCCGGAAAGGAGGAGGCTCGACCTCTCGCCGACCGCCTTCTGTCCGACTACGCCCGAGAACCAGCGCTCCTCGTAGTAGGAGAGCCCCTTCTCGTACTCGCTCGTCTTGAAGAAGAAGTTGCACTCCGGCTGCATCGGCGGGGCGAGGTAGACCTCGGGATGCTGGGCGAGGAGGCCGTAGAGCTGTCCGGTCCCGGCCGGAAGCGTGCCGGCGAGGATGAAGTTGGGGAGCACTAGGGACCTACCTCCGCTCGGCCACGGCCACGACGGAGGAGCCGCAGGCGAGACGCGCGCCTAGCCGGATCGCGTGGAGCTCGCTTTCGAGAAGCTTCTCCAGGACTGCGCGCGAGAGCCGGCCCGGCGTGTGCTCGCTCGGGTCCATCGCGTTCCCCTGGTGCTGGGGCCGCCCGGGGAAAAGCCTGTAAGGCATCGTTCGCAGGAAGAGGATCGGGAGGACGAGCGCCTGGAAGTAGTAGCCGAGGTAGAGGGGCGTGAACCCCGCCCCGGCCAGCTCTCGCAAGAGCGCACGGCGTGTGTAGCGCCGGAAATGACGGGCGTAGACGTCCTCGTCGCTCCAGAGGAACTCGTAGGCGGGGACGGTGACGAAGAGACGGCCCCCCGGGACGAGGACGCGGCGGCACTCGGCGAGGAGGGGAGCTGGATCGGCGAGGTGCTCGAGCACGTCGAGGAGCGAAGCGGCCCGAAGGACTCCATCCCGAAGCCGGAGCCCCTCCAGCGTGGACCGGACAACACGTTCCACGCCGCGGCTCGCGGCGTTGGCGCAGCCGGCCCGTCCCGGCTCCACGACGACGACCGGGACACCCCGCTCTTGCAGATACCGGGCGGGGAAGCCGTTCCCGCCGCCGACGTCCCAGAGAGGCCCATCCGGCGGGTGGCGCGCGACCAGGGCCGCAAGGACACGGTTCCGGTGCCGGAACCAGAAGCTCCCCTCCTCCACGGCGAAGGTGAGGTCCGCCCCTTCGTGGGGGTAGGCGACCTCGGACGGTTCCTCCACGGCGGCGAGGAAACCTCCCGGATCGCGGGCGAGCGCGAGCCCGCACTCGCCGCAGGCGACTCGCGCCTCCTCGCTTTCGACCCGCGTCCCGCACGCGAGGCAGGTCGAAAGGGTCCTCGCGCGGGGCGGCGTCCCCGGAAGCGTTCCGATCACGGGAGCTCCCGAAGGCGGGCGCACCAGACCCGCGTCACGTAGGGCACCTCGAGGGGCCCTCGACCGGCGAGCTCCTCGGAGATCGCGGCGATCACTTCCTCGAGGCGGCTCCCGGCCTGGCGCGCGAGCGTGGCGTGCGAACGCCAGCCCTCGACGAAGTCCTCGACCGAGACTCGGTGGAGCGTGCGGCCGTCGATCCGCTCGGGGGCATCGAAGAGTCCGGACTCGAGGATCGTCCCGGTCTGGTCCTCGCGGCGCGAGCCATAGTCATAGTGCGGAATCCTCTCCCGGATCGTGCGCTCGCAGAGGGCCTGGATGGGATCGTCCAGGTCGCGGTGGTTCCACATGCAGGCGAACCAGCCCCGCGGAGCGAGGATTCGTGCCGCTTCCCGGAGCGCGCGCGGGCGGTCTGTCACGTTGAAGGAAGAGCCGAACGTGACCAGGTCGAAGCTCGCCGCCGGGAGGAGAGTTTCCTCGCCCGTGCCCTCGCTCCAGGTCACCCGCATCCCCGCGGTGTTCTGGACACCGAGTTCCCGCATGGCGCGGTTCGGTTCGACGGCCCGGACCTCGAAGCCGCGGGCGAGGAGCATCCGCGTGAGCTTCCCGGTCCCCGCCCCGATGTCCACGATCGGCACGTCCTTGCGCAGGCGGGCGAGCGTCAGGAGCGCGTCGATCGCTTCGCCCGCGTAGTCCGCCCGCTTGTCGTAGTGGGGGGCGTGCGCCGAGTAGTCCCAGGCGGGCGGGGGGGGCGAGGAGGCGTCACTCATTCCAGGTCCGCCGCCGCACGACGAAGATCGGCCGCCTCTTCACCTCCTGGAAGACCCGGCCGACGTAGAGGCCCACCACGCCGAGCGTGAAGATGATGGCGCCCGTGGTGAAGTAGAGGGAGATGATGAGGCTCGCCCAGCCCGCGACGGGCGTGCCGTAGGCGAGAACCCAGACGAGGTAGAAGAGGCCTGCCAGGAAGGCGGCCGAGGAGACGGCCAGGCCGAAAGCCACGCAGAGCTGGAGCGGCTTGTTCGAGTGGGAGAGGATGATGTCGCGGGAGTGCCGGAGGAGCTTCGCGAGCGTGTACGACGTCTCGCCCGCGAAACGGGGATCCTGCTCGACGTCGACGAAGGCGCTCGCGTAACCCAGCCAGAAGAGGAACCCCGGGTAGTAGCGGACCGACTCTCCCATCCGGTTCACGTCGTCGACGACCTGCCGCGAGGCGATGCTGAAGTTGGATACGGTTCCGTCGTAGGGAATCTCGGTGAGGTAGCTGAAGACCTTGTAGAAGGCCCAGGACTGGAGGCGCTTGAAGGGACGATCGACCCGCCGGGTGCGGCGCCCCATCACGCAGGGGTGCCCCTCGCGCGCCTTGGCATAGAGGCTCGGGATCTCTTCGGGACGGTCCTGGAGGTCGCAGTCCATGACCACGACCCAGTCCCCTCGCGCGGCCGCGAGCCCCGCGCCGACCGCGTGGTGCTGGCCGAAGTTCCGCGAGAGGAGGATCCCGCGAACGCGCGGATCGCGGGCGGCCAGGGACTCGATCACTCCCCAGGAGTCGTCGGGGCTCGCGTCGTCCACGAGGATGATCTCGAAGTCGGGCGTGAGCGTCCCCACGACGGCGGTCACGCGCCGGTGGAGCTCCTCCAGGCAGTCCCGTGCCCGGTAGACGGGGGAGACGACCGAAAGGTGGATCGAGGGCGCGTCTCCTTCCCGCCTGCCCGTCCCCGGTCGATCGCGGTCCGGCGCGACCTCGCTCATTCGATCCGGCCCTTCCCCTGGGTCTTCGCCCGGTAGAGCGCCTCGTCCGCCCGCTTGAGAAGGGTCCTCCCGTCGTCGGCTTCGGGATCGAAGAGGGCGACTCCCGCGGAGAGGGAGAGGGCGCCGCCGGGGAACTCGGTCTGGAGCTCCTGGCCGTAGGCCTCGACGTCCTGGAGGATCCGGCGGGCGAATCGCCGGGCTTCCTCGATGCTCGCCCTCGGGAGGACCACCACGTACTCGTCCCCGCCGAGGCGGGCGACGGTGTCGTCCCCCCGCGAGCGTTTTCCAATCCGCTCCGCGACGCCGACGAGGATCCGGTCCCCGGCTTCGTGCCCGAAGCGGTCGTTGTATTCCTTGAAGTTGTCGAGGTCCGCGAGGACGAGCGCGAGAGAGTGCCCGCGCTCCCGGCTCTTCGCGATCTCGGCCTCGATCGCCGCGAGCGCCTGGCGGCGGTTGGCGAGGCCGGTGAGCTCGTCGGTTCGGGCGAGCCGCTCGGTCTGGCGCCAGCGGGCGAGGAGATGGCTCTTCTCGATGACGAGCGCGACCTCGATCGCCAGGAGGTGGAGCGTCTGCACGCTCATCTCGGTGAGGGGGCTTCCGGTGAGGGAGTTGTCCACGACGACGACGCCCAGGAGCTGGTCGGAGGTCGCGAGCGGCGCACCGCCGAGCTCCCGGGCGCCCTTCGCCCACTCGTCGCGGCCCGGCTCGCCGTCCACGGAGGCGAGGAACGGCTTTCCGGTGATCGCGGCCGTCTCGATCGGGCCCGCGTCGGGGCTCTCGTCGAGCGAGAGAGTCCCCTCCTGGCGGGGCTGCCGAAGGCCGGCCTTGTCGAGGACGTAGGCGAGGCGGAGCCTCCGTTCCCCGTCCGCCTCGAACCAGAAAACCCGGTCGAACGACAGGCGGTTCCGGCAACTGCCGAGGAACGTCCGGACGATCTCGTCCACGTCGGTCATCCGGCGGATCTTCTCGATCACCTCGCCCACGAGCGAGATCTCCAGGGCCCGCTCCTCGAGCTCTCGGGAGATTCTCTCGGAAAGATCGCCGAGATCCGCGA
>JACQVV010000424.1 GCA_016209595.1 Planctomycetota bacterium
ACCCCGAACATGGCCATCGTCCCGCTCGCGGATCTCTCCCGCTTCGACCTCGCGAAAGTCCACGCCGGCATCGAGGAGATCCGCCGGTTCAACCCCCAGCGCCACGAGATGGAGCAGCTCTCGGCGATCGTCCACTTCTCGCTGGACGAGGGGCTCGCCATCGCCCGCCGGGACGTCCGGAGCGACGAGTTCTGGGTGCGGGGCCACATCCCCGGGCGGCCCGTCTTCCCGGGCGTGCTCATGATCGAGGCCTCGGCCCAGCTCGCGACCTACTACTACAAGCACTACTTCCCCGATCTCGTGGAGCGCTTCATGGTCTTCCGCGGCGCGGACGACTTCCGCTTCCGCGGGCAGGTTGTCCCCGGCGACACCCTCTACATGCTGGCCCGGGGCGCGAGCCTCAAGCCCCGCATGGGGAAGTTCGACGTGCAGGGGATCCGGAACGGGGAGGTCGTGTTCGAGGGGATCATTCTGGGCGCGCCGACGTAGGGCTTAGAGCCCCCCGAAAAACCCCGGCGGGATGGGGAGGCCGGCGGTGAGTTTCGCCATCTCCTCCTCCAGGAGCTTCTTCGCGCGGGTGCGTGCCTCGTTCACGGCCGCCTGGATCAGGTCCTCGAGGAGCTCCTTCTCGGAGGGGACGATCGCCGCTGGATCGATCCGGACGGACCGGATCATCCCATCGCCGTCGGCGGTCACGACGACCATGCCGCCACCGGCGCTCGCCTGGACCGTCCGCTTCCGGAGCTCCTCGCGCGTCTTCTCCAGGGTCTCCTTGAACTCCCGGGCCTTCTTGAGGATTTCCATGAAGTTCAGGTTCCCCAGGTCACCGAGGTTGAAGCCGCCCGGACCGCTCATCCAGACCTCCCCCCCCTCTTGGGGCCCGGCCTGCGGACCTCGACGACCTGGCCGTCGAAGAGGTCCATCGCCTTCTCCACGCGAGGGTCCCTCCGCGCCTTCCCCTCGTCCTCGGGCGGCCGCGCCTCGTCGAATGCGGGGCGGATCCGGAGGCGGCGGCCGAGGAGGGTCGCGAGGGCGGACTCGAAGCGCCCGAGGCGTTCCGTTCCCTCGAGCTGGCCCACGGCGAAGCGGGCCCGCGACTCGAATCGGACGACGATCGCATCCCCCGAAAGCTCGGCCGGCTCGCCCATCGAGAACGTGGCCTCCACGCCGGGGTCGCCCGAGGCGACCTCGCGCAAGGCCTCGGGCCAGGCCCGCCGGACCGCGGCAAGGTCGACGGAGCCCGCGGGGCGGGCCGCGGCGACGGGCGCGCCCGCCGGGACCGGTCCTTTGGGCGCCGCGGGCGCGACGGCCGGGACTGGCCCCTTCGGCGCCGCGGGCGCGACGGCCGGGGCGAGCGCCGGGCGGGGAGCGGGCTCTGCCCCGTCGAGCCGCGCGAGGACCTCGGAGAGGGGCGCGAGGTCGGAGAGCTCGGCGAGTTTCACGAAAGCGATCTCCAGGAGCACGCGGTGCGACGAGGGCCGGCGCATCCGGTTCTCGAGCTCGAAGAGCGTCTGGATCATCGCGACAAGGCCGTCGCGGGTCGCCTTCCCGGCCTGCTCCCGGATCCGCGCCATCTCATCGGCGGGGGCCTCGATGGCCTCGGGGTCGATCCCCGGGTAGCTCGCGAGGAGCAGCGTCCGGAAGTGCTCCACGAGCGCCGCGACGAACTCCTGCACGTCCCGCCCTTCCCGGTAGAGGCGGTCCACCCTGTCGAGGACCTCGGCCGTGCGCCGGGAGAGGATCTCGTCCGCCACGGCGAGGACCTCCTCCCGCGGGGTGAGCCCCAGGAGGGCATGGAAGGCCCCGTCCTCGATCTTGTTGCCTGCGAACGCGACGAGCTGGTCGAGGATCTTCTGCGAATCGCGGAGCGAGCCCGCGGCCCGGTCCGCGATCCGGAAGAGGACCGGCTCGGAGACCTCGATCTTCTCGGCGCGCACGATCTCCGAGAGTCGCCGGACGATGTCGGCCCGTCCCGCCCGGCGGAAGTCGTAGCGCTGGCAGCGGGAGAGGATGGTGGCGGGGACGTCCGAGGGCTGCGTCGTCGCCAGGATGAAGACGACGTGGGCGGGTGGCTCCTCCAGGGTCTTCAGGAGCGCGTTGAAAGCCGCCTCCGTGAGCTGGTGGACCTCGTCGATGATGAAGACCTTCTTGCGGTTTCGCGAGGGGGCGAAGCGTACGTCCTCTATGATCGCCCGGACCTCGTCCACTCCGCGGTTGTCCGCGCCGTTCACCTCCCGGACGTCTAGGTCCCGCCCGAACTCGATGTCGCGACAGGGGGGGCACTCCAGACAGGGCGCCGCCGTCGGGCCCTTCTCGCAGTTCAGCGCCTTGGCGAGTATGCGGGCCGTGGATGTCTTCCCGACCCCGTGCGGCCCGCAGAAGAGGAAGCCCTGCGCGATCCGGCCGGCCTCGATGGCGCCCGAGAGCGTGCGCACGATGGCGTCCTGCCCCACGAGTTCGGAGAACGTGCGCGGGCGGTACTTGCGGGGGAGGACGAGGTAGTCCATGTCTACCAGGTGGCTGGAGTCATTACCCTGAAGCCTGAAGCCTGAAGCCTGAAGACTGAAAAAAACCATGCACCCTGGTTCGGAACCGTCCGTACGGCGCTTCTCCGACAGCTAGCTCCAGTCCGGCGCTCCCGGGACACACGGGGCCAGGAATGTCGGGGCTGCTGGGTTCCCCCTCTGACCCGGTTCACACTCCGTCCGTTGTCCGGGACCGTGACCTTCATCGCCGCTCTTCGGGAAGCCCCGTCCGAGGCGAGAGCCTCGCCAGGGCGTCGACCCTGCTATAGCGGGTTGCAGGTGCAGGGGGCCGCTAGTCCCCCATCTAGCATGGCGGACGGAGGAGGCGGGATTCGAACCCGCGGAGCAGGTTACCCCGCTCACGCGCTTTCCAAGCGCGCGCACTCGGCCACTATGCGACTCCTCCAATTCAGTCTTCAGTCTTCGGGCTTCAGGCTTCAGAGTCAACGTTGCACGATCCCATGCGTCCTGTTTTCTCTGAAGCCTGAAGGCTGAAACCTGAAGGCTGTCACGGCGGAGAGGGGGGGATTCGAACCCCCGGTCCCCACGAGGAGGACTCTGGTTTTCGAGACCAGCCGATTCAACCACTCTCGCACCTCTCCTTCTTCGATCTTCCGCGGAACGACGGATGCCGGATCCTACATTAATGAACCGAACTCTTCCTCAATCGTTTGTCCGCCGGCGCGCTTCCTCCGGAAGAATGCCTGGATCTGCGTCCGGCACTCCTCCTCCCGGACACCCTCCTCGACGAGAACCTGGTGGTTGAGGCGCGGATCGGACGGGATCGTGAAGAGCGAGCGGCAGGCCCCGCCTTTCGGGTCCGCCGCCCCGTAGACGACCCGCCGGATCCGGGCGAGCACGAGCGCCCCCGCGCACATCGGGCAGGGTTCCTTGGTCACGTAGAGGTCGCAGCCCAGGAGCCGCCAGGTTCCCAGGGCCGCCGCGGCCTGCGTGAGGGCGAGGATCTCGGCGTGGGCCGTCGGGTCCTGGAGGAGCTCGCGCTGATTGTGCGAGCGCGCGAGGAGCCGCCCTTCGCCGACGATGACCGCTCCGACCGGGACGTCCCCTTCCTCCTCGGCGAGCTCGGCCTCGCGAAGCGCGAGACCCATGTAGTAGTCGTCGCCCTTGTCGAGGATATTCATGTCCCGGGTCGCGCAAGCGCTCCAGCACGAGTTTGAAAATAAGTGCTCGGGTGGCAGGCCTGGCCGCGGCTGTCTTAGACTCACTTCGAGCCGGCCGAGCCGCGAGAACCGGAATCCTGCGACCCGAAACGTTGGGGCTCCTGTCGGGGAGATAGGTCAGGGTTCGGAACTCCACCGGTCTCGGCCGGCTCTTCCTGTTTCCGGGCCCTACCGCGCAAGGCGAGAAGCAGGACGCCCGCCGCGGCAAGAGCGAGGCCCGCCGCGAGAAGCCACCAGGGCAGGCTGCTCCTGGGCTCGGCCAGGTCCGGCCAGTTCGTCGCCACGACGAGCGCGGTCCCGTTCGAGATCCCGTGCAGGAGAATGCCCGTCGCCAGGCTCCCCGAGCGGTGGACCGCGAAGCCCAGTGCGAGCCCGAGCGTGAAGGTGAAGAGGAAGCGGTGGGGGGAGAGATGAAGGAGGGCGAAGCAGGCGGCCGAGAACACGACGCCCGCCCAGATGCCCCGGCCGGCAGAGAAGCCCCGGAGCAGGAAGCCCCGGCAGAGCGCCTCCTCGCATAGAGGCGCCAGCACGCAGGCGATGAGCACGAGCCACGCGAGGGGGAGCCGGGCGAGCTCCTCGGCCGCGGCCGGGCCTTCCGGAAGAGGGTAGGCGAGCGACTGCCAGTAGAGGACCTGGCGCGCGAGGAGGAAGGCGCCCAGCCCCAAGACCACGGCGCCGGCGAGCGCGCGAAGCGAGGGCACCCGGAACGCGAAGGTCGCTTTCCAGTCGAACCGGTAGAGGGCCGCCGTCGCGAGAGCCGGGGAGAGAACAAGAAAGAGGAGGGAGAGGACGAGCCCCCGCACGAGGTTCGCCCGCTGGAACTCCTGCCCGGCGAACCACATGAGGAGGAGGACCAGCACGAAGAGGAAGAACGCATGGCGGGCGCGCGGGAGCTTCCCGTAGTCCGGGCTCGCCCGCCAGAACCGCCAGGCGAGCGTCCCCGGCTGGCGGAAGAGGACCTCTTCCCGGCGAAAGAGGCGCTGGGCCCATACGAGCGCGAGGGCGGCATAGGCGAAGGTCGAGAGCTGCACCACCACGAAGTGGCCGGGGAGCCAGTTCGAGGAGAGGACCTCGCGGAACAGGAGGCAGACGTTTGCGACCGGGACGATCGAGAGCGTCCAGGTCAGCGGGAACTCCGGCAGCACCGGCACGAGCGCGAGCGGCAAGACCGCCGCGATGAGGGGCGTCAGATAGTATTGGCCCTCCTTGTAGGTCCGGGCGAAGGCCGAGAGGGCGAGCGCGAGCGCGGAGAAGAGGGCGCAGAGGGGCACGAGCACGATGAGAAGGGCGAGGATCGTGGCTCCGTCCACGCGGAACTGGACGGCCTCCTTCTTCTCCACCATCCCCTCGATCGAGACCTCGTCGGGGTCGCCCTGGACGCCGCGGAGCTCCCGCGCCTGCGCGTTCGCCTCGTTGACGAGCGACGCGAAGTGGCTGAACGTGAACGCCATCGCCACGAGGTTCAAGGTCGAGCCCACGAGCGCCACCGTGAGGATGGAGAGGTACTTTCCCATCACGAGCTCGGTCCGCCCGACCGGCGTCACGAGCAAGGTCTCGAGGGTGCCGCGCTCCTTCTCTCCCGCCGCGGCGTCGATCGCGGGATAGAAGGGGAAGGTCACGGCCATGAGGACGAGGAGGATCGCCAGGACCTTCCCGAAGAGCGCGCCTCCCCTCGCGCTCGCCCCGGCCACGTTCACCGGGGCGATGTCGAAGGGCGTGACGGCGGTCCGGTCAAGCCCGCTCGCCTCGAGATTCTCCTCGACCCTCTTCTCGCGGTATCGCCGGAGCAGCGTCACGAGCCGCGTGCGGGCGGCGGTGGAACGGTCGTTCGTCCCGTCGAAGCGGACCTTCGCGCGCGGGGGCGTTCCCTCGACCGCTCCGTCGAAGTCGACCCAGGCCTCGATCTCCCCGGCTTCGAGCGCCCCGAGCGGGTCCTTCGTGTCGCGGACCTCGACGGCGAGCCCCTCGCCGGAGACCTTGTCCAGGAAGGGACCGAAGTCGGGCGGCGCGTCGAGCACGGCGACGCGCGGAGGCTGGTCCACGACCCTGCCGTACTGGAGGACGACGAGCTGGCTCGTCCCTATGAGAAGGAGGGGATAGAGGACGAGCGGCAGCCCCAGCATGAGAAAGAGGGTCCGCCGGTCGCGGAGCGTGTCCCGGAGCTCCCGCCGGTAGACGATCCCGACCATCTTACGGTCCATGGGTCGCCCCCGCCTTTTCCCTGGCGATCGCCGCGAAGAAGATCCCCTCGAGCGTCGGCTCGGCCCAGGTCGCCCGGAGCTCGTCGAGCGAGCCCTCGGTCCGGATCTTCCCGTCGAACAGGATCGCCGCGTCGTCGCAGAGCCGCTCCACCTCTTCCATCCGGTGCCCGGAAAGGAGGATCGCGCGCCCTCGCTCGCGCGCCAGGCGAAGGAAGTCGGTCACCGTGCGCGCGACGACGCAGTCGAGCCCCGCCGTCGGCTCGTCGAAGATGAGGACCGGCGGATCGTGGACGACCGAGCGCGCCACGTTCACCTTCTGACGGGTCCCGGTCGAAAGCGTCCCGCAGAGCCGGTCGGCGTGTGCCCGGAGCTCGAAAAGATCCAGGAGCTCGTCCGTGCGGGTCGCGAGGCGCTCCTCGTCCATCCGGTGGAGCCGCCCGAAGAAGGCGAGGATCTCGCGCGGCGTGAGGCGCTCGTAGACTCCCGTCGAGGCGGTCAGGAACCCGATCCTCGCG
>JACQVV010000414.1 GCA_016209595.1 Planctomycetota bacterium
GTCCAGGTCCAAGTCCAGGTCCAAGTCCAGGTCCAGGTCCATGCGGAACCTGACTCGTTCGTGAACTAGGTGGGCCTAGGCGAGGATCTCTCCCCCGTCCACCGGGATCACCGCGCCCGTGAGCCAGGCCGACTCCGGGCGCGCGAGGACCGCGATCGCCCGCGCTACGTCCTCGGGCGTCGTGAGGCGCTTCCCGGGGTTGGCATGAATCGCGTGCTCGACCATGACCTCGCTCCCCGGGATCTTCCGGAGGCTCGGCGTGTCGGTGACGCCAGCCATGATGCAGTTCGCGGTGATCCCCTCGGGCGCGAGCTCGCACGCGATCTGCCGGGTGTGCGACTCCAGAGCGCACTTCGCGGCGGAGACCGGGCCGTACGACTTCCAGATCCGTTGCGATCCCGCCGAGGTCATCGAGAAGATGCGGCTCCCGGAGCGCAGGAGCTTCCGCTTGTAGAGGTCCTGGCACCAGTAGACGAGCGAGTTCGCCATGACGTCGAGCGTCATCTCGATCTGGCGTTGCGTGACCATCTCTTCGGGCTTGTCGGCGAAGTAGGGCTTGAGCGTCCCGAAGGCGAGGGAGTGGAGGACAACTCGAACGAAGCCAGGGTCCCCGGCGCCGGCGAGCTTCTCGGCGATCTTGTTGCAGACTTCCGTGCGCTCCCCCTCGCCGGCGGCGTTCACGTTGAAGAAGAGGGCCTCCCGTCCGGCGCTCCGGATCTCGGCAACGACCCGCTCGGCGTTGGGGAGCGTCGCCTTCCGGTCGAGGTGTACTCCGAAGACGTGCATCCCGCGGCGGGCGAGCTCGATCGACGTTGCTGCCCCGAACCCGCTGGAAGAGCCAAGGACCAGGGCCCAGCTGTCGCGAAGGGTTTCGTCGTGCGAGGTCATGATATCGCCTCCGTCGTGCGGGGATGGGGCGCGATGATAGAGAGGCCTCGCGGGAGTTGCAAGCGCCCGGGCGCGTCTTGACCGCGGCGCGGGCGGGATCTAGACTCCCGGGCGCCATGCGCGCCTCGATCGTTCTCCTGAGCGTCGCCCTTGCCGCGCTTCCGGCCGCGGCCGATGAGCCGTTCCTGGGCGTCCAGATGGACTCCACCTACGCGGGCGCCGGGGTCCGGGTCGAGCAGGTGATCGAGGGGAGCGCCGCCGAGCGCGCGGGCTTCCAGGCGGGGGACGTCCTGGTCGAGTTCGACGGCCGCGCGATCGGGAACTTCGAGGCGCTGCGGGAGTGGATCGTCGGCAGCCCCGTCGGGTGCGCGGTCGTGCTCGGGGTCGAGCGTGGTGGAGAGAGCGAGCTCCTGGTGGCGGTTCTTGGCGATCGAACGCGCCCGGGCGTCGCCGAGGCGCCGGTCCCCGACAGGCTGCTCGCGGCCTTCGAACGGCTCTCCTGGAAGGCGCGCAAGGCGTACCAGGAGCCGGATGCCGCGGCGGCCGCGCGGGCGTCCGAAGCCGCGGCTCGGGTGGCCGACTCGATCCTTCCCGCGTGCGCCGCGGCGCTCGCCCCGGCGGAGCGACCGGGCTTCGAGGCCCGCGCATCGGGCCACCGCGCCACGGCCGCGTGGCACGCCCGGATGGCCGCCTCGGAGGTCCGCGCCCCGTTCCGGCACCTCGACTCCACGGCTCCGGAACAGATCCGCGCTCTTCTCGCCCGCCTTGACGATCCCGACTTCGCGGTTCGCGAGGAAGCGAGCCGGCGACTCCTGGAGGTCGGACCCGAGGCGACGCCCATCCTCCAGGAGGCCGAGCTCTCGGGGTCGCCCGAGGTCCAGCTCCGGGCCCGCTTCATCCTCGACCGCCTCTCGTCGGCGGGAGAGGACCTCGACCGTCCGGTCCGGGAGTCCTTGCCCGTCGAGGTGGAGGTGGTCCGGTTCGAGGGTGGCCGCGGCGTGCTCGAGGCGCGTTTCGGAGGGATACAGGCGGGGCCGTCATCCTTCGAGGCCGAGCGCGTCCGCGACGGCCGGCCCGCCGGCCGCGTCCGGATCGAGCTTGGCGCTGGAGGCGAAGCCGACCCCGGACAAGTACGGACGTTTTCGGTCGCGGCCGGCTCGGCGAGCGACCTCGGCGCCGGCGAGCGTCTCGTCTGGATCGACATGGCGGGCGATCCCGGACAGTAGGATGGCCCTTCGCGCGATCTGGACGCGCGTCGCGCGCGAAGCGGAAGTCCCTCCGGGCTGCGCGAAGCTCGTGATGGCAGGAACACGCGAGATCGCCCTTTTCAATATCGGCGGCGCCCTCCACGCGCTCGCGAACGTCTGCCCGCACGCCGGGGGTCCCCTTGGCGAGGGGAAGTTCGACGGCCGGGAAGTCGAGTGCCCCTGGCACTACTGGAGCTTCGACGTCGCGACCGGACACTGCACCACGTTTCCGGATGTGGAAGCGCGTTGCTTCCCCGTCAAGATCGAGGGGGGCGACATCTTCTGCGAGATTCCAGTGAAGGACTGACTTGAACCTCAAGGAGCGTTTCCCGGTCCGCCCGGAGAAGATCGCGGAGCTCCTCGCCCGGATCGAGCGTCTGGGGATCGACGCTTCGAAGATCGAGGAGTCGTTCGTCAAGGGCGGCGGCCCCGGCGGGCAGAAGATCAACAAGACCGAGATCGCCGTCCAGCTCCGCTACGAGCCGCTCGAGCTCGCGGTGCGCTGCCAGCGCGAGCGGAAGCGGTCGCTCAACCGGTTCCTCGCTCTCCGGGAGCTCGTGGACCGGATCGAGGAGAAGGTCTCCCCCGGGACATCGAAGCGGCTTGCCGAGGTGAAGCGGCTCCGCCAGAGAAAGAAGAAGAAAAGGAAGAGGGCGGCCAAGAAGGAGGCGTAAGGCACAGGGGTCGTGATGGTGTTTCGTTTCCGTGACCGTGACCGTGACCGTGTTCCGTGACCGTGACCGTGACCGTGACCGTGCGGGTAGAATCGGCGGCTCATGGCGAGCCCCATCTACCCCTTCGTCGCGATCGTCGGGCAGACCGCGCTCCGCGCGTCGCTCTGCCTCGTCGCCGCCGACCCGCGGATCGGCGGGCTTCTCCTCTTCGGCCGGAGGGGGACGTCGAAGAGCACGGCCGTGCGCGGCTTTGCCGAGCTCCTTCCGGAGATCGAGGCGCCGGAAGGCTGTCCGATCCAGTGCCTCCCGGGCGAGCCCCTGGGTCTGTGCCGGGCCTGCGAGAACGGCGGGCGACCCCGTCCCGCGCGCGTCCGGGCGCCTCTCGTCACGCTGCCTCTGGGAGCCGCCGAGGACTCGGTCACCGGCTCGCTCGACATCGGGCGCGCGCTCGCCGAGGGGGTGCGGGCGTTCGAGGCCGGATGCCTGGGACGCGCCCATCGCGGCGTCCTCTACATCGACGAGGTGAATCTCCTGGAGGACCACCTCGTGGACCTTCTCCTCGATGCCGCGGCGTCGGGAACGAACGTTGTCGAGCGGGAGGGCGTGAGCGTGACGCACCCGGCGAGCTTCCTCCTCGTCGGCTCCGGAAACCCTCAGGAGGGGGAGATCCGGCCGCAGCTCCTCGACCGCTTCGGCCTCTCCGTCCGCGTCGAGACGCTCGCTCGCGAGGACGACAGGGTCGAGGTCGCCCGGCGGAGAATCGCGTTCGACCAGGATCCCGGGGCGTTCGACCTGAGCTGGCGCGGGCGGAGCGCCGAACTTCGGGAACGGATCGCTGCCGCCCGCGCGAGGATCGAGAAAGTGGCGCTCCCGGACTCGGGACTCTCGACGGTCGCCCGTGTCGCCGCGCGGCTTGCGCTCGAGGGCCACAGGGGCGAGATCGCCTGGGCCCGCGCCGCCCGGGCGCTCGCCGCGCTCCTGGGCGAAGCGGAAGTCGGCCTCCCTCATCTTGCGGCCACCGCGGCGCTCGCGCTCGCCCATCGGCTCCCCCAGGATGTCCTCGATCCCCAACCCGCTCTCGACCGGCTGGCGGAGGCGGTAGAGGAAGCCCTGGCCTTCCCGGGGGGAGGCGACCTCCTGTCCAGATCTCTCGGCGAATGATCCTGACGAAAGACGATCTTCTCGCCGATCCCGAACGGGCAGCGCTCCTCGCCCTGGCCGTTCATCCGAAGCTCGCGGGCGTCGCGCTCTCTCCCGATCGCTTCGAGGAGCGGATCGCGGAGCTCTCGCTCTGGCTCCCGCCGGGCGAGGCCTTGCTTCGCGTGCCGGCCGCGGCCCGGGCGAGCGACCTTCTTCATGCGGAAAGACTCCCTGGATGGGAGAAGGAAGCCTTCCTCGCGCGCGCGGCCGGGCGGATCGTCACTCTGGCTCACCCCGCGGGCCTCGATCCCGCGGCGCGCGCGCTCCTTCTCTCCTCTCCGGTCCGTATCGTCGCGCCGATGGATCGGGAGGACGTCCCGCGCGGGGGCTGGCCGCTCCTCTCGCCTCGTTCTTCCTCGCCGGCGGATCCGGTGCTCGCCCTGCGCGAACGCCTGTCGCCGCCCGAGCCCGACCCCTCCATCGCGGCGGCCGTCCACGCGGCCCGTCTCGCCCTTCCCGAGGTTCGCTTCGAGGAGAAAGCCTGGGCGGCGCTCGCGGGAGTCGCGCGCCGGCTCGCTCCCGGGGCGCTCGGCGACGGGGACGGCAGGCTCGTCTCGGCCGCGCGCGCTCTGGCGGCCTGGGCCGCCCTTCTCGGGCACCCCTCGGTGGGGGAGGGACTGGTGGAGCGGCTCGGAGACATCTTCCCGCTCCGGGAGTCGGCGCCTTCGACGGCGTGTCCGGAACGCGCCTCGCACCCATACCCGCCGCGCGACGCGCTCGAGCCTCCCGAGGATGCGGGTGACGTTGCGAAAGCCGCGCCGCCGGAGCTCCCCGCGGTCGCTCCTTCCCTGGGAAAAGGCCGGCGCTCGCCCGGAGAGACGGGACGGGAGGGGCGCGTCCTCTACCACCGGCGGCCGGCCGACCGGCGACCACGGATCGACGTCGCGGCGACCCTCCGCCGCGCGCTTCCCTTCCAGCGCCTCCGGGGCACGCCGGCGGGAGCGAGACCGCACATCCGCGAGGAGGACCTCCGGGTCGCGGTGCGCCGCAGGCGCTCGGGCGCGGTCCATCTCGTCGTCCTCGACGCCTCGGGCAGCATGGGCGGGGAGAGGGTCCGGCTCGGTCGCGGGGCGGCCCTGGCGCTTCTTTCCGAAGCCCACTTGTCGCGCGAGTCCGTGGGGCTCATCGTCATCGGGCGGGGGGAGGCCAGGCTCGCCGTGCCCCCCATGCGGGCACCCGAGCGGGTCCGCCGGGCGGTTCTCTCGGCGCGGGCCACGGGCGGGACGCCTCTCCCGCGGGCACTCGCGATCGCGCTCGAGGCGGCGCGGCGAGCGAAGGCGCCGGTGTCGGTCCTCCTCGTTACCGACGGCCGCGCGAACCTCACTCTCGCCGGAGACCGGGACCCCGAGCGGGCCGGCGTCGAAGTCTCGCGGCTCCTCGCCGGCCTCGCCGCTCTCGGGGCGCGAGCGGTCGTTCTCGCCCGAGGGAGCGACGGGCCGGCGCGCGAGTTCGCGGAGCGAAACGGCCTCCCGCTCATCGCGGTCCACCCGCTCCACGGGTTCACGCGGTGACGTTCCGGATCCTCCTCGTCTCGATGGACGGGATGGGAGCCCCAGCGCTCGCCCGCGCCTGCCGGCGGATCACCGACGACACCGCTCTTGCCTTCCCGGTCGGGCTTGAAGTTCTCGATCCGTCTCTCGTGGAGAAGAAGGAAGGGCGGGCGAGGCTCGAACGGGCCCTCGCGTCGGCCGACGTCCTCCTCCTCGCGCACCTTCTTGAGGACCGTCAGGCGGATCTCGTGGCCGAGCTCGTCCGAGCCTCGGTCCGCGAGGACGCGACGGTCCTCGCGCTGAACTCGGTCGGGCCGGCGATGGCGCTCACCCGTGTCGGCCGGTTCAGGATGGCGGGAGCCGCCGATCGGCCGCGGCAGAGGAGACGCGGGAAGGTTCGCGGCCTCTTCTCCCGGCTCGTCCGCGGGACGAACATGCGGGAGCACCTCCGGACGATCATGTCTCTGGCGCCGCGCGCTCTCGCCTTCCTTCCCGGCCGCGCGAAAGACCTGCGAACCTTTTTGGAGTCCTACCTCGCCTGGATCGAGGGAAGCGAGGAGAACCTCCGCGACCTCGTGCTGCGGATCGCCCATCGCCACCACGGCCGGGCCCACCTCGCCGGGACCTATCGCGCGCCGCGGCGGTATCCCGAGACGGGCGCGTGGCACCCGTTGGTCGGACGGATCGTCGAGGGGCCGGCAGAGCTCGAGCGGCGCCTGGGACTCATCGATCGCCCGCGCGTCGGCCTTCTCTTCCTGCGGAACCAGCTCCTTGCCGGCGACACGGCGCACCTCGCGGCGATCGTCGCGAGCTTCGAGGCGCGTGGTCTCGCGGTCCTGCCGGTCTTCGGCTCGATCTTCGATTACCGGCCGGTCCTCGATGAACTCAGGGCTTGCGGGATCGACCTCCTCGTCTCGGCGACGGGCTTCCCGCTCGTGGGAGGCCACGCCGAGAGCCGCCCTGCCGAAGCGGTCGAATCGCTCGTGGAACTCGATGTCCCGTACTTCGTCACGGTGCCGCTCGCCTTCCAGGATCTCGACACGTGGCGGAGGAATCACCATGGCCTCGTTCCGGTCCAGGTCGCGCTGAACGTGGCCCTGCCGGAGCTCGACGGGGCGATCGAGCCCTGGGTGGTGACCGGGACGGCGAGGGAGGGGGGCCCAGCGGGCCCCCGCGAGGTCGAGAGAGCGAACCTCGATCTCCTCGCCGCGCGCGCGGCGCGCTGGGCGAAGCTCCGGCGGACGCCGAACGCCGAGAAGAGGATCGCCGTCACGATCTTCCGCTTCCCGCCCGCCTCGGGGGCGCTCGGGACCGCGGCCTACCTCGACGTCTTCGCGAGCCTCCACCGGTTTCTCGCGGCTCTCGCGGCCGACGGGTACACGGTCGAGGTCCCGGGGTCTTCCGAAGAGATCCTCGCGATCTTTCGCTCGATCGAGGCGGGGGCCGAGGGCGATCCCGCGGGCACCGAGCGCCCGATCCGCGTAGACGTGCGAGACCACCAGCGCTGGGCGCGAGGCCTCGCCGAGATCGAGAGGCACTGGGGGGAGGCCCCCGGCTCGGTCCTGGTCGATGGCAACGACCTTCTCGTCCTCGCGCTGCGCTTCGGAAACGTCCTCGTCGGCGTCCAGCCCGGCTTCGGCTACGACGGCGACCCCATGAAGCTCCTCTTCGTTCGCGACGCCTCGCCGACCCACGCCTTCGCCCTCTATCACGAATACCTTCGCGAGGGGTTTCGAGCGGACGCCGTCTTTCACCTCGGGACTCACGGCGCGCTCGAGTTCATGCCCGGCAAGGAAGCGGGCCTCTCGTCCGAGTGCTGGCCCGTCCGGCTGCTCGGAGACCTTCCCAACGTCTACGCCTACAGCGTGAACAATCCCGCCGAGGGGACGATCGCGAAGCGCCGCTCCATGGCCGTCCTCGTGGGCCACCTTACGCCGCCGTCGCGGGAGGCAGGGCTCTATCGGAGCCTTCGAGCTCTGAAAGACCTCATTCTCTCGCATCGCCGCGAGGAGGATCCCTCGCGACGGGCGGCGCTCTTCGAGGCCGCAGTCCGGCTCGCAGATGAATCCCACCTCGCCCCTCCGGCGGCCGGCGAAATCGCGCAAGAATCCCTCGATCGATGGCTCGCCGCGCTCCTCGACATCGAGCGGACTCTCGTTCCCTCGGGCCTTCACGTCCTGGGTCGTCTCCCCGAAGGAGAGGAGCGACTCGACCAGCTCGCGTCGGCCGCGGCCTTCGACCGACCGGAAGAAGGATTCCGCTCGTCCCTGGAGCTCGTCCGGCGCGAGGGGGAGGAGCCCGCGAAAGTGATCTTCGAGGCGGCCCGAGCGGGGGACGGACCCGCGGCCGAGAGACTTCGCGAACGGGAGGGACGCGCGCGGGAGCTCGTTCGTGAATTGCTGGCGGGAGGGCGTCCCCAGACCGAGGAACGCGGCCGGATGGCGGCATTCCTGACACGGATGAAGGCGGACCTCGCCGGCGGCGGCGAGATCGAGGCCGCCCTGGCCGCGTTGCGAGGCCGCTACGTCCGCCCTGGACCCGGCGGAGACCCGGTCCGGAATCCGCGCGTCCTTCCCACCGGCCGGAACCACCACGCCCTCTCCCCCGACTCGATTCCCTCTCCCGGCGCCGTGGCGGTCGCGCGGGTCACCGCGGACCGCTTCCTCGCCCGCGCCCGGAAGGACCTGGGCGCATGGCCCGACTCGGTCGCCCTCGTCCTCTGGGCGATGGACAACATCAAGACCGGCGGAGAGTCGCTCGCGCTCGCCCTGGAACTCCTCGGCCTCTCGGTCGGTCCCGATTCGCTCGGACGCCTCCGCGTTCTCTCTCCCCGGCCGCTCTCCGAACTCTGCCGCCCGCGGATCGACGTCGTCGTCACCGTCTCCGGCATCTTCCGCGACGTCTTCCCCGGTGCGCTCGCCCTCCTCGACGAGGCCGTTCGCCTTGTCGCCGCCCTTGACGAGCCCGAGGACGAGAACCGCGTCAAGAAGAGGGTCGGGGCCCTCGAAGCCGCCGGCATCGCTCCCGAGGATGCCCGCACCCGAGTTTTTGGGAACGGCCCCGGCGCCTACGGCGGGAACCTGAACCATGCCCTCCACGCCGGGGCCTGGGAGACTTCCGCCGACCTCGCGGCCGTCTTCCGCCGGCGGAAGTCGTTCGCCTGGGTCCCGGGCGAGGGGCTCGTTCGCAGGGAGGAACTCTTCGACCGGCTCGCCGGCGAGGCGGACTGCGTCCTCCAGGCGATCGACTCGGTCGAGATCGGCCTCTCCGACGTGGACCATTATTTCGACTACCTCGGCGGCCTCTCGCTGCTTCGGCGCGAACGGACCGGCCGCGAGGCCGACGTCTACCTCGCCGACACCACGACCGCGCTCGGCCGCGTCGATCGCCTGGAGGAGGTCTCCGCCCGCGAGGCCCGCGTGAAACTCCTCAACCCGGCCTGGTACGAGGCCATGCTCGCCCACGGCTACCAGGGGGTGCGCGAGCTCGCGACGCGCCTCGAAAACCTCCACGGCCTTCGGACCACGACCGGCCGCGTCGAACCCTGGGTCTACGACGAGGCCGTCCGGACCTTTCTCGCGGACCCCGCTCTCGCCCGCCGTCTCGAGGACGCCAACCCCGACGCCTTCCGTTCGCTCGTCCACACTCTCGCCGACGCCCGCGACCGCGGCCTCTGGAGCCCGGACGAAGGGCTCTCGGAGATCCTCGACTCCGCCGACCTCGCCTCTGCCGAGACGGCGGAGTTTCCGTGAGACTGGCCCGGCAGGCCGCGGGCGAGTATGATGATTCGGAAGTCGGTGGAGCCCCCAGAGACCGGCGCCGGCGGATCGAGAGAAGCTCCAGCGGATCTTCCAGAGCCTGGACGAGCATCTGGACCTCATGGTTGCATTCGGAGCGGCTGCTCGGGACCATCCGACCGAGCCGGCAGCGGAGAATCACAGATTCTTGAAGGATCGAGGAGCGGTCGAGAACCTCACCTGGGGTGAATTCTGGCAACCGACATCCGAATGTAGGGGCCGGGCTTGTCCCGGCCCTGACGCGGCGGGGGACAAGCCCCCGCCCTACATCAGAAATGCAACGTTGGGGTGGAGCTCGAGTCCCGGCTGGGAATCCGAGGCGGGGCGGCCGTGATCGCGTTGGGGCTGGAAGATCGAGTCACCCAGGATATGGGGTGGAAGTCTCCGCGGTCGGAACAAAAGCTCGACGTAGAATGTCGCTCGTGAGGTCGCCCTTTCCCGGAATGGACCCCTATCTGGAACACGCCGCGCTTTGGCCGGACGTGCACGCGGGGCTCGTCCACGCCATCCGCGAAGAGCTGGGGGGGCGTGTCGGCGAGCGCTACTGGGTCGGGCTCGAGCGCCGCGTCTACATCGAGTACGAAGGTCCCGCCGAGCGGGGGATTCTGGTGCCCGACGTGACGGTCGCCGGATCGGACGCCGCGAAAAGTGGCGGGTCGGGACGAGCCTCGCCGGCTCCCATTGTTCTCGAGGTCCCCGATCTCCTTCCAGTCGAGGTCCGGGAGGTGTACCTCGTCGTGCGAGAGCTCCCCTCGATGAAGGTCGTCACTGTCATCGAGGTCCTCTCACCCTCGAACAAGCGGGAGGGCGTCGGCCGGCAGGAGTACCTGGCGAAACGCGGGGAGGTCCTGCGGACCCGAACGCATCTCGTCGAGATCGACCTCTTGCGTGCGGGGGAGCGTCCGCCCGTACGCGGCGATCTTCCGGCCTGCGACTATCTCTCACTCGTCCATCGCGCAGAGTCGCGACCGCGCGCCGAGGCCTATCCGTGGCGACTGCGCGATCCGATCCCGCCCTTTCCCTTGCCTCTCCTCCCCGGCGACTCCGACATCGCCCTCTCCGTGGGGGAGGCCCTGGTCGTGGCGTACGAACGGGGACGCTATCACAGGGTGATCGACTACTCTCTCTCCCTCGATCCCCCCCTCCCTGCTGAGGACGCCGCCTGGGCCGCGGAGCGATTCGCCGGGAACCGCTGAATTCCCCCCAATGTTGCATTTCTGATGTAAGGCGGGGGCTTGTCCCCCGCCGCGTCCGGGCCGGGAC
>JACQVV010000415.1 GCA_016209595.1 Planctomycetota bacterium
AGCTCCTGCTCGAGGCCGCGTCGCGCGAGACCGACGCCACGGCTCTGGGCAGGGTTTTCCTCGCGCTCGCCGAACTCAGGGTGCCCGAGGGAATCCAACGCGCGGTCGCGGGGCTCTCGCACCCGGGCGAGGAGGCGAGGGCGCTCGCCGCCGAGGCGCTCGGCATCTACGGCGAAGTGGCTCGCGAGAAGGGGCTGGGTCCCCTCCTCGCGGTGGTGGAGAACGATGGGGAGAGCGAGGGGGTCCGCGGCGTGGCCGCGGGGGAGCTCCCCGACATCGCCCCGGACTCGGACGAGGTCGCGAAGCGTCTTCTTGCCCGGATGGGTCACCCTTCGGATCCTTTGAATCTCGCGATCAAGGTCGCGCTCCGGCGCATGGCGAGCCGGTGGCTCGTCGTGGCCCTGATCGAGGTCCTGGCGAACCCGAAGGAGAGCGACCGTCGCCGCTTCGGGGCCTGGCAGGTGTTGCGGGCGATCTCCGGGCGGGACATGCCGCAGGAGGCCGGAAAGTGGGCGGAGTGGTGGAAGACCGCGGGCGCAACATTCGACTTCCCGAACGCGGCGGGTCGGACGGGGAAGGATGGTCACTGATCTCCGGGGAAACGGGAAAAACGGGAGGGTATGAGTCATGAAGGATCCAACGCGGGTCATCCGAGCATCGTCGCGCGGGAGCGCCCTCATCGTCACGGTTGCGGTCCTGGCGGTGCTCCTCATCGTCGCGGTGGGATTCGCCCGTCTCATGGTCGTGGAGCGTGACGCGAGCCGGGCCCACAGCGACCACGTCCGGGCGCGCTTCCTGGCCGAGAGCGGGGTCGAGGCGGGCATGGCGGAGCTCGCCGCGCTCGTCGCGCAGAAGCCCTACCTCACGGATGAGGACCCGTTCTTCTTCCCGCCCGGCCGGGGAGTGCAGCTCGAGGTCGCCCCCCAGGTGTCGTACCAGGCCGGCGTGACGCTCGGCTATCCATACTCGGGCACAATCGATCCTCCTCCGGCCGAGGCCAGCCGCTACGCCCCGCAGGGGTCCCACTACGCCCTCAAGATCATGGACGCCACGGGCCTCGTCTACGTGGGCCAGATGGAGTCGGGCGGGAACGGCAACACGCGGATCCTGAACAACCTGGGCCGTTTTCTCTCCGCCGGTGGCAGTTTCGCGGTCCTCGACGGATTCCTCGGGACGGCGCTTGCCAACCGGGAACCCGCGGGCGGCTACAGGCACCGGGGCGACCTGGAGAGGGCGCTCGCCGCCGAATATGGAGCGAGCGCCGACCTCGCGCGCGACTTCGTGCTCCTCTCCGACTACATCACCTTCGCCGGGTGGAAGGACCCCCACACGGTCCGTCCGGGGGCCGGCGTGCTCGCGATGGTCCCGGACGCGAACGATCGCGTCGCCGCCCAGCCGATCAATGTGAACACCGCGCCGCGCGATCTGCTGCGCGCGCTCTTCGCCGGCATCCAGGCCACCTGGACCGACGGCCAGGGGAACGTCGTCGTCAACACGGTGAGCGACGACAAGGCGACCTTCCTCGCCGACGAGATCCTGGAGGAGCGACAGGACCACATGGTCGCGGAGAAAGACGAAGGCGACAAGGACCCGTACTTCTACAGCCAGGCCGATTTTGAGAGCTTCCTCGTCCGGCACGTGCAGAAGGACTACGACGCCGTGGCCGCGAACGAGCTCGGCCGGCGCGACGTGCAGACGATGCTCGCCATGGCCAACCCCAACGGGAAGCTCACGCGCTTCAATCCGGATCTCCGGCTTCGCTACCTCTGGGGCGAGTGGAAGAAGGGGAAGAAGGGGAAGAAGCACATCTTCACGAAGGAGGACGACCGGAACGACCACTGGAGGATCTACGCCGACAAGAGCCGGCTCACCCAGTGGACGACCGAGATCTGCTTCGACGAGCGCGGGCGCTTCCGGATCGTCTCGCTCGGGCGTCTCGTCGCGGCCGACGGGTCGATCATCGCGCAGCACGAAATCGACGTGGTCGTCCGCGTTGCGGAACCCATGGACTGGACCACGCAGTCGGAGCTCGAGAATCTTCTCGCGGCAGGGGCGCGCTCCTACGTGCGGACGTACCCGGAGTCGGTCCCCGCGAACGGCGCGCCGCACGACCCGAGCGGGGTGGAGGGCGGCCTCTATCTCGCGCCGAGCGACGGCCTGCCGGGGGCGGCGCTCCTCGCCTCGGCCCGGACCGGGGACGCGGCGGCCTATCTCCCGGCCGGCCACTCGGAGTCCCCGAATCCCCCGTGGAACCCCTTGAACACAGGGCCCGTCATGTCCGGCACCGGCGACCGCCACGCGGACGGCTACATCGCCGATCCCTCCCGCCAGCGGGTCCAGGCCTTCTCCGGGCAGTACATGCCGGTCGCGGAGGGGACGGGCGAGTTCTGGGTGAAGATGAGCGAGCAGGGCCTGCGCCAGAGCGGCGGGCTCTTCTGGGCCACGAACGACATGCCGGAGCGGACTCCGACCGGGATCCCCAACCACGACGAGGGGATCAACACGATCGTCTATTACCAGTGGGATCCGGGCGCCCGGAAGGGCTACATCCATATCTCGCGGACCTATTTCTTCTTCGAGGGCGGCGTCCCCTCCACCGGCACGACCGGTGCCCTCAAGTGGGAGCTCACGGGGCGCCTCAAGTCGAACGCCTTCGACATCCTCAAGGAAGAGGGCCGCCGCGTCATCCAGCCCTCCTTGGACCAGATGACCGGCTGGGACGATGCGACCAAGGCGCGCTGGCGGGAGGTCTTCGCCCAGTGGTTCGCCGAACGGGTCATGTCGGCCTTCACGGGGGGCGAGTTCAACTCCAAGATCGTCGGCATCGGGCACGCCGTGATCGAGGACATCGACCCCTCGCTGCCGGTCATGTGCGCCCGCTGGTCGAGCGAGAACCTCGAACGCCTCTTCCCCCTGATCCTGGAGGGCGAGATCTCGGCGAAGCAGCGCGAATGGGCTACCGCCGCGTTCCACGACGTCGTGAACGAGACGGACAAGCTCCAGTACAGCTTCCAGAACTTCGCGGTGAACCCGGGCGACTACGGCGCCTACTACATGGAGACGGTCATCGACCCTGTCGACGGACAGTCGAAGAAGCGATGGCAGGCGCTGAAGAACCTCTACGCGAAGATCCTCGCCCGGGGCCTCGAGCTCCCCTACGCGGCGAGCCGGATCGAGATCGTGAAGGAGGTCTACAAGGAGGAGCTCAAGAACGGCCTCTGGGTGCCCAAGGGGGGCAACACCTGGAAGCCCGGCGAGTGGCACCACGTCCAACTCGCCTGGTGGGACACGACGGGCTACCTCTCGGCCTGGCTCGACGGCAAGGACGACTACGACACGCTGGACGAGTGGGGCCCGATGAACGTCTGGTCCTCGCGAATGCGCGATCTCCGGTCGCGCGTCTACTTCGGCTCCTACATCCTGGACCGCGCTTCCGACGACTCGGGGAACACGGGCTCCCCGAGCCGCGACCTCTACTGGTACACGTCGGCGACGACCGACCGGCTGGTGGTCCGGAACGACCGCCTCGGGGCCGGACGGCCCACGCAGGACCGCTATTACGCGGAATCGCCCATCAACCCCAACGCCGGCCTGGTCGGAAGCTATGCGCGGCTGCCCTTGGACCTGCGCTCCCGCTTCGGCAACCTCCTCGACAAGGGGACCGGCGCCTGGATCGACTGGACGGAGTACGTCCCTGCCTCGAAGGACGGTGACCCGTACGTGGACCTCCGCCTCTTCTCGAGGATCGGAGGCTCCTGGACCCAACTCTTCCGCCGCGGGGACGAGATCACGAACGACCAGCGCCAGCTCCTCCTTACGACCTTCGCGCAAAACCGCCCCAACACGCTCGATGTCCTCGCCCTCTTCGAATCGACCGGAGAGAAGCGGGAGAACAAGTCCGACGCCCTGGACTGCACGCCGTTCCTCGACTCGCTCTCCGTGAAACTCCTGACGGGCCCGGAAATCCTCTACTGGAGCGAGACCCAGTAGGTTCTCATTCCTTCTGCTGGAGGTAATCCGCGAGGGCCTCCCGCTCCTCGCGCGAGAGTGTGATCCTCGGCATCCGCGCGTCGGGGCGCACGCGGGCCGGGTCTTCGATCTGGAGGAGCAGAGCGGCGCGCGAGAGCCGCGAGGCGTGGGCGTGGTCGGGGGCCCATCGCTTGCGCTCCTCCTGCTCTTCCCCCGTGAAGTAAGGGGCCACGACCGGAGGGAAGCTCTCCTCGCCCCGGACGTGGCAGGAATGGCAGTCCGCCTCGATGAAGATCCGGCGGCCGGCCTCTGGGTCGCTCGTGGAACCCGGGGAAGGGACCGGGCCTCTCGTGAGCTGAAGGGCGAGTTCCGGGTGGCCGGCCGAGGCGAGTTCCTCCAGCGCGTGAGCGATGTCGGCCGCCTCGGACGCCGTGAAGTAGAAGCGCGGCATCCGGCCCGGAAGCTCCGGACGGACGCGGCTCGGGGCGAGCAGGAAGTCATAGAGCCAGTCCCGGGAATAGAGGAGCCCGGCGGTCGCGAGCGAGGGCCCTATACCGGGG
>JACQVV010000416.1 GCA_016209595.1 Planctomycetota bacterium
CCGAGGAGACGCCACCCGCCGAGGAGACGCCGCCCGCCGAGGAGACGCCACCCGCCGAGGAGACGCCGCCCGCCGAGGAGACGCCACCCGCCGAGGAGACGCCGCCCGCGGAGGAGACTCCGCCGGCCGAAGAAACGCCGCCTGCTGAGGAGACGCCGCCCGCGGAGGAGACTCCGCCGGCCGAGGAGACGCCGCCGGGCGAGGAAACCCCGCCTGCTGAGGAGACGCCACCCGCGGAGGAGACCCCGCCTGCTGAGGAGACGCCTCCGGCCGAGGAGGAGCCTCCGGCAGAAGAGACGCCGCCCGCCGAGGAGGAACCACCGGCCGAAGAGACGCCGCCCTCTGCCGAGGCCACCCTCGAGGGCATCGCCCTCGAGCCCCTGAACGCGGTTCTCTATGTCGGCGAGAGCCTTGGCTTCAGGGTCATCGGGACCTACTCGGACGGATCGACCCTCGACCTCTCGGCCGAGGCGACCTGGTCCACGACCACGCCCGAGGTCGTGGGCGTCGAGCAGGGCGGGCGGGCGACCGCGCTCGCGGACGGCGTGGGCCAGATCGCCGCGCAGGTGGGAGACCTCTCCGGCGAGACCTCCCTTGCGGTCCTCGTCGGACAGCGGCCCGGCACGGAAGAGCCCCCGGGAGGCGAGACGCAGCCCCCGCCCGCGGTGACCCTCACCGGAGTCCGCGTGAGTCCCGCGTCGGCGAGCCTCGCCGTGGGCGAGCGCCGCTCGTTCTCGGCCGTGGGCACGTATTCGGACGGTTCCTCGCGGGATCTCACCGCGGCCGCCCGATGGATCTCGTCCGATCCAGCCCTCGCGGCCGCCGAGTCGAACGGCGCCGTGACCGCGCTCGCGGCCGGCAGCGCCCGTGTTTCCGCCCAGGTCGAAGGCCTGTCGGGTTCGGCCGACCTCGAGATCGCGAGCGCTCAGCCCCCTCCCTCCGGCGAAGGCCGGGTCCTGACCACGCTCTCGGTCCGGGAGGAGAGCGGATTCGCGCGCCAGGGCGAACCCGTCAAGGCGGGCGTCCCGATCGCCCAGGCCGCCGATGTCCGTTCGCCGGGAAGGCTCGGGCTCTTCCTCGGAGGGCGGGAGATCCCAGCCCAGTTCACCGTGCTCTCGCGCTGGGGCGGGCTCGTGAATGACGCCACCCGGCCCATCCGCTGGGTGCTCGTGGATTGCCGGGTCGATCTCGCCTCGCTGGGGACGGCGAGCCTCGAGCTCCGGGACATGGGCGACGGCCACCGCGCGCCGCGCCACGCTTCGCCGCTCTCCGTCGACTCGACGGACCCCGATCGGCTCTGGATCTCGTCGGGGTCTTTCCGAGTCGCGATCGACCGGGCCCGCGGAACCCTCTTCGAGACGATCGAGGACTCGGGCCGCGTGGTCGTCCGCGACGAGACCCAGGACAAGAGCCGCTCCGGCGTCGTTCTGGCCGCCCTCGACGGGACGACCTACCGGAGCGCGAACTCGAGGCCCCTGGTCGAGGTCGAGACCCAGGGGGACCTACGCGTCGTGGTCAAGCTCACGACGGGCCTCTTCGACGCGAACGGGCGCCGCTTCGGCGGGGAGCTCGTGCGGGTCGTCCAGCGGGTCACGATCCAGGCGGGCCGGAGCGACATCGAGATCGACACCACGCTCGAGAACAACGGGCCCTACGGCTGCTACGACAGCGCGGTGGACCGGTCGGCGTGGATCACGTTCGAGTCGCTGCGCCTCGACGTGCCGCTCGCGCTCGAGCGAGAGCGGAGCTTCGCGACCGCCGGCTGGACGGGCCAGGGGACCGACCGGAGCCGCCTCCGCGTCCTCCAGGCCCATGCGCTGCGGAGCGAGTTCGACGAGTCGCAGAATTTTAGTTACACGGCCGCTTTCGACGGGCAGAACGCGGCGAGCGGGGCGCGCCATCCGGGGTGGCTCGCGGCCGGGGACGCCGCGTCGTCCGTGATGGGCTCGATCCGCTGGTTCTGGCAGACCTACGAGAAGGCGATCTCGGCCGGCCCGGACGGCATCTCGTTCGAGCTCTGGCCCGATGAGGGGTTCTTCCCGCCGAGCCGCGCGGGCCGCACGGGCTACGAGTTCGCCGGGGCGCGCCACAGCCGGTCGTTCTCGTACCTCTCCTTCTCCGCCGGAGCCCTCGACCCGGTCCAGGCCGAGCAGAGGAGCCGGGCGTTCTCTCGCCCGCTTCTCCTGCGCGCCCCCGCGGCGTACTACCACGAAACCGGGGCGTTCGGCGTCATCACGCCGCCGGGGCTCGCGGTCAGAGGATCGGCGAACGACGCGCGCGTGAACCAGGCGCTCGCCCGCTTCGATCAGATGATGCGCATCCTGGCCGGGAGTGCGCCCGCGGACGCGGAACCTCCGACCCAGACCGTGAGCCTCACGGACGCCCGCGAACAGCGGTACGCTTCGCCGGGCGTCGGCATGGACCTATACGGCTGGGCGCACTTCGGCGACGTCGCCTGGGCCGAGGGCTACGCCAGCTGCCACTACGACCTCCCGGGGGCCTTCATTCTGCACCATCTGCGCCTGGGGGATCGGGCCTTCTGGGACTTCGCCGAGGAGTGCACGGTCTATCTCAACTCCTACGGCCAGGACCACAACGTCGACGCCGATCCCTGGCGGGGGCGCTTCAACCGCTACGAGAAGAACGACCACGGGCTGAGCTCGGGCCGCGAGGAGGAGCTCTTGCCCCGGGGGTCCCACAACTGGCTACGCCGGAACGTCTACTACTACTGGCTCACGGGAGATAGACGGTCCTACGAGGCGGCGATGGAGAACGCCGAGGACCTCCACGTCCTCTTCACCGAAACGGGCAACAACGTGTTCCAGGGCGTGCTGGACGAAACCTACTACTGGGAGACCCGATTCTCCGGATGGACGATCGAGAACGCTCTCGCGGTCCACGCCATGACCGGCGACTCACGGTGGATGCGCTTCGCCGAGGCGGTCTACCGGACCGGCATCCGGCAGCGCGTCGACCGGACCGGGGACCTCGACGCCACGGACCCTTCGGGCCACATCTTCGGCTACAACGTGCAGACGATGTACTGCGCCGAGCCGGTGATCACGCTCTGGTTCGAGACCTCGGACGCCGCGCTCAAGGACGACATCCTGTCGCTCCTCCGGCGGATCCTCGCGAGTCAGATCGACCGCGAGATCCGTCTCCAGGAGGGCTCGGGGGCGAGCTACCTTCCGATCGTCATGCCGGACGCCTGGGACTGGGCCGATCCCGCCCCCGAGGACTCGACGGTCGCCTACAACCCCTTCTTCGCCAGCATGTACGCCTTCGTGGGCTGGCGCGACGGGAACCGGGACTACGTCGAGCGGGCCCACCGGCTCTTCAGCGACACGGTCTTCTACCCCAACTACCTCTCCGTCTGGCCGGGCCGCACGCCGGTCGACGAGACGAGGTCGGAGGGCTTCTCGTGGGGGAGTAGGACCTTCACGGGGACGGAGTCGAAGACGTTCGGGAGGTACGTCAGGGCCGCTCAGCCCTACTTCTACGTCGTCAACCGGATGCAGGGGGGTCGCTAGCGCGGAAGGCGGGCGAGGGGGAGGCGGCGCGTCCGCCTCCCCCTTGTATCACGGTCCACGGTCACGGCCCACGGTCACAACTTCATTCCGAAAAGTTCCAGCGCTTCCGCCCGGAGCTCCTCCTCGCTCGACACGAGCTCGCGAAGCTCGGCGCGGAACGCGTCCCGGAACTCCCCTCGGGCCCAGTGGAGCCCATTCGTCACATGGGTCACGGGGACGTGCAGGCGACGAGCCAGATCCTCATACGTGATCTTCTCGCCGGGGGCCCGATCGAGGTCGTACGCGACGAACGCCTCGACGGCCACATCTTTGCCTACCTTGCGGCCTCTCGAGCGGAGCTCCTCGATCGCGGCCTCGACGATCGCCCGCTTCCAGTCCTCGACGAAGCGCCGCTCGGGGTCGTCCTCGTCCCCGGCGGGGAGATCGAAGCGGTCGCCCTCGATTCCCATGTCGTCGAGCGAGACGAGGCCCTCGCGGGGAGAACGCTTCTCAGCCCGCGCGGCCCGCTTTTCCTTGGCGAGGAAGTTCCTGAGCGCCGCGCAGACGAAGTTCCGGAATCGTCCCTTGTCCGCGCCTACCCCCTTGAGGAAGCCCTTCTCGAAGAAGGCGACGAAAAAGGACTGAGTCAGGTCCTTCGAGGTTTCGACATCGTGCTTCCAGTTCCTGCGGATGTAGAAGTAGACGGGCCCCCAGTACTTCTTATAGAGGGCCTCGATGCTCTCCCTGTACGCGGGGGCCCGCGAGTCCTGACCGTGCCGGATGATCGTCCAGCTCGTCGGGGGAAAGGGCGCCGGACCGCCCATGAGCGACGTCTCTTTCTTGCTCATCGAGAGGTCAGTCTATCCGAACGCCTACGAGGACGCGCTCGCATAGGCCCGCAGGCCGCGCCGCCACAGGAAAACCATCGCCGCGAAGGCGGCGGCGGTGATGCCCGTCATGTGGAGTGCGAAGCCGGGAGAGATTCCCTCGAAGAGGGTGCGGGTGGGGAAGGAGACGATGAGGGCGAAGGGGAGGACGGAGACGAGGAGACGCCGCACCCAGCCCTGGAAGATCCCGTAGGGGCGGTTCGTGTACTGGTCGAGGGCGAAGAAGACCTCCCGGAGGCCGTGGGCGGTGTGCATCCAGAAGGTCGGGATGAGGAAGAGCATCTGGAGGGAGTAGTGGAGGAAGACCCCCATGAGGAGGAAGAGCACATAGAGGGCGACCGAGGCCACGCCCAGGGGCTCGGGGTAGCGGAGGATCGTCCAGGCGGCGATCGAAACGGCCATGACGAGGTTGAGGAACGAGTTCGCCGCGAACTCCCTGAGCGACAGGAAGAAGAGCGAGGAAACGGGCCGGACGAGATGGTAGTCGAGGTCTCCCTTGTTGATCGCGAAGGGGAGCCACCACATGTTGTTCGAGAATACGGTCATGTTCACCGCGTCCGCGACGAAGACGCCGCCGAGGAAGACCAGGGCCTGGTCCTCGTTCCAGCCGCCCAGGCGCGGCGTGTGGCGGTAGAGGACCCAGAAGAAGCCGAGGTTGATCGCGTACCAGATCGTGTCCATGCCGATCCGGAAGAAGAAGTCGAAGCGGAACTCCATCGCCCGACTGAAGGAGAAGCGCAGGAAGCAGGCGTAGAGGCGGAGGTAGCGGAACAAGGGCTAGATCCCGACTCCCGTGTATTGCCGATCCCCGCGCCGCCACACGGCGCGCCCGAGGGCCCAGGAGCCGGCGCACCAGGCGAGTCCGACGGCCATCCCGGAAAGCCACTCCAGGGGCGTCAGCCGGCCGAGGAGGGCGTCCACGGGGAAGGCGAAGAGATAGCGGAAGGGGAGGAGGTCGAGGACCCGGCGGGCCGGGTCCGGGAAGAGGGAGAGCGGCACGAGCATGCCGCCAAGGAGGGCGGAGAGAATGCGATAGGCGACCATGAGGCTCCAGACGTTGTCGGCCCAGAAGGCGACCGTCTGGATCGGCCAGATGAGGAGAAACTGGAGAAGGTTCCCGAGGGCGAGGGCGGCGGCGCACATCGCGACCTCGCCGGGTCCGACCGCGAGCCCGTCCGGGAGCCCGAGAGCGAACGGGACCCAGGCGCCGAAGAGGACGATCTGGACCGCAAGCGGCGCGAGGGCGCCGAGCTGCTGAGCGTACTTGAAGACGAGATACGGAGCCGGGTAGAGAAGGTAGCGGGTGAGCCCTCCTTCGTAGATGTCCTGGGCGATCGTGTGCTCCATCTCGGTCGAGCGGACGAGCTTCCCGAGGAACACGACGGAGACATAGTAGAGGAGCATCCCGTCCCGCGAGAACCCGCCGATCGAGGCCGATCCGGAGCCGTCGAACAGGGCGTCGACGAGGAAGTAGGCGATCCCGAGCTGCGCGGCGAAGCCGGCGAGCGCATTCACCCAGAAGTCGGCGCGGTACGTGAGGCGCTTCCTCGCCTCGACGCTCGTCGCGTGCCAGAAAAGGGCGGCCTTCACGGCGAAGCCGCGGGGTCTCCGCGCGCTCGCTGGAGGCGCTCGATGATCGTCCCCACGTCCACCTCCTCGATCGCGATGTCGGCGACGGGGTAGCGCCGCAGGAGCTCGGCGGCGGCCTCGGCGACTTTCGCCCGGGGGACCCGAAGCGAGATCATCATGTCGTTCGCGGTCTCGACCTGGCCGAGGCGCGCGAGCTCCGGCGTGGCCCGCACCGGTTCGGGGGTCTTGTGTAGGTGCGCGGTCACGACCTTGTGCTCCGCGTAGGTCTCCACGACCTTGTCGAGAGGGCCGTCGAAGACGAGCTCTCCCTCGCGCAGGATCAGGATCCGCCGGCAGAGCCGCTCGATATCCTCCATGTAGTGGCTCGTGAGGATCATTGCCGGGCGGTGCTCCTCGCGATATTTCAATATGAAGTCGCGGATCGCCCGCTGGGCCGTCAGGTCGAGGCCGATCGTCGGCTCGTCGAGGTAGACCACGCGCGGCGAGTGGAGGAGGGCCGCGATGAGCTCCATCTTCATCCGCTCGCCGAGCGAGAGGCGGCGGATCTGGATCTGGAGGAGATCCTTCACCTCGAGCACGGTGGCGAGGTAGTCGAGATTCTCCCGGTAGCGCGCGTCGGGGATCTCGTAGACCTCCTTGAGGAGGAGGAAGCAGTCGGCGGCGGGGAGGTCCCACCAGAGCTGCGCCTTCTGCCCCATGATGAGCGCGATCTGGCGTCGCAGGCGGTCGTCGCGCTCCCAGGGGCGGAAGCCCAGGACCGCGGCGTCGCCCGAGGTCGGGTAGATGATCCCGGCGAGCATCTTGACGAGCGTCGTCTTTCCGGCGCCGTTTGCTCCGACCAGGCCCACGATCTCGCCCTCCTCGACGCGGAAACTCGCGCCTCGGACAGCCTCCTTCGCGACGAGCTCCCGGCGGAAGAGGGCCTTCACAGAGCCGAGGAAGCCGGGCTCCTTCTTGTGGACGTGGAAAGTCTTGGAGAGTTTCTCGACGTGGATCATCTGGGGGTCCCGCGGGGCCGCCCATGATATCCGCAGGAGTCTCAGTCGATCTGCGCGAACAGCCGCTCCATCTCCCGCATCGCGGTCTGCATCTTCTCCAGGAGATCGCGGAAGCGATCGTCCGGGACGCCGAGGGCCTGGTAGGCGCTCCCCTCGATGGGGGGCGGGCCGGGGTAGGAGGGTCCGAGCCCGAGCCGCAGCCGGTTCGCGATGAAGTTCGTGACGTGGAGGATCGCCGCCCGACGGGGGTGGACCTCCGCGGCGGCGGGCGCGTGGTGGTGGACGATGACGTCGGCGAGCTCCTCGGAGAGCTTCCACTTCTTGAGGATGAGGCCGGCCACGGCCGCGTGGTCGAATCCGGTCGCGGCCTGTTCGGCGTCGAGGGCGGACGCTCCCTCGGCGACCTTCTTGCGAAAGGTCTCCATGTTCTCCTCGATCATCGGCCCGAGGATGAGCTTGCCGATGTCGTGGAGGAGCCCCGCGACGAAGATCTCCTCGCTCACCATGTCGCCCAGCCCGAGTTCGCGCCCCAGGAACTTGCACCCGCCGGCGCAGGAGATCGAGTGCTTCCAGAGCCCCTTCTTGTCGTAGCCGTAGCCTGAGAGCTGGCGCTCGAGGAACTTCCGGGTCGAGGTGGCGAGCACCAGGCTCTTCAGCGTGTTGAAGCCCAGGACCACAACCGCCTCGTTGATCGTGCTGATCTTGCGCGAGAGGGAGTAGAAGGAGGAGTTGACGAGCTTCAGCATCTTGCCTGCAAGGACCTGGTCCTTGCGGACGTGCTCCTCGAAGTCGCGCGCCGACGAGTCGGGATCCTGGATGAGCTTCATGATCTCGATCACGACCGACGGCAGGGAGGGCAGGTTCTCCAGCTCCAGGAGGATCCGCTGCTTCTTCTTCTCCTTCTCGGCTACGAGCGACAGAGCCTGGGGGGGGCCTTCCGCCGTCGCCGCGGCCTTCTTGGCGAAGCGCTGACCCAGCGAACTGCGAGGTTCCTCGTCCATGCGCCCCCGAGCGACCTTTTGCCGGAGTCTAGCCCCGTTCCGGCCGGGGGTCAAGCGGGGCGGCTTGCCGGGCTCACTTGCCGCAGGCGGTTCGGGCTTCTAGAATTCGAGCGCGATGGAACGCCCTCGGCTCGTCGCCTTGCCGGACCGAATCCTGCTCGACGGGGTCGAGTTCCGCCGCGGCCCGATCCTCAAGAAGGACTTCTTCTCGACCAATCTCCTCCTCCACCACGGGGAGCGTACCTACGTCCTCAAGCACTCCTACTTCAACTTCTTCCTCGGCCGCTGGTGTCGCTGGATCGCACGGTATCTCTCGCGGCGCGAGGCCGCGATCTACGCGCGCCTCCAGGGCCTGGATGGGATCCCGGCCCTGTATCCCGTCCGCGGGAGCGACTTTTTCCTCCCCGAGTTCGTCGAGGGCTGGCCGCTCTCGCAATGCCACGAC
>JACQVV010000432.1 GCA_016209595.1 Planctomycetota bacterium
CCAAGTGTCTGCAGATCCGCGACGCACGGAGCGAGGCCGACGCAGACGTACTTGTCAGTACGTCGAGGAGGCCGCAGCGAGTACGTCGCGGAGATGCTGGCACTTCGGTGCGCGCAGCAGGAAGGCGGTGAGAAATGCGGGCTGGCCCCCGTCAGCCGATCGAGGCCTCGCGCGCCCGGGACGCGACCTCGTGTGAGAGACGCCGGACGAACTCGCCGGCCGGCATCGCCCCCACGTCGGTGCCGTCGCGGCGGCGCACGGACACGGTGCAGGCCTTGAGCTCGGCGTCGCCGACGACGAGCGTGTACGGGATTCTCTCGCGCGCCGCCTCGCGCACGCGGTATGCGACGGTCTCGTCGCGCGAGTCCACGCCGGCGCGGAGTCCCGCGGCGGCAAGCGCCGCCGCGGCGGCTTCGGCGGTCGCGGCGTGCACGGGCGGGCTCACGGGGACGATCCGGGCCTGCTCGGGGGCGAGCCAGGGCGGGAAGGCCCCCGCGTGGTGCTCCAGGAGGAGCGCGACGAAGCGCTCGAGCGACCCGAGGACCGCACGGTGGATCATGACCGGCCGCCGGTGCCGGCCATCGGGGCCGACGAAGCTGAGCTCGAAGCGCTCCGGCATGGCGAAATCGACCTGGATCGTCGCGACCTGCCAGAGCCTGCCGAGGCAGTCGGCGACGTGGAAGTCGATCTTGGGCCCGTAGAAGCTCCCTTCCCCGCGGTGAACCTCGTGGGCGATCCCGAGTTCACCGAGCGCGCCGGCAAGGGCCGCCTCGGCTTCTCGCCAGGTGTCCTCGCTCCCGATCGAGACGGCCGGCCGAGTGGAGAGCTCCACGACAGGATCGTCGAACCCGAAGTCACGGTAGACCGAGCGGACGAGCTCGATCGTCCCGCGGATCTCGCTCGAGAGATCGGTCGCGGAGCAGAAGATGTGCGCGTCGTCCTGGGTGAAGGAGCGGACCCGCAGGAGCCCGGAGAGAACCCCGGAACGCTCGTTCCGGTGGACGAGCCCGAGCTCCGCGAAGCGGACGGGGAGCTCGCGGTAGCTCCGGCGCTTCGAGCGGAAGAGGATCGCGGCGCCGGGACAGTTCATCGGCTTCACCGCCAGGGCCTTGCCGCGCGACTCGGTGAGGAACATGTTCTCGCGGTAGATCTCCCAGTGGCCCGACGTTCGCCAGACGCTCTCGGACAGGATCGCGGGCGTTCGGATCTCCTCGTACCCGGCCCCGGCGAGGCGGCAGAGGAGATAGTTCTCGATAGTCGCGAGGAGCCGAACCCCCCGCGGGTGCCAGAACGGGGAACCCTGAGCCTCGGGATGGAAGCTGAAGAGATCGAGCTCGCGACCGAGCTTCCTGTGGTCGCGCTCCCGCGCCTGCTCCAGGCGGGCGAGATGGGCCTCGAGCTCCTCCTTCTCGGGAAAGGCCGTTCCGTGGACCCGCTGCAGGACCGGGCGCGTCTCGCTGTCGCGCCAGTAGGCCCCCGACGCCGAAAGGAGGCGGAAGTGACCGGTCCGGCTCGTCGAGGGGAGTGTGGGGCCCGCGTCCCATTCCAGAGCATCCCCGATCCGGACGAAGGAGACGGGGTCATCCGCGTTCTCCGCGAAGAGCTCCATCCGGAACCGCGAGCGCTGCCGCCGGAGCTCCCGTTCGGCCTCCTCGCGCGGGAGCTCGATTCTCTCCATGACGAGGTCCGCGGCCTGGATCTTCCTCATCTCCTCCTCGAGGAGTGGAAGGTCCTCGACGCGCAGGACGTGCTCCAGGTCGAGGTCGACCGAGAAACCCTCCGCCGTGACCGCGAGGGCCGCGAGCTCCACGCCGGGGAAGAGGCGCGCCGCCGCCTGCGCGAGGACGAGGGCCGCCGAGCGGGAGAGGATCGCTCGCCCAGCGCGCGAGGCGAGCGCAACAGGTTCGATCCGGCAGTCGGCATCGATCGGCCGGGAGAGGTCGGCAAGCCTCCCGTCCACGAGGACCGCGACGGCGCCGGCGGGGAGTCCGGCCCGGGAGAGGACCTCTCGGGCGGGGAGCGGCCGCTCGATCTCGATCGCGCCTCGGTCCGGGAGCTCGACCTTGATCCCCGGCACGGTGGACCCTAGCCCAGACGATTCATGAGGGACCGAGCGAAAGCGAATGCGTACATCGGCACGTCTTCCCTCCCGAGATTCGCCTTAGGACATCCAGTCGGGATCGCTGAGGGCCTCGACGATCCGTGCCAGCTCCTCCGCGTCGAAGGGCTTGTCCAGGTGGCCCAGGACGTTTCCGGCCTGGTCCAGGGCGTCCTTGACCTTGTCGTCCAGGAAGGCCGAGAGGACGAGGAACCGCGTCCCGGGACAGACCAGACTGGAGTTCCGGATCGCCTCGAGCCCGTCCCATGCGGGCATGCGGATGTCGCAGACGACGAGGTCGAACGGCCGCTCGCGGATCAGGCGGAAGGCCGCATGGCCGTCCGCCGCCTCGGTGATCTGGTGCCCCCGGCTCTCGAGGAGCTCGCGCACCACCGCGCGGATCCCCGGCTCGTCGTCGACGACCAGGACTTGCGCCATCGTCAGGGCTCCCAGGTCACGGGATACGGGACGGGACAGATCAGTGGTCGCGATTATCGGGTTCGCGGCGCCTGGCGTCCATCCCCTCTTTCATGCGTTTCTCATCGCAGGGCCACCCCGCGCGAAACGCCGAGCGCGATCGCGAGGCCGGCGTTCGCAGCCACCGCGTAGACCTCGGCCCAGGGTCGGAGATTCGCCCGCGCGCGGGTCGGCGCGAATCGCAAGAGGAGCGAGGCTCCCACGGGGAAGGCGGCCGCGGCGCCGAGAGCGGCGAGGAAGGGCCATCCAAGACCGATCCGGCGGGCGATTCCGGCGAGCGAAGCCGCGCTTGCGGTCACGAACAAGGCGGGCAGGACGGTGGCCGTCTTCCAGCCGAGGACTTTCGAGTAGGTCCGGTAGTCGGTCTCGTCCTGGGGGAGGCGGACCTTCCGCGATGTCTCCCAGGCGGCGACGGGCATCCAGAGGCCGACGAGGAGGAGCGCGGTCCATCCGGAGAGCCCCGAGGGGTCGAACTCGGCCGCGAAGACGGCCACGACGTAGCCGCCGAATACGAGCGAGAGCGGGTTGTGCGTGGCGAAGGCGAGGAGGAGGTTCTCGGACATCGACGGGTAGAAGAACCACTTCGAGGAGAGCCAGGCGAGCGCGAAGGCGGCGGCGAAAGCGGCGAAGGGGAGGGGGAACCCGAGGGGGAGGTTCGCGGCGAACAGGAGAACGATCGTCGCGAGCCGGAGCACCTTGAGGTCGCCGGTCGTGACCTTCCCTGTCGCGATGGGGCGGTTCGCGTAGCGGGGGTCCCCTGCTCGTGCGAGGGCGAGGTCGGTCGAGACATCCTTTTCCTCGTCGTAGACTCGCAGGAGGAGCGGGAACAGGACGAAGCTCGCCGCGGCGAGTCCGGACCGCCACGTGATCGCCAGCGGGGCAATATCCGCCATCGCCTGGAGCGCAAAATGGAGCGCCAGGAAGTTCGCGAGGGCGAAGGGAACCATGAGCCACGGCGGGAACATCGCGGCGAGGAAAGCGGCGATCCGGCGCGTTCGGCTCACGGGACGGTCTTCCGTGGACCGTGACCGTGGACCGTGACCGTGGACCGTGACCGTGACCGTGACCGTGACCGTGACGACAGGAGGCTGGGGAAGGGCATGGAGGAGCACATAGTAGTATCCTGGCCCGTGAATGTCCGATCTACGGATCGCCACCGCTGACAGAGCGCCCGAAGACCCGGCCCGGCTGGGAGGGAAGGCTGCGAACCTGCTCGCGCTCTCCCGTCTCGGCGTCCCGGTCCCGCCCTGGCTCTGTCTGACCACGGAGGTTCTCGCGGCCGCGGGCGGGGACGGTCTCGCCGCGGGCGACCGGGAGGAGCTCCAGAGACGGATGGACGAGCTCTTCCCGCCGGGCGCGTTCGTGGCGGTCCGCTCGTCTGCCGTGGGAGAGGACTCCGGCAAGGACTCGTTCGCGGGGCAACTCGAAACCTACCTGTGGGTCCCCAGGGACAGGGTCCTCGAGCGCGTCCGCGACTGCTTCGCCTCGGCCTCCTCGGCCAGGGCGCGGCTCTATCGAGAGACGCGCGGGGACCTGGCTTCTACGAGGGGCGCTGCGGTCGTCGTCCAGCTCATGGTGGACGCGCGGGTCGCGGGGGTGCTCTTCACGGCCAACCCGACGAACGGAGACCGGAGCGAGGCGGTCATCACGGCGGGGCTGGGGCTGGGAGAGGGCGTGGTCGCGGACCGGGTCGAAACCGACACCTGGTTTGCGGAACTCGCGACCGGCGAGATCCGCGAGCGAGCCGTGAACTCGAAGCGGTTGAAGGTCGTCTTCGACCGCGAGGGAGGCGCGGGGACGGCCGTGGTCCCCGCGGATGCGGAGGAGGGGGCGCGTCCCGCCCTCTTGGACGCACAGGTGCGGGATCTCGTCGAAATTGGCCGCCGGATCGCCGAGGCGTTCGGCGGGCCGCAGGACATCGAGTGGGCGATCGACGCGGCCGGCAAGATCCACGTCCTCCAGGCCCGCCCGATCACGACGCTGGAGCGCGAGGCGGTCTTCGACAACTCGAACATCGTCGAGAGCTACCCGGGCCTCTCGCTCCCTCTCACGTTCTCTTTCGCGCGCGCGGTCTACGAGGAGACGTTTCGCGGGAGCTCGCTCACGCTGGGCGTGCCTGAGCGGGTCCTGGGCGAGAACCGATCCGTCCTCGCCAACCTGGTCGCCCTCGTGGACGGGAGGATCTATTACAACATCCTCAACTGGTATCGGCTCTTCCAGCTCGTCCCGGGCTTCGACCGGATGCTTCCAGCCTGGGAGAGGGCGCTGGGACTGCCGCGCAGGCACGTCCGCCGTCCCCCCGCCTCCTCGCTCGCCGCTCGGCTCGTGCGGCTGCCGGTCCAGCTGGGCGCCGTCCTCCGGATCGTCTATCACGTCGCCTTTCTCAAGAGGAACGTGCGGCGCTTCCGGGAGAACTTCGCCGCGGTCCGGGAGGAGTTCCTGCAGCGGGATCCCGACTCGCTCGAAGCGCACGAGCTCCTCGATCTCTACGACTTCCTCGCCACGCGACTCCTGGGCTCCTGGAGGGTCACGATCGTCAACGACGCGATCGCCCAGCAGGCCTACGCGGGGGTCGGCAGGCTCGCGGAGAGGTGGCGGATCGGGGACCGCGCGGGCCTGGTGAACGACCTCCTTTGCGGGGAGAAGGGGATGGAGTCGGTCGAGCCGGTCCGCTCGGCTCTTTCGCTCGCGGAAAGGATCCGGTCCGATGCGCGGCTCCGCGCGGTTTTCGGGGAGGGGAGGGAGGAGGCCGAGGTCTTCCGGGAGATCCGCGGCGCGCCGGAGTTCGCGGCCTTCCGGGAGGCGCTCGACCGGCACCTCGATCTCTACGGCGACCGGACGGTGCAAGAGCTCAAGCTCGAAACACCGAGCGCCGCGGAGAACCCCGCCTTCCTCGTGTCGATGCTGCGGAACTACCTCCGGGGTGGACAGGACGTGGCCCGGATGGAGGAGCGAGAGCGCGCGATTCGCTCGGCGGCCGAGCGAATCGTCCGCGCGGCGCTCGCGTGGCGGCCGCTCCGGCGGCTCCTCTTCGCCTGGGTCCTCGCAGAGTGCCGGCGTTCGGTCAAGTACCGGGAGGACATGCGGCTCGCGCGGAGCCGGGCGTTCGGGATGGTCAAGCGGATCTTCCGGGCTCTCGGCCGGATCCTCGCTGCGAAGGGGCTTCTCGCAGAGCCCTTCGACGTCTTCTTCCTCACCGTGGACGAGGTCATGGGGGCGGTTCGCGGCCATTCGGCCACGCGTGACCTCGCGGCGCTCGTGGCGCTCCGGAAGCGCGAGTACGAGGAGTTCGCCCGGCGTACTCCCGCCCCGCGGATCGCCACGCACGGGGTCGCGCTGGCCCGTCCCTTCCCCCAGGCATGCGGTATCGCTCCGGCCCCGGCGGAAGGAGAGATGCGGGGCCTGGGCGCCTCTCCCGGTCGCGCTCGGGCGGCCGCGAAGATCGTTCTCGCACCGACCCAGGGACTCGCCGTCTCGGGGGAGATCCTCGTGGCTCCGATGACCGATCCCGGCTGGGTCTTCCTCATGGTCGCCGCCGGCGGGCTCGTGGTCGAGAAGGGAAGCCTCCTCTCGCACACGGCGATCATCGGGCGGGAGCTCGGGATCCCGACCGTCGTGGGCGTCTCGGACGCGACGCGCCGGATCGCGGACGGCGATACGATCGAGATCGACGGGCTCTCGGGGACGGTGCGGATCCTGGAGCGGGCTCAGACGAGCGAACGAGCGTAGAGCGCATACTCCCGGGTCGGGGCAAAGGTCGTCTCGAAGAAGCGCCAGTCCTCGGTGACGAGAGCCACCTGGGCCTCCTCGTACCCGTCCTGGACGAGGCGCTCCACCGCCTCGACGAGGGCGAGGTAGACGGCCCCGGAGCCTCGCGCCTCCGGCACGAGGGCGACCGTGTGCATGACGAGACGCCGCGGGCGTTCTCCCCGGCCGAGCCACGAGCCCCAGCCGGAGGCGTCTCCCGAAAGCTGCCGTACCTCGGCCGAATAGTCGGGATAAGCGAAGGCGCACCCCACGTCCCGGCCGTCCTCCCCGTCCACGAGGATGAAGACGTGCCAGGGGTCGAGGAGGGCGAGGACCGGGCCGAAGATCTCCGTGAACTCGCCGAGGTCGAGCGAGGAGTAGCCGACATGCCCGGCCCAGACGCGGTCGAGGAGGACGTGCATGCGGGGGAGCGTGGAACCGGGCGTTCCCGGGTCGGGGTGATCGACCCGGTATCTCTTCCCCGCGCGGCGGACGGCGAGGTCGAGGCCGCGGTTCTCCAGCACCGCGGCGCGGAACGCGGGCGCGGGCAGGTCGAAACCGCGCCAGGTGTGAATCCGGCGGAAGCCGTGGTTCTCGAAGAGACGCGGGTAGTAGGGAGGGTTCCGCGGTTCGAAAAGGAACGGGGAGCGCTCGAATCCCCTCGACAGGAGCCGGTGCGTGCGATGGGCGCCTCCGTTCATCGGGCCCCAGGCCTCCCGCGCGCCCCGTTCCCGGAGCCAGGCGAACGCGGACTCGAGAAGGGCTCCGGCGACCCGCTCGTCGTCCGCGCACTCGAAGTAGCCGACCTGCCCGAGCACCGCGCCCGAGGCATCGCGGAGCCTAGAGTTCAGGAGCGCGGCGACACGGCCAGCCGGACGGCCGTCCTTCTCGCAGAGAAACGCCTGGATCGTCCCGTACCGGCCAAAAGCATCCAGGCCCGCGAGCTCGCGGAGGAGCGGCGCCCGGAGCGGGGGAATCCACTCCGGGTCGCCGGCATGGAGCGAGAGCGACAGGTCGAGGAAGTCGCCGAGGCGACCCTGTCCTATCGCCTCGGCCTTCACGGGATCTGGGAGCTATCTCCGCCCGAAGACGCTCGACGCGATCCGCACCGCCTCGCTCACGACCTTGCGCGGACGACCTCGCTTCCGGGGCTGGCCCGTCGCCGGGTCCAGCCGAGGCGCGGGGCGAACCTTCGGCCGTGGGGCCGTTGCGAGCGCTTCGACTTTCTCGGCGAGGACATCGGTGTCGAAGGGCTTGGCCAGCGTGTCGTCGGCGCCTGCCTTGCGCGCCGCCTCGAGCTCCTCGCGGGGGAGGGCCGAGATGGCGAGCACACGGACTTCCTTCAGGCGCTCGGTCGCCCGGATGTACCGCAGGACCTCGACGCCCTCGATCCCGCGCATCCCGAAGTCGAGCACCACCACGCTGGGGTTCACTTCCCCGAGGAGCGTGCCGGCGCGGAACCCGTCCGGGGCGATGGTCGCCTCGAAGCCCTTCTTCTTGAGCCGCCTCTCGAGGAGCTTCGCGATCGACGCGTCCTCCTCGACGATGAGGACGGGCCGCGGGGTCTTGCGGAACTGCTCCGGGATGGGGAGGCTGTTCGCCTCCAAGAACGCGATGAAGTTCTCGAGCTCGACCCGGTTGTCCCCTCGTCCGGGGAGCTGGAAGGCCTTGAGCTCCCCCCGCTGGATCCAGCGGATGACGGTCCGGAAATTGACGCCCAGGTACTGCGCGATTTGCCCCGTGGTCAGGACGACCTTGTTCACTCTCTCGTACATTCCGCTTCCTCCCCAGGATCGTTTCCGAGCATTGTCATGATTCGCAGGTATGAGTCAAGGGAAAAATCTCGCTTTCCTAGCCCCCGTACATCCCCCCGTTCACGTGGATCACGGTTCCCTGGACGTAGCTCCCTCGGGTCGCAAGGTACGCGACGACGTCGGCCACCTCCTCCGGTGTCCCCATCCGGCCAAGAGGGATCCGCGAGAGCATCGAGGCTTTCGCCTCCTCGGGGAGTCCCGCGGTCATCTCCGTGGAGATGAAACCCGGCGCGACCGAGTTCACCAGGACGTTCCGGTCGCGGAATTCCTGGGGGAGGGACTTCGTGAGGGCGTCGAGGGCGGCCTTGGCCATCACGTAGGCCGATTGACCGGCGTTCCCGGTGTGCCCGACGACGCTCGTGATGTTGATGATCCGCCCGCCCTCCCGCAGCATGAACCGCCTCACGACCGATTTCGTCAGGTACCAGGTCCCGCGCAGGAGCGCGTGAACCGCGTCGTAGTCGGCGACCTTCATGGTGAGGGAGGGGGCGTTGACGTTGTAGCCCGCGTTGTTGACGAGGACGTCCAGGCGGCCGGCGACCTCCTTGAGGCGCCCGATCAGGGCATCCACCGACTCGATCGATGCGAGATCAGCCTGGACGAGGAAGGCGTCGGGAAGCGACGCCGCCAGCGCCTCGGCCCCGGCCTGGCTCGAACGGTAGTGGATGCCGACGAGGAACCCCTCCGCGGCCAGCGCGCGGCAACAAGCGGCCCCGATCCCGGTGCCGCCTCCGGTCACGAGTGCGACTTTTTTTGCGCTCTTTTCGGTCAACGCTTTCCGCAATCTGCGAAGCGGATGAGGTAGCCCGACCATGTGAGTCCGGCGCCGACGCCGATCATCGCGACATCGTCCGAGGCGGTCCACCGGTCCCAGTTCATCGAGACCACGCTCGCCGCGCTGGCGGCGCCGGTGTTCCCGAACAGCGCCACGTTGTGGTGATGCTTTTCCGGCGGGATCTCGCACTGCTCGCAGACGTTTTCGAGCATGCGGAGGTTCGCCTGGTGCCCCACGAAATGGAAGTTCCGGTCGTCGCGGCGGTGCTCCTGCTGGATCCGCCGGAGGTTCTGAACCGTCTTCTTGATCGCGAACATCTGGACGGCGCGTCCCTCCTGCCGGAAATGCCCCAGGCGCGGGACCATGACCTTGTCGGCGCCGGCCGGGCTGGAGGCGAGGGAGCTCCCGAGGATCTCCGCCCGGCCCGGGACGCGCGTCGAGAGGACGGCCGCGGCCGCCGCGTCGCCCCAGAGCACCGCGGCCGATCGGTCCGTGTAGTCCACCGTGCGCGTGAGTCCCTCCGGGGCCACGACCAGGATGAAAGGGGGGAGGCTCTCCGGCTGCATGAGAGAGAGAAGGTGGATCTGGACGAAGAGGCTCGTGCAGGCGCTGGTCACGTCGAACGCCGGGACCTCGAGCTCCAGCGCCTTGGCCACGTTGCAGGCCTCGGCCGGAGATGCCGTGTCGCTGGCCGAGCAGCCGGCGATCACCATGCCGATCTCCTCCCGCCGCACGCCGGCCCGCTCGATCGCGAGCTCCGCGGCGCGCTTGCCGATCTGGGCGTTGGTGTAGAGGGCGACCTCGAGGGCCTCCCGAGGGTTCTTGTTGCGGGTCTCGCGGATGTAGTCGAGCGGCATCATGGTGCGGCGCGAGTGGATGCCCACGCGTTCCAGGATCCACTGCTCGCTCGTGCCGATGTCGAGCTCTTCGAGGAACCGGTTGGTGATCTCGGGCTCGGGGTGGAAGTGGCCGAGGCCGTGGAGGTAGAGGGTCACCTGGAGTGCCGCTGGCTGTGCGGGGTAGGTTCCATCGATGGTCCGGGTGTTTTTTCTTCTCTCTGAAGCCTGAAGCCGGAAGCCTGAAGCCTGTTTTTAGTGATTTGGGTCCACTTCCGCAATCCGCGAGTTTCCGGAAACCGGCGCCGCCCGTTCTTCCAGACGTCCCAGGAGCCGGAGGAGTCCGTCGAGGATCGTGTACGGATGCGGGGGGCAACCCGGGATGAAGAGATCGACCGGCAGAACCGCGCCTGCGCCTCCCGCGACCTCGGGATGGCCGATGTAGGGACCGCCGGAGATGGCGCAGGCCCCTACCGCGATCACGATCCGCGGGGGCGGGACCGCGTCGTAGGTCTTCTGGAGGGCGAGCCGCATGTTCGCGGAGACCGGGCCGGTCACGAGCAGGCCGTCGGCGTGGCGGGGGGAGGCCACGAACTGGATCCCGAAGCGCGAGAGGTCGAAGACGACGGTGCCGAGCACGGAGTCGTCCGCCTCGCAGGCGTTGCAACCTCCGGCGCTCACCTGGCGGAGTTTGAGCGAGCGCCCGAAGAGCCGCCGGGCCTTCTCGTCGAGCGCCCGCGCGAGGAAGGGGGAGGGGGCGGCTGGCGCTCCGCCCGCTGAGCCCCGGGGGCTCGCTGGGTGTGAGCTGCCCCTTGCTTCGCAAGGGGCGTGCCGGCCGCAGGAAGGGGGAGGGGGCAGTTCCCCTCCCCCTGACAGAGTCGCGCCCGCGAGCACGAGGTCGCCTCGCGTCCGCGCCGCGAGCCGGTAGTCCCGCGTGTAGCCGATCGCACCGTGAGGGCAGGCGTCCACGCAGTCCGTGCAGAAGAGGCACCGGCCGAGGTCGAGACGAGCAGCGCCCCCTTCCATGTCTATGGCCCGCGTCGGGCAGGCTTCGGCGCAGTCCCGGCACCCGTCGGGGCACCTCTCCCGGTCGATTTGGGGACGGCCCCGGAACCGGTCGGGGAGGACGGGATCCTCGGCCGGGAAGCCGGCCGTCCGGTGTCCCTGGGCCAGACGCGCGAGGAGCTCGTGGATCACAGGTCGTGTCCGCAGTAGGAGAGGTTGAAGCTCTTGTTCGTGAGGGGAAAGTCGGAGATCTCCTGTCCCCGCATGGCCATCGCCAGGCCGAACCAGTTGTGGAAGGAGGGATCGACGATCTTGTAGCGCGCGAAGTGCCCGTCCGGACCCGTGATCGCCACGTGGCAGATTTCTCCCCGCCAGCCCTCGATGAGGCTCGCGACGAACGAGTCCGGCGCGAGCGGTCCGACCGCGACCCGGACCTCTCCGCCGGGGAGACCGGAGAGATGCGTCCCGACGAACTCGATCGAACGCTGGATCTCCATCCACCGAACGTGGGCGCGAGCGAAGACGTCCCCCGTGTGGTACGTCGAGACGGGGACCTGCGCGAAGCGGAAGATGCCGGTCGGAAACTCGCGGCGGACGTCGCGCTCCAGCCCCGAGGCTCGGGCCGCGGGGCCGACGAGCCCGAGTTCGTGCGCCGTCTGTCGCAGCAGAGTGCCGGTGTTCTCGAAGCGCGCCCGGACCGACGAGGTCTTGAAGAGGAGCTGGGCGGCGTTCGCGACGTCTTTCGCCGCCGCCGCCAGACGTTCCTTCGTCTCGGTCGCCCGCTCGGGGTCGAGGTCGAAGCCGACCCTGCCGGGCCGCACGAGGCCGCGGCCGAACCGGCTGCCGCAGAGGAGCGCGGTGAGGGAGAGGAAGTCTCCCCGCAGGCGCCCGCAGTACGACGCCGTGGGAAGATAGCCCACGTCGTTCGCGAGCGCCCCAAGGTCGCCCGTGTGGTTGGCGAGCCGTTCGAGCTCGAGGGCCACACCGCGGATCGCCTGAGCGCGCGGGCTCGCCGCGGCCCCGGCGAGGCCCTCGACGGCGTGGCAGTAGGCGAGCGCGTGGCCGATCGACGTGTCACCGGCCGCGGTCTCCATGTAGTGGATCGTGCGGGCGTCGGGTCCCCCGGGAATCGCCCGCTCGACCCCCCGGTGCTGGTAGCCGAGTGAGATCTCCAGATGGAAAACGGTCTCGCCGTGGCACTGGAACCGGAAGTGACCCGGCTCGATCACGCCGGCGTGGACGGGGCCGACCGCGACCTCGTGGACTTCGTGCCCTTCGACCCGGTAGTGGTCGGTGACGCCGGGGAGCTCGCTCCTGGTGAAGCGGATGGGCTTCGGCCAGGGATGACCCTCTGGCGTGGCCCCGAGGTCCTCGGCGATCTCGCGCTCGAACCAGTGAGCCTGCGTGCACTCGGGAGTGAGCGCGGGATAAGACCCCTCGACATCGGACGAGGAGGCCCGGAGTACCCCGGCGGTGTCGTTCGCGAGCACGGCGAAGAGCGTTGCCTCCCCTGGTCCCCTGGGCACTCCGAAAAAGGCCGCGATCCGGGCCCCGTCCTCGACCTCTCCCAGGACGAGGTCGCGGAAGAGGGAGATCTCGACGCGCGGGGTCTCCGCGAGCCGGACCGGGACGGCGTTCTTCAGCGTGGCGGCGAGGGCGGCGAAAGTCATGGGGTGCCGTACGCTGCGGCGGCGGACCGGAGCGCCTCCCCGAGCGCCGGAGGGAGGTAGAAGCCCAGGGCGAGGACGAGGAGACCGAGCGCCGCCGGCGGCAGGATCGCCAGGAGCGTTTCGCGTCCCGGCGCGCCGGCGATGGAAGGCTCGCCCTGGGCCATCCGGAGGGCCCCCGTCGCCATGCCCACGAAGGCGAGCGCGAGGAGCGCGAGGTACGCCACGGCGACGCCGAGGCGCCCCTGATCGACGGCGGCCGCCAGGATCGTGAACTCGGAGAGGAACGAGCCGAAGGGCGGCGAACCCGTGATCGCGAGGAACCCCGCGAGCCACAGCACCCCCGAGAAGGGGAGCGCCCGGAGCACTCCCTGGACCTGGGCCGTCGACTTGGTCCGGTAGAGCGCGAGCACGTTCCCGGCGACGAGGAAGAGCATCGCCTTGGCGAGCGAGTGGTTCACCGCGTGAAAGAGGGCGCCGAAGCTCGCGCTCCCTCCGAGGCCGATTCCCACGGCGAGGATCCCCATGTGCTCCACGCTGGAGTAGGCGAGCATCCGCTTGTAGTCCGTCTGTCCGTAGATGAAGACGGCGGCCACCGCCATCGAGACGAGTCCGAAGCCGAGGAGGAGATCCTGGCCGAAGGCCGCGAGCCCGGCTGCCGCGAGGACCTCCTGCATGCGCAGGAGTCCGAGGAAAGCGGAGTTGAGGAGGGCCCCCGAGAGGAGCGCGCTCACCACGGAAGGCGCCTCGCTGTGCGCGTCCGGGAGCCAGGTGTGGAGCGGCGCGAGGCCCATCTTGGTCCCGTACCCCACCAGGATGAAGAGGAAGGCGGCCTTGAGCCACGGGACGTGGAGGTTGCGCGCCTCGCGGACAAGATCGGAGAGCGCCATCGGGACGTGCTCCCCGTCGGTCGCGGCCGCGGCGAGGAAGAAGTTCCCCAGGAGCGCGAGCGCGATCCCGACCGAGCAGATCATGAGGTACTTCCATGTCGCCTCGAGCGACCGGGGCTGGCGGTGGAAGGCGATAAGGGGGGCGCTGGCGAGCGTCGTCGCCTCGATGGCGACCCAGAGAAGCCCCTGGTGCTCGCTCGCCGCCACGAAGGTCATGGTCGCGAGGAAGAGGAGGAGGCACCCGGTGAAGACGGCCTCGGGCTGGTTCCGGAAGAAGACGCCCGTCTCGAAGTCCCGCCGCTTGCCGCCCTGTTCCCGCGCGAGGTAGCCCACCGCGTAGAGGGCCGCCGCGAGGAAGAGCACGCTCGTGATCGTGAGGAAGAGGAGACCGAGCGTGTCGAGCCCGATCCAGCCGGGGAGGGGCGATTCCGGCCGCGCGTGCCAGGCGAAGCCCACGAGGATTGCGTGCGCCGCCGCCGCGGAGAGGAGGAGCCCGCGCCGGACGGCGTTTCCGCGAATGAAGAAGGCGGCAAGCCCCGCGAGCGCCGGGACGAGGAGGAGGGCGAGGACCATCGGGGGATCAGTCCTTGAGCGAGGAGAGGCGGTCGGCGTCGATGTGGTCGAACTCCCGCTGGATATGGAAGATCATGATCCCCATGACGAAGACCCCGACGAAGACGTCGAGGAGGATGCCGAGCTCCACGAGGAGCGGCCGTTCGGGCAGGAGCGCCACGCCGAAGGCGTAGATCCCGTTCTCGAGAACCAGGTAGCCGAGGACCTGGTTCAGGGCCTTGCGGCGCGCCACGATGAGGAAGAGCCCGACCAGAATCGTGAAGAGCCCCGCGGGCACGATGAGCGAGACCTCCTGGCCGCCGGGCAGTGGGAGCCGCGAGCCGAGCCAGAGCGAGAGCCCGAAGGCGAGCACGCCGAAGAGCAGCGACGCGCTGTAGCCAACGTACGGCTCGACCTCGCGGCGGACCTCGGCCTCCCGGAGCGCCCGGAAGAGGAGCCAGGGGAAGACGATCCCTTTGAGTCCGATCATGCCGGCCGTCATCGCGACCGTCTCGATCGTGAGACGGTCCATGTGCAGGACGAGCGTGAAGAGCCCGAGGAGAATCCCCTGCGCCGCGACCCGGCGCGTCGCCGCCCCGAGCCGGCTCGACCCGAGGAGCGAGAGGTTGAGGATCACCAGGAGGACGAGAAAGGTGTCGGTCCAGACGTGCATGGAGGTCATCTCAGCACGAGGACGAGGGCGAGCGCGGAAAGGACTCCCGCGCCGACCAGGAGTTGCGGGACGCGCACGAGGCGAAGCCGCGCCAGCGTGGACTCGACGACTCCCACGAGGACGGCCACGGCGAGCATCCCGGCGGCGGCCGCCGCCGAGTCGGCGAGGATATTCCCGGAGCGCACCGGGACGGCAAGCCCGACGACGAGCGAGGCGAGGACCCAGAACTTGAGCGCGGAGCCGTAGAGGATGAACGCGAGGTCGGGGCCGCCGTGGTCGAGGACCATCACCTCGTGGATCATCGTGAGCTCGAGATGGGTGTTGGGATCGTCGACCGGGATCCGGGCGTTCTCGGCGAGGAGCACGACGACGAGGGCGACCGAGACGAGAACGAGCGCGGGTCCGGCCGCGACCCAGGTCGCGCCGGTCACGGCCGGAAGCATCCCGGAGAGGGAAAGGCTCCCCGTCTCCCGCGCCAGGGTCGCGAGGGCGAGGAAGAGGGCGGGCTCGGCGAGGGCGCTGTAGGCGACTTCCCTGGAAGCCCCCATCCCCTCGAAGCTCGACCCCGTGTCGAGGGCCGCGACGACGGTCGCGAAGCGCATCACTCCCAGGAGATAGGCGAAGAGGACGATGTCGCCCGCGAACGCGATCGGGGCGGGGGTCGTGCCGAAAGGCACGGTTCCCGTGGCCGCGAGGACCGCGGCGAGCCCCACCACGGGCCCGGCGCGGAAGACCCAGGTCGTCGTCCGGCTGTAGACGGCCCCCTTGCGCAGGAGCTTCGCCATGTCGAAATAGGCCTGGAGGAGCGGCGGTCCCTGGCGGCCCGCGAAGAACGCCTTGGTGCGGTTCACGACCCCGAGCAGGAAGGGGGCGGCGGCGAGGGCCGCCGCGAGGTGGACGAGCGAGGAGGGCGTCATCGGGTGAAACCGAGCTGCCAGGCGAGGAGCACGACGAGCGTGAGCGCGATGTAGAGGACGTAGAGCTGTACGCGCCCGTGCTGGAGCCAGCGGAGCCGGGCGAGCCCCCGGCCGATCCCGGCGAAGACGGGGCGGTAGATCAGGGCCTCCAGAACGTCCGGCGTCCGGCTCGCGAAGGCCGTCTTCGATGGGAAGGGGACGTCCACGCGCGGGAGTTCCCGGCGCGGGCGGAGGACGCTCGCGAAGAGCGTGACGAGGGGCTGCGCGAACGACGAGGCCGTGTACTGCATCCGTGGCGTCGGGCGGGCATAGCCGCAGTCCCAGGTCACGGTCGTCCCCACTTCCCGTCCTGCGAGGAGACGGCGCCGGAGTAGAGCGAGTCCTCCCGCCAGCACGAGGAAGCCGCAGAACGCGAGCGACACGGCAAGGAGCGGACCCCCGGCGCCGGCCAGGGTCCCGCGGACTTCTCCGGGCGGAAGCGGGGCCACGTCCTCCACGGCCTGCGCCAGCGCCCCCACGCACTCGGGCCCGAGGAGCCCGACGGCGAGACATCCCGCCGCGAGGACGAGCATCGGGATCTTCATGGCAAGGCCGACCTCGCGGGCGTCTCCCGCGTGCTTGCTCCGCGGCTCGCCCAGGAAGACGATGCCGAAGGCCTTCGTGAAACATGCCGCGGCAAGCCCGCCGATCAGCGCGAGCCCGGCGATTGCCCCGACCGCTGGCACGGCGGCCGCGGGCCCCGCGCGGACCGTTCCCTGGAAGGCCCCAAGATAGATCAGGAACTCGCTCACGAACCCGTTGAACGGAGGGAGTCCCGAGATGGCCACGGCGCCTACGAGGAATGCGAGCCCGGTCGCGGGCATCCGCTTGAGAAGCCCGCCCATCTCCTCGATCTCACGGGTCCCCGTGGACTGAGCCACCGCTCCCGCCCCGAGGAAGAGGAGCCCCTTGAAGAGGGCGTGGTTCGCGACGTGGAGGAGCGCCCCCGCGAAACCCAGGACGGCGAGTGCGGGCAGGCCGTAGGTCGTGCCCAGAAGGCCAAGGCCGAGCCCCATGGCGATGATCCCGATGTTCTCCACGCTGTGATACGCAAGCAGGCGCTTGAGGTCGTGCTGGGCGAGGGCGAACAGCACCCCGAGCACCCCGGAGACGAGCCCGACCGCCGTGAGGAGCCATCCCCACCAGGCCGGAGGGGGTCCCAGCCAGGCGAGCGTCCGCACGAGCCCGTAGATTCCCGTCTTGATCATCACGCCGGACATCACCGCCGAGACGTGGCTTGGCGCGGCAGGATGAGCCTCGGGGAGCCAGACGTGGAAGGGCACGAAGCCAGCCTTGGTGCCGAAGCCGACCAGCGCGAGGAGGAAGACGACCCCTGCGAGCTCCGGCGACCTCGCCGCCAGGACCCCGAAGTCGTCGAAGTCGAGCGAGCCCGCCTCCCGGCCCAGGAGAAGGAAAAGGACGAGGAGGAACGCCGTCCCCAGGTGCGCTGCGACGAGATAGGTCCAGCCCGCCAGCCGGACGCTCTCTTTCTCGTGGTCCGTGGTGACGAGGAAGAAGGAAGAGACCGCCATCGCCTCCCACGCCACGAGGAAGAGGACGCCGTTCCTGGCGACCACCACCATCGCCATGCTCGCGACCAGGAGGTCGTAGAAGAACCAGGATGCTCCCAGGGATTTCCTGGTATGCCCCGACAGGTATCCCGCTCCGTAGATCGCCGCGAGCGCCGAGAGACCAAGAATGGGCAGGAGGAAGAACGCCGAGAGCGCGTCGATTTCGACCGAGAACGACCCGTAGGGGACGTTCCAGGGCAGATGGATCGACTCCCGTGCGCTTGTCGCGAGGACCCGGACGGCGGCGGTGAGTCCCAGGGCCGCGCCGGCGACCGCCCCTCCCACGCCGGCCGCCGTGGCGGCGCGAGGGCTCTGCGACAGAAGTAGCGCCGCGCTGCCGCCGAGAACGAGAAGCAGGATCGCCGCGAGGAGGAGCCCCACCACGCCCTACTCTTCTTTCTTCGCGAACACCCGGCGCGCTGCCGGGAGCGCCGCCTCGGCGCCGGCTGCCGCGGCGAGGATCTCGTCCCTCCCGGCCACCCGCATGACGCCTTCTTTAAACCCGTCGTCTCGCAGGGCGAAGGCGATCCGCGACAGGATATGGAGGTGGGCGCGAACCGTCGGGCTCACCACGGAGAAGAGGACGTGGACCGGCTTCCCGTCGAGGGCCCCGAAATCGATCGGCCTTTCCAGAAAACAGAGCGAGACCATCGGACGCTCGACGTGGAGGACGATCGGGTTCCGGGCGTGGGGGATCGCGATCCCGTCGCCGATTCCCGTCGATCCCAGCGCCTCGCGCGCGATGAGGACTTGCAGAAGGAAGGTCCGGTCCACCTCGGGCGGGAGCCGCATCACGTCCACCACGGCACGAAGGACGGAGTCTCTATCCGTGCCCGACAGCCTGAAGTAGATTCCACCTTCCCGCAGCGCCTCGGCGAGGCCGGGGAGCGGGGTCGCGCTCGACTCAGGCTCGGCGAGGAATGCCGGCGACACGTTGATCCGGCGCGATGTCGCCCACTCCAGGATCTCGGCCCGGTTGAACCGGTACTGCTCGTTCACCCGGTAGGCCGGCAGGCTCCCCTGCTTGATCCAGCGGTAGATCGTTTTCTCTGAAACGTTCAAGACCTCCGCCACTTCCCTGACCGTGAGCTGCATTGCGTACCCCTCGGACAACCAAGCCCTGCCGTGGACAAACGCGGACAACTTTAGCGAAGCGTCCTTGAATGTCAATACCTCGTCAGGCCGCCGCATCGGGAGCCGTGCTCTTCCGCAGGGGAAGCGTACTGGGGGCCTCGAGCATGTCCAAGAACCCTCCCGCCGCCGAGAACCCCGCTGGGCGACGTTCAGGTATGGCCCGTCACGAATCGAAACACTCGTCGCGTTCCGTGACGCGAAAGCGCTCGCTCGACGCGCGGTCCGCTGCCGGGCCAGGGTGGCCCGCGACACCCGAAAGCGCCCACAGATCACGGCTTGGCCGGGCCTGTCGCCTCCTGAGCCCTCGCGGCTGGCATCTTGCTGGCATCTCGACCATGGAAAGCGACAAGCAGTTCTACGAGTTCGCCCGCGCGCACCCGGGGGCCTTCCTGGCTCTCCTCTGCGGCCGTGTACCTGCGCTCCGTTACCGGGTCAGGAGCTTCAGCCTCAAGGCAGCCGAGCGCCGTCTGGACATGGGATTCTTGCTGGAGGAGCGCGAGCGCGGGGACTGCTGGCTCGTCGAATGCCACGGCTACGCAGACAGGCACGTCGAGCGGAAGTTCTTCGTTCGATCGGTCATGGCCGCCCAGCAGCTCGACCTCTGGGGGCGCGTGCGGACTGGCATCGTCTACACTACGAGGCAGGTGGCGCTCGCGGCCCTTCCGCCGCGACTCGGACCGGCCGACGCGCCCGTCGACCTCGCGCCGGTCCGTGTTGTCCTGGACCAGATCCCGCCGGACGATCTCCTCGCCCTCTCACCGGAGCTCTTCCCGCTCCTGCCCCTGTGCAAGGTGACAAGGCGGGGGCTGCGCAAGCGTCTGGGGGCATGGTGGGACCGTGCCCGGACGAGGGTCCGGGTACGGCCGCACCGCTCGGAACTGACGGACCACTTCCTCCGTTTTTACGCGGCGCGGTATCCCCGGGATAGAATGAATGTCGCGAGAGGACTCTTGGAGGAGGTCATGGACTTCAAGGACACGAGGATCGGCCAGGACCTGATCGAGATCGGCGTGAAGCTTGGGGAGAAGCGCGGCGTGAAGCTTGGGGAGAAGCGCGGCGTGAAGCTTGGGGAGAAGCGCGGCGTGAAGCTTGGGGAGAAGCGCGGCGTGAAGCTTGGGGAGAAGCGCGGCGAGAAGCTCGGCGAGCTCCGAGCCCTGCGGCAGGCCCTGCGAGACGTCGTCGAGGCGCGGTTCAAGCGAGTGCCGAACGACCTCGGCTGTTGGATCGAGAGTTGCCCGGATCGGCGCCGGCTCAAGACGCTGCTTCGCAAGGCGGCGACGGACCCGGACCTTGATGCGATTCGGCGCCGGCTGGAGCGAGCTGCGGATACGTAGCTCGCGGCTCCTGGAGGAGGGGGTAGCGGCCGAAGGGACGGGGCGGCGACAGCGGGTGAGATCCTACGGCGCTTCGATCCCGAACGTGACTCCCTCCAGCGCCGAATGAGCCCGTTCGTACGCGGCCCGGCTGGAGGTCGGGTCGCTCGCCAGGGCCCAGGCGAGGTGGGGGAAGAATTCCGGATGGCCGGGGGCCTGGAGCGACGCGCCGGGCCAGACGGCGAGCCCGATCTTGACTCCAGACGCCCGCGCGCGGGCGAGATCGGCTGTGGAAGGGACGGTGCGGACCACGCCCGCGCGGAAGTTCGAGCGATAGGCGAGGGCCCACCTTGGCCCCGCCGCGGCGAGGACAGAAGGCGCGAGCCCGGCGGCGAGCTCGAGCGCGAGGCGGATCGGTTCTTCTCCGCCCGTCGCCGCGCGGAAGAGCTCGGCGAAGCCGTCGTCCTCGCCGAGCCTCGCGTTCACCTCGATCGCGCGCACCGAGTCTCCCTGGGCGCGCATCTCGATTGAAAAGCCGGAGTTGGAGAGCCCGAGGGCCCGGATCGCCCCATCCGAGACTCGCCGGATCGCGGCCAGCTCCCCGGGAGGCCGATCGGCGGGAAGGAGGTAGCCGTCGATGTAGAAGCCATAGGGCGACGGCATCTGTTCGGTCACGCCAACTGTCCGGGGCTCGCGGCCGATGACGAGGCCGTCGGTCTCGACCGGGCGGCCCGGGGCGAAAGACTCGACGAGGAACTCCCGCGCGGGATCGCACCCGGGATCGAGGCCCGCGAAGCTCCCGAAGTCGAGGAGGCGCGCCACATCGGGGGAGCGCGGGAGCCCGGCGGCGACCCGGCGCACGCCGTCCTCGACATCCTCGTCGCGAGCGACTCGCGTCACCAGCCGGCCCATCGTGGAGGCGACGGCCTTGAGCACGACCGGGTAACCGCGGCCCTCGCCGTCCGCGAAGCGGCGGACGCCCGCCGCGTCCGAAACGAGGGCGAAAGCGGGTTGCGGGACTCCCGCCCTGGCGAGGAGTTGGCGCGTGAGGAGCTTGTTCGCGGAAGCGTGCGCCGCGGCAAGACCGATCGACCGGAGGCCCAGCCGCTCGGCCAGGAGGGCGCCTGGGAGGAGCCCCGCCTCGGTCTGGACGAGAACGCCGCCCACCTCCCGCGAGGCCGCGTATCGTTCCAGGGCGCGGACCGCCTCGCCGACCCGCTCGGGCGGGGGGAGCTCGACGATTTCGTCGAACAGGGCGTGGTCCTCCTCCTCGATGAAATCGTTCGCGAGGAGCAGGCGGTATCCCAGGTCGCGGAGCGCGTCGCCGTGGCGAAGTGCGACCTCGCGCCGGTAACCGGCGGGGCCGAAGTAGACGAGAAGAAGGTCTCGCACGGGACGTCACAGTGCCCCGATGATCCCCGTGAAGTCCGGACCGGGCTCGCAGGCGACCGTCATCGGGCCCGCGGTCGGATGGGAGAATACGATCTCGAGCGCGTGGAGCATCAGGCGTCCGGCCCGGCCTACCGGTCGATCCTCGCCGTATCGGGTGTCTCCCATCACCGGGTGGCCGATCGAGTAGAGATGGACGCGAATCTGGTGGCGCCGCCCGGAGGCCGGTTCGACCACCAGGAGGGTCGCTCCGCGGAAGCGCTTCTGAACACGGTAGCGAGTGAGGGAGGCTTTTCCGTCCGCGGCGACCCCGACCTTTCCGGAGCCGAACTCGCGGAGCGGCCGGTCGATCTCGCCATCCCCGGCCACCCGTCCCTGGACGAGGGCGAGGTAGGTCTTCTTTACCTGCCGCTTCTCGAACTGGATGGAGAGCGCCCTATGCGTGCCCGGGTCCTTCGCGAAGAGAACCGCGCCGCTTGCCTCGCGGTCAAGCCGGTGGACGACCCAGATCCGACCCCCCGCGTGCCGGGCCACCGCGTCCCGCAGGCACTCCTCGCCCGCCGGGCCGCGTCCGGGCACGACGATCGCGCCCGCCGGCTTGGCGACGGCGACGAGGAGCGCGTCTTCGTGGAGAATCTCGATCTCGATGGGCACGGAGCGCACATGGTACAGCGCCTGCCCGGGGCTCGGGTGGCTGATACCCGTGGCTCGGCCTCATTCCTCAGGGTCAACCAACGCAAGTATCCGCGCCGTTACTTCCTGCATGACGGGGTCAGGAATCGATCCGAGACGTGTGGCGTGCCGGGCCCGCCAGTCCAGGCTCTTGATCTGATCGCACAGGATCGCGCCCTTGGCCTCGAGGCCCGGAGGAAGTTCAACTTCGAATGGATAGCCTTTTACTCGGGAGGTGATCGGGCACACGAGCGCGAGCCCCACCTTCCGGTTGTACGACCTGGGCGAGATCACCACCGCGGGACGATGCCCGGCCTGCTCGCTTCCGGCCTGGGGACTGAACTCGAGCCACACGACGTCGGCCCGCTCGGGAACGTGTGCCCGGCCCACTACCACACCTCTCTACCGACCGGGCCGCCGGTGTCCACCTCACCATGGCGGTTCTTGGCCGTGATCTTGTCGAGCAACTCCTTCAACCGATACTTCCGGCGCCTTCCCGGCTTCACAATCAGGTCGCCGTCCTGGATCGACAGGTCGACCTCAGAGCCCGCTTCAACCCCTGCCTCCTTCGCGAACGACCGCGGAATCCTCAGTCCCAGGCTGTTGCCCCATCGCTGAATCTTGGTCTGCACGGCTACCTCCTCGGATACACATTGAGTATACCCCAGTGCGTTCAAGCCGCTACGGGTTGGCGAAAGTTCTTGTGAGGCTCCGATGTGGGGCGGCTCGCGACCCGCCCCGCGCGATGACGTGACGAGCTGCGCACCCGCTCGCGGCTATCTCCGCCTCCGCCCCACCGCCGAACTCGATCCTCTCGCGGGGAAGCTCGGCGAACCGGCAGGACTACTCCCGGAGCGCCTGTCGCCTCGCGGCTTCGACGGCGGCCCGCATGTCCTCCGGACAGCACGAGAGCGCCTTCTCGAACGACTCGCGATCCTCATCGTTCCTGCCGAGTCGCGCGAGGGCGATTCCACGATTCGTCCAGGCCTGCCACAGTCGCGGATTGAGCTCGATCGCGCTCTCCCAGTCCCGGATGGCGCCGGCGAGGTCGCCCTGGGACTCGCGGGCGCTGCCGCGGTTGGAGTAGGCAATCGCGTGGTCAGGCTTGAGCTCGATCGCGCGGTCGTAGTCTCGGATGGCGCCGGAGAGGTCGCCCTGGGCGGCGCGGGCGAGGCCGCGGTTCGTGTAGGCATCCGCGTAGTCGGGCTTGAGCTCGATCGCGCGGTCGAAGTCACGGATGGCGCCCGCGAGGTCGCCCTGGTCACGGCGGGCGGCGCCGCGCTTCGTGTACTCCTCGGCGGTGCGAGGGTCCGGCCAGAGACCCTGGGGGGCGAGGGCAAGGGCTCGCTCGGTCGAGTTCCAGAATGTTGAGTACTCTTCGCTGTTGTATCGCCGCTCAGAGAGCCGCTCGGCGAGGGTGGGGTCCCCGAGCCGGGAGAGCGCGAGCGCGGCGTGGATCGCCTTCTCCCTCGCCCGGGTCCTCGCGTGGTTGTCCGTGCCGGGTCTCACGTGGTCGAGGAGCCACTCGTCGGGAAGGGCCTCGAAGGCGGCGCGAAGAAGCTCGTTCGGCCGAGGCGCACCCGGCTCGGGAGGAGTGTCCTCGCCGGCCATGCCGAGCTGGTCGTAGACGAGGACGAGTTCGGCGGTCGAGAGGCGGTCCTCGTCACGGGCAAGCTCGATGAGGCGTTTCGTGTACTCGCTCCCCGATTCGGCCGCCGCGGCGAGCCAGTCGCCGAGCTCCTCGCGATCGGGATCGGGGTCGCGAGCGACGCCGGCGATCTTCTGGGCTTGCCGGGCGGCATTCGCGACCGAGCTCTCGGCGCCAAACTTCCCAGCCACCCCGTCGAAGAGGCTCTCGACTTGGGGAAGTGCCGTGGGGGCGACGACGTAGAGCCTGGCCGCCGCGCAGAGCCAGCTCCCGATCTCGTCGGCGCCGAGCCGCTCGAGCGCCGGGCGGTCCTGCGAGAGGACTTCCGCGATCAACCGCGGAGCGGTAACGTCTCGATCGCTCGCGGTCGCCTGGACATCACCGGTCCGGCCGAGGAGTTCGACGAGAAACCGGCGCGCGAGCGTGCCCTGCGACTCGCGGTCTTCCACGAGGCGCGTCAGGACCTCTCCGGCGAGCGCGGTCTTCGCCGATCGCGCGAGGCGCCGGGTGCGCTCCTCGACCTCCCCCGGGACGAGCGCGCCCTGCTTCTTCTCTTTCGTCGCGGCCTCGGCGTCGCGGACTCGCGCGAGAGCGTCGTCGAGCCGAACTCTGTCTTTCCTGACGGTCTCGGCGAACGCCTCGTTCACCTCTTGGGCGCGGCGCTCGGCCTCCAGCTCGCCGGCGGCTCCCCACTCGCGGGGAAGGTTCGCCAGGACCTGCGCGAGGGCCCAGTCCCCCGTTTCTTGCGCCTTCCCCTGGAGTTCGGCCGCGCGAGAAGCTACGAGCTCCTTCCATTCGTCTGGAGGCGCGGGATGAGCCGAGAGGCTCCGGCCCATCGCCGTGAGCGCCGCGATCCTGGATCGAAAGTAATCCTGGGGCGAGGCCGGGTTGAATGGGTGCTTCTCCTCGGCCGCCTTCCAGTCCACCTCAGCACTGGCGTGGAGCTCCTCCGCACCCTTCGCCCTCTCTCTTCGCGACGTGTAGGCCATGGCGGCGAGCCCGAACGCGAGCGCCACGAGCGCCGCCCCGCTCGCCGTGACCGCGGCCCTGTTCCGCTTCGCCCACTTGAGCGCGCGCTGGAAGGGGTTGTACCGGGCCGCGGCGAGCGTGCGACCCGTCCGGTACGCTTCGATCTCCGCTCGGAGGCCGGCGACGCTCTGATAGCGGAGAGCGGGGTCCTTCGCCATCGCCGCCAGGACGACGGCCTCGAGCTCGCGCGGGACCCGGGACCAGGGAGCGCGACACCGCCGCGAGGGGGGGACGATGGCGCCGTTTCGAACCTGGAAGAGGAGGTTTTCGAGGCTGCCAGACTCGAACGGAGGCGAGAGGGCGAGGATCTTCTCGATATCGGGTCTCTCGCCCCTCTTCCTCGCCGCCTCGTACTTCCCGGCAGCCTCGCGGCCCTGGCCGGGAGTGAGGACCCCCGACCGGATCGCTTCTCGCAGGAACTCGCGTGGGTCTCTCGTCACTTGAGCGCCACCTCCTTCCCTTCTCGCGGCTACGAACGGGACCGAGTCCACGGGAATCCTAACTCTCCATTTGCGTCTGTTCTACCTCGTACGCGGTCCCTCATAGGAACGCCTCCCGAGGGCTTTCCAAAGTTCCCGATCAGAGGCCCCGAGGTGGCGGATGGGAAGACACCACTCGCCATTGAGGGCAATCCGCGACCTCAACGTGTTACGGATTTACATGGCGTTCCGTCAAGTAACACGCGCTCCACGCCGGTGCACGAATACGGGCCGGAAGCGGCAGGCCGCGCCTCTGCAATGGCCGTGGCGTGGCCTTCCCAGGGCGGCAGAGGGCGACAACAGAGATCGTTCCTGGCACGTCTGTTGCTCTTGAATCGGCCGGAATTCTGGCGTCGCGCTGGGATTCAATGGGGTCGCCGCGGTCGGGATCCGCGGCGAGTGGAGAGGGAGAGTTGAGGAGCGGGGGATTGCCCGTCAAGGCTGTGGCGCCGGAGAGCCCGGAGGCCGAGATTCGGGAGTTCGAGATCGGCGATTCCGAGGCGCTCATGGAGCTCGTCGAGGAGGCGGCGGCCGAGGGGGACGACGCGGCGCTTCGGGCGGCGAAGGCTTTCGAGCTCGTGGATCGGAGCCGGGCCTATCGCGACGCGGGCTTCTCGCTCCTGGGCGATCTCGTGGGCAGGCTCGGAGTCGCGCTGCGACGGGCGCGCGAGCTCCTCGATCTGGGGCGGGTGCTGCGGGGATACCCGGGCATCGAGAGCCTCATCCGGAAAGAGACCGTCCCGATCGAAAAGGCGATCGCGATTGCGCCCGCGATGCTCGCGAGGCGCTGGTCGCTCAGCCAGTGGGTTAACATGATCCGCGCGTACGATCTCGCGCAGCTCCGTCGGGAGTCGAGGCGCGAGAATAAATCGCGGATCGTGGACGGGGTGCGGATGTCGAAGGAGTACCTCGATCTCTCGCGCGAGGCTCGGGCGATGCTCTTCGACGCCCACGCGGGCATCGCGCGGTTGCGAGCCAACGATGCGCGGTCCGCGAACGAGCCGGGAGTCGGGATCTCGCGGAGCGAGGTCCTGGCGAAGGCGATCCGGGTCGCCTTGGGCGCGGTGCGGGACGAGGCGCCGGTCGGCGAGAGGCGATACCTCATCGCCGAGCACCCTGCGAACTCGTTCGAGATCACGGCGGTCGAGGCCCGGGGCGAGCTAGTCCCGATACGGTTCGAGCGGGCGAGGTTCCGGCTCGAGCAGACTCCGCCGGAAGATGTCCAGGGGACGGTCGCGCGGCTCCGGAAGAGGCACCGGGTTTCGAGCGAGGATGTCCTGGATGTGGCGGACCGGGCGATCGCACAGGGGGTCTCCGAGACCGAAGGACGGCCGCTCGCCTGGGCACTCGTCGAGGAGATGAAGAACGCGCTGGAGCGCGAGAAGGGGAGCTGGGGCCGGATCGCTCGGGGCTGCCACGCGCTCGACCGGCTCGGGGTCCCCGACTGGCGGGAGTGGGTCGCCTCCGCGATCCGCCGGAGCCTGGCGACGGTGAGCGAGCTCCTCGCCTGCGGGCGGGCGGCGGCGTGCTGGCCGAGGATCGCCCAGGCACTGGAAGAGGGGCGCCTCGGTTGGACCCATGTCCGGACGCTCGCGGGCTATCTCGACGGCGAGAATTTCGACGAGCTCTTCGAAGCGATGCTCCACGAGTCGGTGCGAGAGCTCGAGAAGATGCGGGAACTTCTACGGAAGTTGGCGGACGAGAAGCCGCGCGAGCGGGGCGAGGCCCGAGCGAAGGGGACGGGACTTCCACCCGTCGAGATCGAGCTCCCGGCCTCGGTCTGGCAGGATCTTGAAGCACTCATGCGGCTCCTCTCGAAGAAGGCAGGGCGGGGGGTCTCGGTCGCCGAGGCGCTGGAGGAGGCGCTCTGGCAGGCGCTCGCGAGATGGGGTCCGCCGGCGCCCCTACGCGGGGTCTACCGGATCCTCGTCCACTTCGACCGCGGGACCGGGTTCTCGTGGATGAGCGGGCCGGGCGGGGAGATCGTGCCGGTCTCCGGCGATGAACTCGCTCGGATCCGAGCCACGGGGGCTGGGGTGTACGACGTCGAGGCCGAAGAGAAAGCGGCTGCCAGGCGCGAGGTCGAGCGGCTCGTGCGGGCGTGTTCGGGATGGGAGCCGGCCCGGCCGGTCTTTCCCCAGGACAGGGAGCCGACGGAGGAAGAAGAGGACGAGCTCGAGCGCTGGCTCCACCGAGCTCAGGCGTCGGGGAGGGGGGGGGTCCGGGGGGAGCACCCCCCGGGCGCCAGGATGGCGCTGGGGGAGGCCGAGGGGGCGAAGCCCCCGCGGGGAGGAGCGGAGGCCAGGGATGGCCGGAGCGACGATTGGTATGGAGCCCGCGCCGTGCCCGGTCGTGCGCCTCAGCCCGAGGCGTCGCTACGCCTGCTCATCTATCTTCGCGACGGATGCCGGTGCTCGGTCTGTGGCTGCCACGCTTCTCTCTACGTTCACGTCCACCACGTGGACCCCCGCTCGGAGGGAGGAGGGAACGATCCGAGGAACCTCGTCTTGATATGCGTCACCTGCCACGCGGTCACGCACTCGCACTACGGAAGGCTCGTGCCCCGAGAGCCGGCGGGTGTGAGGATCATCCGGATCCGGAGGTCGGGAGGGGCGGAAGGAGAGGCGGAAAGCGCAAGGGAAAGGACGAAGGAAGGGCTCGCGGCGGGTCGTCGGGCCGGACTGCGGGCGCTCGTCTGCGGATAGGAGGGGATGACCGACCTCCGATCGAGCCCATTTCGCACGCCGGGTCTCACCCGCCGGTCACGGGGAAGGTCGAGGACGAACCCGCCGGCGAGCCGCTTGTAGTACGATGCCCGCGACGTGAGCGGTTCCGGGAACGAGGAGAAGAGGCTCGGCGAGGCGACCGGGGACGCCCGCACTGTTCTCGTCGTTGCCGGGGAGTCGATCGGCCGGGACGTGACGGTGCGACTGGCCGGCTCGCCCGAGGCCCAGGGGAGTCAGGCCGGGGGGACTCGCACCTTCGGCCGGTTCGCCGGCGCCGTCGAGATCGCCCGCGGCGGAATGGGGGCCGTCTATCGGGCCGTCGACCCCGACCTCGGCCGGCCGGTGGCGATCAAGGCGATCCTGGCCGGCAACTGGGCCGGGAACCAGGAGGTCGTCCGGTTCCTCCGAGAGGCTCAGATCACAGGGCAGCTCCAGCATCCCAACATCCCGCCGCTCCACGAGCTCTCCCGGACGCCCCAGGGGGAGATCTACTTCGCCATGAAGCTCATCGAAGGGCGGAGCCTGGCAGAAGTCCTGGCCGACCTCCGGAGCAAGGGCCCCGCGGCCCTCGTCGCGGAACGTCCCCGCCTCCTCTCCTCGATGGTCAAGGTCTGCGAGGCCCTCGCCTATGCTCACTCCCGCGGCGTAGTCCACCGGGACTTGAAACCGGCCAACATCATGATCGGCGAGTTCGGCGAGGTGCTCGTGATGGATTGGGGGCTTGCGAAAGTCAGTGGTCAGTGGCCAGTGATCAGTGGTCAGGAACAACCAAAACAACAACAAGACGACCGCGCCCGGCCCACGGCTCCCGACGTGACGCGGGAGGGAGATGTCCTCGGCACGCCGGCCTACATGAGCCCGGAGCAGGCCGAAGGGAATCTCGACGCCCTCGACGCCCGGAGCGATATCTACAGCCTTGGCGCGGTTCTCTACGAGATGCTGACCGGAGAGCGGCCGTACACCGGGCGGAGCGTCTCGGAGATCCTCGCCCGGATCCTGGAGCACGATCTCGAGCCCCCGAGCGCGCGCTCTCCCGAAGCGAGGATCCCCGCCGAGCTCGACCGCCTGGTGGAAAAGTGTCTGTCGCGCGAGCCATCGGAGCGATACCGATCGGCCGAGGCGGTGAAGAACGACCTCGAAGCTTTCCTCCGGGACCGGCCACTCTCGGTGGTGAGATACACGCCGTGGGCGCGCGCCGCCAAGTGGGTCCGGCGCAACAAGGGCGTCGCCGCGTTTCTGGCCGCGGTCTCGATCCTCGTCCCCCTCCTGGCGATCGCCCTCGTGGGCGCCAGGCGGGCAAGCGGGCTGGCGCGAGAAGCGGAGGCCGAGGCATTGGACGCGCAATCCGAGGCCGAGCGCCGTGCCGAGGCCGAGACGATTGCGAAGGATGAAGCCCGGGCTCGGGCCGAGGCCGAGACGCGGGCACGAAGCGAGGCACAGGCCCAACGCGAGCGGGCGAACCAGGAGCGGGATCGGGCTGTGGCAAGGGCCTATCTGGCTCGCGCGAGCGAGGCCCTACGGGGCCGCGATCGGGCCAAGGCTGCTCCCCTGGCCGCCCTGTCAGTGGTCTACGGGGAGCTGACAGGCTGGCCTCGCCTCTACGACGCCCTCGACCCTCTCGGGGGCCCCCTTCCACGAGTTGTCGGGAGCCATGAGGGCCGGGTCAACTCGGCGGCCTTCAGCCCCGACGGGACGCGCGTCGTGACGGCATCCGGCGACAAGACGGCCCGGATCTGGCCGGTCTCGGGCGGGGAGCCGGTCGTGCTCCGCGGCCATGACGATGTGGTCCATTCAGCTGCATTCAGCCCCGACGGAACCCGGGTCGTGACGGCGTCCGACGACAAGACGGCCCGGATCTGGCCGGTTGCGGGCGGGGAGCCGGTCGTCCTTCGCGGGCACGAGGCCGAAGTCTTCATGGCAGCGTTCAGCCCCGAGGGGACCTGGGTCGTGACGGCGTCCCGGGACGGGACGGCCCGAATCTGGCCGGCGGCTGGTGGCGCACCGATCGTCCTCCGGGGCCACGAAGGCCCGGTCCTGTGGGCAGCGTTCAGCCCGGACGGGACTCGGGTCGTGACGGTCTCCGCCGACACGATGGCGCGCATCTGGCCAGTCGGGGGTGGCGAGCCGGCCGTGCTCCGTGGCCACGAGGACGAGGTCTTCTTGGCTGCCTTCAGCCCGGACGGGAGTCGGCTCGTGACGGTCTCCTGGGACAAGACCGCCCGCATATGGCCGGTCGCGGGCGGTGCGCCGGCCGTCCTGCGGGGCCACGAGGCCTATGTCTACTCGGCCGCCTTCAGCCCGGACGGGACCCGGGTCGTGACGGCGTCTCTCGACAAGACGGTCCGGATCTGGCCGGTTGGCGGTGGCGAGCCGGTCGTCCTGCGAGGCCACGCGAGCGCGGTCCTTTCGGCAGCCTTCAGCTGTGACGGCACCAGGATCGTGACGGCGTCAGAGGACAATACAGCCCGGATCTGGCCGGTCGGGGGCGGGGACCCGCTCGTCCTTCGCGGGCACGAGAGGGGGTTGAGCGAGGCGGCGTTCAGCGCCGACGGAAGCCGGGTCGTGACGGCGTCAGACGACAATACCGTCCGGATCTGGCCGGTCGGGGGCGGGGAGCCGGTCGTCGTTGGCCGCCACCCGTGCGAGGTCTCCTCGGTGGCGTTCAGCCCCGACGGAACCCGGGTCGTGACCGCGTCAGGCGATAAGGCCGCTCGGATCTGGCCGGCCGGCGGCGGCGAGCCGATCGTCGTGCTCGGCCACGAGGGCGAGGTGCTCTCGGCGGTATTCAGTCCCGACGGAACCTGGGTCGTAACGGCGTCCTACGACAAGACGGCCCGGATCTGGCCGGTCGAGGGCGGGGAACCTGTCGTCCTTCGAGGCCACGAGGGCCCGGTCATGTCGGCCGCATTCAGCCCCGACGGGACCCGGGTCGTGACGGCGTCCCAGGACACGACGGCTCGGGTCTGGCCGCTTGAGGGCGGGGAGCCCGTCGTCCTTCGCGGCCACGGGGGCGACCTCCGCTCGGGCGTGTTCAGCCCCGACGGGACCCGTGTCGTGACGGCGTCCGCCGACGGGACGGCCCGGATCTGGCCGGTCGGTGGGGGCGAGCAGGTCGTCCTGCGCGGCCACGACGGCGCGGTGTGCTCGGCCGCCTTCAGCCCCGATGGCACCCGGGTCGTGACGGGTTCTTTAGACAGGACCGCCCGCATCTGGCCCGTCGGAGGTGGCGAGCCGGTCGTTTTTCGGGGCGAGGCTGCGGTCGCCTCGGCAGCCTTCAGCCCTGACGGCAACTGGGTGGTGACCGCGTGTCTTGACAACGCAGCCCGGATCTGGCGAGTTCTGGGCGGCGAGTCCGTCGTCCTCCGGGGCCACGAGGACTGGGTCCTATCGGGCTCGTTCAGCCCCGACGGGACGCGGGTTGTGACGGCGTCGGCGGACGGGACGGCCCGAATCTGGAATGTGTCGCTCCTTCTCCTCAAGCGGGCTGAGCCTCTCTGGGAGGCTCGCCTGGCGACGGCCCTCACCTTGATCGAGGACGAGGTCCGCCCCGAGCCCGTTCTCCTCCTCCCGCCAGCCGTCGCGCGGGGCGTGCGAATCGAAACCGAGCGCGTGCCGGCGGACCTCCGCAAAGCCCTTTCGGCTCGCCCTCTCCGCGAGGCGGCCGTCGAACGCGCCGTCCGCTTCGTCCTCGAAGCGCCCGATCCGGCGATGGCCTGGCTCGCGCTTTACCGCGCGCTCGATGGTTCGCAAGGCGCGAGCACTCGGCGGCTGATCGTGCTGGAAGAGATCGAGAAGGGCGAGATGCCCCCGCTCCTACAACTCGCGACGGTCGTTCTCCGCGAGGGTCTCGCGTTCGAGCTGGGCGACAAAGACGCCCGCGCCAGGATCGCCGCTGCCCTCAAAGCCGCTCGTGCGGTCGGGCCGGAACACGAGCTCGTCGCCGCCGTCGCCGGCTGGCTCGGCGAGTAGAGGCGGCTGATACCGAGACTGCGGATGCGGGCGGGTCGGAGTGCGACTTGACGTCCGGGTGCCGGCGTGTTGGAGTCGCCGCCGGATTTCTGCAACCTGGAGGCTTTCGATGCGCGTCCTCGCCGCCACGCTCCTTCTTGTTCTTGCGTGCCACGCCGCCGCCCTCGACATCACGCGTGACACGACGCTCGACCCGGCGAAGACCTACGGCCCCCTCGTCGTAAAGGCGTCTCGGGTCACGATCGACGGGCGGGGGGCGTGGGTGGTCGGAGCGACCGAGGGGAAGCCGAACGCGTACGCGGGGGTTGGGATCCTGGCCGAGGGCGTGTCGCACGTGACGCTCAAGAACGTCCGGGTCCGCGGATTCGAGACGGGCCTCTCGATCACGGACGGCGAGGGCTGGACGATCGAGGACTGCGACTTCTCCGACAATTTCCACGACCCCGATTTCGGCTGGGGGGAGAACGGCCGCCGGGGCGGGATCGTCCTCACGCGGGTTTCCCGGTCGACGGTCCGACGGAACCATGCGAACCGGGACTGGGACGGTTGCGCCCTCGTCGAGTCGGACGAGAACACGATCGAGGAGAACGACTTCTCGCATGCTTCGAACACCTGCCTCAAGCTCTGGACGTCGTGCCGGAACACGATCCGGAAGAACAACCTGAGCTACGGGATCCGCATCTCGCCGGGTGAGGTCCACGCGCGCGACTCGACGTCGGTCCTCGTCGAAAGCGGGTCGAACGACAACCGGTTCCTGGAGAACGACGCGACGCACGGGGGAGACGGGATCTTCGTACGGGTCCTCAATGGCTGGGTCTCGACCGGAAACCACTTCGAGGGGAACGACGTCAGCCACGCGAACAACAACGGCTTCGAGGCCTGGTCGCCGAGAAACACCTACGTCCGGAACAAGGCGAATTACTGCAGCTACGGCTTCTGGCTGGGGGCCTCGGACAAGACGGTGCTCCTCGAGAACGAGGCCGCCTATAGCGGCGTGGCCGAGGGGAGCCACAACTCCCCGCATCTTCCCGACGGCGGTTTTTCGGGGATCGTCTTCATGTTCGGGCCGTCGAGCCACACGGTCCTCCGTGGGAACCGCTGCCATCACAACAACGGCGCGGGGATCGCGGCGATCGGCGACGACGGCGGGAAATTCAAGGCGTTCCACTGGATTGTCGAGGAGAACGAGCTCCAGGAGAACCGGTGGGGCCTGTACTTGAAAAACGCGGACTGGCTCGACCTCGCGCGGAACTCGTTTGACGGGAACCGGGAGAACGTCCATGCCGGGGCCGGCGTGACGAATCTCTTCGACCACGCCGACGATCCTGCCGTCGCGGGACCCCCCCGCGCCGCTCTGAGCGCCCCTACCGAGTTCGTCGCGGGCGAGGAGGCGGTCTTCGATGCCGGGGCATCGAGCGACCCCGCGGGCCGCTCGCTCGCGTATCGATGGGACCTGGGGGACGGGACGGTCTCGACGGAGCCCGGGGTCGCTCACACATACGCGAGGCCCGGCTTCTACCGCGCCGGCCTCACGGTCACCAACGGCCTCTCCTCGGACCTCGCCTGGGTCGACGTCTACGTGACCGAAAGGCTGAGGGAGCTCGAAGGGGAGTGGGACTGGGTGGACCCGGCGTCGCGGCTCTCGTTCACGAAGGACCGGGAGAACCGGATCCAGGGGACGAGCTCGCTGCGGGCCGAGATCGATCCCTACGGCGGCGGCCGCACGAACCTCCTCTACCCGAAGTCCCGCCGGGCCGGGATCTCGCTCGATCGGAAGACCTCGGTCGTTTTCTGGATGCGGTACGTCAACACGAACACTCCCGCCTGGCAGGACGCGAACCCGATCATCACGCTGTACGAGAGCGAGACCCGGTTCCTGCGACTCGTCCCCTCCGCGGACCTCATGAGCAACCCCCCGTATCTCGAGGGTCGAGACGGCTGGACTTATTTCGAGATCCCACTCGCCGGGAGCGAGACCTGGAAGCGGGAAGGAGAAGGGATCGAAAGGCTCGCCTACCTCACGATCGGCGTCGATTCCTGGGGCGGCAGCCGGCTTCTCATCTGGATCGACGGGCTCGCGGTGAAATAGGACCGTCCGCGGAACGAAGGGGCTCGCGCGGTTACAGCGGCGCCACGCCGAAGCCACCCGGGCTGCCCGGCGTCGTGTTCTCGCGAGGGTCTTCTTCGATCCGCTCTCGCCCCTCGGAGAACTCGGGGCAGGAGCCGACGAGATGCGCCGCCATCGACTCCGCGAGCGTCTCCCACTCGGGAGCTTCCGCAATCGCGACCCCCGTGTCGTGTCGCAGGCAGTAGGGGCAGACCCAGTCTCCCGAATCCGTGCGATACCTCCAGATCTCGGAGTGCATCTGGCTCCGAATCTTCGCGGCCAGGGCTACCACGGGGGCACCGCGGTCCCGCGTCTCGCGAACGACCTGGGCGGGGTGAAAGATCCCCGAACGGAAGCCGGGGCAGTCCGCCAGGTGCACATTGATCCTTTGCATGTCCGGGGTCGCGCATGCGCGCTTCGGGTCCGGGGTCGCGCATGCGCGACCCAGGTTCCCGCGGTCCGGACGCCCGCCCTCGAACGGGCCCCGGATCCGTTCGAGACACGCTGGACAGTACCATCCTCCTCCGGCGTCGTACACGCTCCAGGCGGGATCGACGGCCACGCGGCACGGGATCTCCTCTAGGCGAATCCTCGCAGAGAAGCACCCTGAGGCCTCCTGGCACTTCACCCCGACCCGGAACGGTCCGCACTGGTTGGAGAGGTGGATCTCGATCGTCGTCTCGAGGAAGGCAGGGTCGGGTTCCGCCGCCGGCACGGCCGACAGGCAGTAGGGGCAGATCCACGCCCCGCTCCCGGCAAACTGGCGCCAGCCGCGGCGCTCCGCGAGCCGGCTCCGGACGAAGTCCCTGAGGCGACGCCGGGTGGACGACCCGCGTCCTCTCTTCCTGGTTGGTGCGGGCATCTTGCCTCCCTCGACCTGTTCAAGCGTCCCACCGTTAAGAGACCCATGGGCCGTGATTCCTTACCGAAGGGGGATTGGGTCGGGTTTCCAGTCCCGGGCAGGTCATTCTGGAGCCGTTTCCAGATCCGGATCGAGCCCCGGGGCCGGAGAAGGCTTGGGGAGCCCGCCTACGGCGCGGGGTACGGGAGTTGCTCGGAGAGGGGGTGAAGCAGCAAGGCAAACGGGGGGGGAGCCGGGAAGAAGCCCGGCGGAAGGGGGAGCGGACATGACCGGATGCGATCAACTCACGCGCGGAGGCACGGTGCTCGTCGTCGAGGACGATCCCTGCGTGCGGCGCCTGGCGTCCCGGATCCTGGGACTCGGCGGGTATCGTGCCCTGGAGGCGGCGTCGGCCGGAGAGGCCATGCGACGACTCGGCGAGGCCGGTGACACCGTCGATCTCGTGCTTGCCGACGTCCACCTGGGGGAGACGAGCGGCCCCCGCCTCAAGGACATCCTGGCCAGGGTCGGGTCCGACCTTCCCGTCATCCTCATGTCCGGCGACCCGGAAGCGCTCGACCTCCATTGCACCCAGGGCGGCACGGCTCGCCTCTTCTTGGAGAAACCGTTCACGCTCGCCTGTCTCCTCGACGCGGTCGGCGGGGCGCTCGCGCGTGGTTGACGCTCTGCCGCGCCGGAGCGCTTGCACGACCCCGGACAAGGCCATACGATGGGCGGGCGATGGTCGATCGCGCGCGCCGGGACGGGCCGGATCCGGAGGTCCTCTTCGCCCACCTCGCCGTCCGGGGTGGCGCGGTCCCGGAATCCGTGGCAAGGGAGGCGCTCTCGTCCGTTCGGGAACGCTCGGCGCACGGGGAGACGGTTCGCCTGGTCGAGGTTCTTCTGCGCGAAAGCAAGATCGCCCCCGAAGCGGCGCGGACGATCCTCGCGAGACAGGGAGAGGTGCTGCGCCGATTGCAGGGGATCGTCCGCGGCCAGGGTGACGACGAAGAGGGCGCGCTCGCCCGCGGCCTTTCCGCGGGACTCTTCGGGACGGCCGAGCTCCAGCGGGCTCTGGAGATCCAGGTGAGCGGCGGCCCGGGCTCGCTGGGGGAGATCCTGGTTTCCCGAGGGATCCTCTCCGCGCGCGAGCTCGCCCGGCTCCGGCGTGGCGGGAGCAGGGTCACGACCCACCGCGAAGAGGGAAGCGGCGCGGGCCGGCTCGGGAAGTTCGAGGTTCTCGGCCGGCTCGGGCAGGGGGGAATGGGGACGGTCTATCGAGTGCGGGAGGAGGGCACCGGACGAACGCTCGCCCTCAAGGTCCTCTCGGTCCGGGCCGCGGAGGAGCCGGAGGCGGTGGCGCGCTTCGAGCGGGAGGCACGCGCGCTCGCGCGGCTCCGCCATCCGAATCTGGTCGAGCTCCTGGAGGCGGGCGAGATCGAGGGCGCCCCGTATTACACGATGCCGGTCGTCGAGGGGCGGCCGCTCTCCGAGCTCCTGAAGGAGCGGGGCGCGCTCCCCGCGCGCGAGGCGGTTTCCATCCTCCTTCCGCTCGCCCAGGCGGTAGCGGCCGTGCACGAGGCGGGGCTGGTCCACCGGGACCTCAAGCCCTCGAACGTCCTCGTCGACCCATCCGGGAGGCCGGTCCTCATCGACTTCGGGATCGCCCGGAGCCTCGGCGAGTCCACGCGCTGGACCGGGAGCGGGCAGCGCCTCGGGACTCCCGCCTACATGAGTCCGGAGCGCATCCGGGGGGATCGTGCGGGCGACGATCCTGCGGGAGACGTCTGGGCTCTGGGCGTCATGCTCTTCGAGGCCCTGGCGGGGACGCACCCCTTCGAGGCGCGAAGCTCGGCGGAGCTCCTGACGAAAATCGCGTATGCCGACGCCGCCCCGATCGTGCGCGCTGCGAGAGGCGACGCGCGACTCGCGGCGATCCTCGCGAGGGCCCTCGCCCCCGCGCCGGCCCGGCGCTATCCCGCCGCGGCGCCGCTCGCCGAGGACCTCGGGCGATTCCTCGGGGGAGCCAACCCCGCGGCTCCGCCGGTCTCGGCCGGCAGCAGGACGGGACGGCTGCTCCGCCGGCACGCCTTCGCGGCGTCACTCGCGCTCGCGGCCGCCGCCGTGCTCTCCGCGGCCGCCATGCTCTCGCGCCTTCGCGCGGAGTCGTTCGAGGCCGAGAGGCGGGAGCGCGCCGACTGGATCAGGGAGGAGCGGAAGCGCGCCGCGAACGCCGGGGAGATCGATCGCCTCCCTGCGCTCGACCGGGCTCTCGCGACGCTCGGGTCCAGCGCCTCGACGCCTCCCCTGCCCGCGCTCGACCCGGAGCGCCAGCCCCAGGCCGCCGCGAACGCCCTCGCGACGCCCGAGTTTGCGGGCGCGCTCGCGAGCTGGCGCGAATCGCTCGCCGTCCGTGCGACGCTCGCGTTCGAGCCGGCGCTCGACCCGGAGGGCCGGCGGGCAGATCGTCCGTACCGGATCGTCCTTTCTTCGCCAGGAACGGCGCGGCACTCGGCGGGGCCGGGAGACCGGGTCGTCCTGCTTCCGGGGCGGGCCTACCATCTGACGTTCGCGGGGCACGGGCTCGTCGACTACGAGCTCGACCTTCCCCCATACGACCCGGGAGCGGACGTGAAGATCGCGCCGGTCGCGATCGATCTCGCGAGCGCTGCGCCGGGCGCGACCGTCGTCGCGGAGTACGATCCCACCGCGAACCGGATCGTGGTCCGGGATCTTCCTCCTCCTGCGGACGCGCGTCCTGATCCGGCTCCGAACCTCCGGGAGAGAGCCCAGGAGATCGCGGCCGAACGGGCTCGCGTGAACGAGGATGCCCGCGCCGAGGCCTCCCGCCTCGCGGTGCACGGGCCGGTCCTCTTCGCGGCCCGGAGGGCCGTCTTCCGGGCCTACACGCTCGCGGCGAGGAACTGGCGCTCGGCGCTCACCGGCGGAAGTCTCGCCGGACTTTCCGGAGCGGCGAAGGAGCTCCAGGATGCGCTTGCCGCGGTGTCGCTCCCCGAGGCCGGGACCCTCGACGCCGCGAAGGCGGAGTTCGATGCGGCGCGGGCGCTCGCCGGCGAGATGGCATCCTGTCCGGACGCGCTCCGGGCAGCTCTCGCGGGGTTCCAAGGCGAGATTACACTCGCGAACGGCGAGAGCCTGCCCGACGTGACCGTGCGGTCGGTGATGGGCGATGAGGTCGTCGTGAGCATCGCGAAAGGACCCTCCCGGAAGTCGGTCCGCGTGGACTGGGCCCGCGTGATCGAGTCGAGACTCGACGACCGCAAGGGCCTCCTCGCGGTGCGCGGAGAGGGGGAGGTCCCGGGCCCCGGGGGCGTGGCGCGACCCGGCAAGTCCCTCGCCCTGTATCTCTCGGGGGCGGGGGAAGTCCTCACGTCCGCCCAGGTCGATGACAAATCTCTCTACATCGTGCGCGGAGACGCGCTCACCGCGGACGAGGTGAAGCAAAAGGGCCTTCTCCTCCGCGGGAGGACCGCCATCA
>JACQVV010000027.1 GCA_016209595.1 Planctomycetota bacterium
CCGATCAGGAGGTCCGGGAACCCGTCGGCGCCGATGAAGTCGCCGGCGGCGAGCGCGAAGCCGCAGTTCGCGCTCGCCTCGGCGCCGGGGGTCGCCTGCGTGAACGTCGAGTTCGGCGGCGTCGAGAACTGCCCGGCCGCGTCCGCGATGAAGACATCGACCTGCCCCGCCCCCGCGTTCCCGCCCACCATCCTGGCCGGGAGCCCGACCGCGAGATCGGGCCGCCCGTCCATGTTGAAGTCCGCGACGGCGAGCGCGCGGCCTGGGAGGTCGATCGTGCCGTTCGCCGCAGCCGACGAGACCTGGCGCGTCGTCCCACCGAACCGGTCTCCCGCGAGCGGGGCCGTGTCCTGGATCTGGAGAATGTAGCCGTAGGCGTTGGGAATCGTGAGCGTGGGGAATCCGGCGACCTCGATCTGGAGCGTCCCCGACGGGTTCGTGCCGGCGGGGAGCGGCGGGGTGTTTCCGACCGCGGTGAACGTGTTTGGGAAGCCGAGGTTCCCCAGCTCCAGCCCGTTCAGCCGGATGATGGTCTTCCCCGGGTCGAAGTTCGCTCCCTGGATCACGACCGCGGTGTTCCCTCCCCTCGGACCGCGGTTCGGGGTGATCGCATAGAAAACGGGCGGGCGTCTGGGCGGCGGCGACGAGACGACCACGAAAACCGCGCCCCCGCCGCCGCCGCCTCCTCCGCATCCAGAAGAACTCAGGTAGACGAGAACTGCGCAAAGGGCGACAGCGAACCAGGTCCTGGGCACGAGAGCGACCCTCCATGTCCGGCGCCTTAGCATGCGCGCCCCGGCTCGGGGCCAGGGAGTGACCGCGACATGCTACTCTCGGTCCCCCAAAAGGGGAAGCGCCCCGACGATCCGCACTTGACGGCGCCCGCTCCCTTCTCCTAGATTCCGCCCGGAATGAACTCGCTCCGCCACCTCGAATCGCTCCAAAAGCTCCCCCTCCCGACCGTTCGTGCCCTGCTCGATCGGGCGGTGGACTTCCGGAGGGTCCCGCGCCAGCCCCTCTTGGAGGGGAAGAAGCTCGGGCTTGTCTTCTTCAACCCGTCGCTCCGGACCCGGGTTTCCTTCCAGGCGGCGATGGCAGACCTGGGCGGGCAGGCCTTCGCTCTCGACGTCGGCGGCGGGCTCTGGAAGATCGAGGTCGAGGACGGAAAGGTGATGGACGGCGACGCCGCCGAGCACGTCAAGGAAGCTGTCAAGGTCCTCTCGCGCTACGTGGACGCCCTGGGCGTGCGCGCCTTCGCCGAGGGGAAGGACTGGGCGACCGATCGCGCGGACCCGGTGCTCGCCGCGTTCCTGCGCCATTCGGATGTGCCCGTCGTCAACATGGAAAGCGGCCTCTACCACCCCTGCCAGGCCCTCGCCGACATGCGGACGATCGAGGACAAGCTCGGGGCGGTAAAGGGAAAGAAGGTCGCCCTGGTCTGGGCCTGGCATCCCAAGCCCTTGCCGCTCGCCGTGCCGCAGTCGTTCGCGCTGGCCGCGAGCCGGCTGGGCGCCGAGCTCACGATCGTGGCGCCCGAGGGCTACGGACTCGATCCCGCGGTCCAGACGGCGGTCGAGAACAATGCCCGCGCCTCGGGCGGTTCGGAGCGGATCGTGAGCGATCGCGCCGAGGGCCTCGCCGGCGCCGAGGTCGCCTACGTCAAGAGCTGGGGGAGCCTCGATCTCTACGGCCGGCCCGCCGAGGAGGCGAAGCACCGCGCCGGGCTCCGGCACTGGATCTTCGACGAGGCCGCGCACCGGATGACCGCCGGCGCCATCGTCATGCACTGCCTCCCGGTGCGCAGGAATGTCGTGATCTCGGATCCCGTCCTCGACGGCCCGCGCTCGGTCGTCTACGACCAGGCCGAGAACCGCCTTCACGTCCAGAAGGCGATTCTCGAGTGGATGCTCGCCGGCGAACGGCAAGGGAGACCATAAACGTGCGCTCCACGGACGTCCTGAAGGAAGCCCTTCCTTATATACGGCGCTTCTCCGGCGCGCGCTTCGTGGTCAAACTCTCCGGCGAGGCGGTGGACGACCCGCTCCAGCTCGTGCCGCTCGCCGAGGAAATCGCCCTCCTCCACTACGTGGGGATGAAGGTCCTCGTCGTCCACGGAGGGGGCGCCCAGGCCACGGAGCTCTCCAAGGCTCTCGGTATCGAGCCCCGGATCGTGCAGGGCCGGCGCGTCACCGACGAGAAGACGCTCGACGTCGCCAAGATGGTGTTCGCCGGGAAGATCAACGTCGAGATCCTCTCCGCGCTCCGGCGCGCCGGGGCCCGGGCGGTCGGTCTTTCCGGCGTGGACGGCGACATCCTGCACGCCCGGCGCCGGCCGCCGACCCGGATCGTGGACCACATCCTCGGAACCGAGGAAGAGGTGGACTTCGGCTTCGTCGGCGACGTCGAGGACGTCGATGCCTCGCTCCTCGAGTACCTGCTCGACGGCGGCTATATCCCGGTTCTCTCCTCGCTCGGGGCCGACAAGGAAGGGACGATCTTCAACATCAACGCCGACACGGTCGCGACCGAGATCGCGATCGCCATCCGCGCCGCCAAGATCATCTACCTCACGAACGTCCGGGGGGTTCTGGTGAAAAGGGGCGGGATGCCCGAGCTCGTCACGGAGCTCACTCCCTCCGAGGCTCGCGAGCTCATCGTCCAGGGGGAGGTGACGGGCGGCATGATCCCCAAGCTCGAGAACGCGATCCGAGCGGTGGAGCGCGGGGTCGGCCGCTCCCACATCATCTCCGGGGACGAGGAGGACTCGCTCCTCAAGGAGATCTTCACCAAGGGGGGGACAGGGACGATGGTTGCGCTGAGGTGAAACCAGTCGAGCTCCTCGCCCGGATGGTCAGGGTCCCGAGCGTCTCGGGCGAGGAGGCGCGTCTCGCCGGGGAGCTCGCCCGCTTCGTCGAGAACTCGGGACACCGGGCCGTCCGGTCTGGCGACAACCTCTGGGCCTCGCGCGGCGCGGGGCGGCGGGTGCTTCTTCTCAACTCCCACCTCGACACCGTCCCGCCCGCGCCCGGGTGGGAGACCGACCCATACGAGCCCCGGATCGCGGAGGGCTCGATCATCGGGCTCGGGAGCCACGACGCGAAGGGCTCGGTCGCGGCGCAGCTCCTCGCGTTCCTTTCCGTCACGGAGAGCGACCTCGCGGATGGGCGGCTCCTCTGGACGGCAACGGCTCGAGAGGAGACGGGCGGGGGCGGGTTCGAGGCGCTGGTGCGCGAGCTCCCGCCCGCCGACGCGGGCGTCGTCGGCGAGCCGACGGGTCTCGTCCCGGCAAGCTGCCAGCGCGGGCTCCTGCGCCTCCGGATGCGCGCTCTCGGCAAGGCCGCCCACGCCTCGCGCCCGCACCAGGGGGAGAACGCGGTCCACAAGGCCGCTCGCGCCATCCTCGCCCTCGAGGAGCTCGACCTGGGACCGGCGCACCCGCTCCTCGGGAAGGCGACGGCCCAGGCGACGCTCGTCCAGGGAGGAACCGCCGCGAACGTCCTTCCCGCGGAATGCGCCGTCACGATCGACGCCAGGACCACGCCCGCCGTCCCGAACGACGAGCTTCTCTCCCGCATCCGCGGAATCCCCGGCGTCGAGTTCGAAGTCGTCTCGTCGCGCTTCGTCCCCCTGGAAACCGATCCCAGGGAGCGAATCGTCCAGGCCGCGCTCGCCGCGACCGGCGCCTGGGCCCCCATCGGGTTCCTCGGCGTCTCCGACCGCCGCTGGCTCGGCGCAACTCCGTCGGTCATCCTCGGCCCCGGCGACGGGACCTGGTCGCACAAGGCCGGGGAGAGGCTCCCGATCGCCGAGCTCGAGCGTGCCGTGGAGGTGTATCGACGGCTCGTCCGGAACTACTTCCAGGGGGGGTGAGATGTCGATCCGCGAGGGACGTTTCGATGAGGACCTCGACCCGGCGATCCTCGCCCTGTCTCAGTCGATCTCGTTCGACCGCCGGCTCGGGGGGGACGACGTCGAGGGCTCGCTCGCCCACGCCGAGATGCTCCACGTCGCGGACCTCCTCTCCGCGGCCGAATGGGAGGCGATTCGCCGCGGGCTGGAGGAGATCCGGGAAGAGCTCGAGCGGGGCACTTTCCCGTTCGACGAGCGAGCCGAGGACATCCACATGAACGTGGAGAAGCGCCTCGCCGAGAAGATCGGCGCGGCGGCGGGGAAGCTCCACACCGCGCGGAGCCGGAACGACCAGGTCGCGCTCGACCTCCGGCTCTTCGTCCGGCGCGCCACGCGCGAGGTAAAGGACGGCATCCGCGCTCTCGCCGCCGCGCTCATCGAAAAGGCCGAGCGGCACGCGGAGCTCGTCCTGCCCGCCTACACCCATCTCCAGCGGGCGCAACCCGTGCTCCTCGCCCACCACCTGCTCGCCCACGTCGAGATGCTCCTTCGCGACCTCGGCCGGTTCGCCGACGCCGCCGATCGGGCAGACGAATGCCCGCTCGGTTCCGGGGCGTGCACGGGAACCGGCCTCCCGATCGACCGTGAATTCGTGCGGAGGAAGCTCGGGTTCGCGCGCCTCACGGCGAACTCGCTCGACGCCGTCGCCGACCGCGACTTCGTCCTGGAGTTCGAGGCGGCGGCCGCGATCCTCGCCGTCCACCTGTCGCGGCTCGCCGAGGAGATCGTCCTCTGGTCGACCGCGGAGTTCGGGTTCGTGCGCCTTCCCGATTCCGTCGCGACCGGGAGCTCGATGATGCCCCAGAAGAAGAACCCCGACGGCGCCGAGCTCGTGCGGGGAAAGTCGGGGAGGATCGTCGGGCATCTGGTCGGACTGCTCACGGTCATGAAAGGGCTTCCTCTCTCCTACAACCGGGACCTCCAGGAGGACAAGGAAGGGCTCTTCGACACGTTCGACACGCTCGCCCTTTCGCTCGCGGCGATCCGCTCGACGGTCGAGGCGATGGAGCCCGACGCGGCCCGCATGCGCGCCGCCGCCCTTGACCCCGCGAGCATGACGACGGCGACCGACCTCGCCGAATCGATGGTCGCGCGCGGCGTCCCCTTCCGTGAGGCCCATCGCCAGGTCGGAGCGCTCGTCCGCCGTGCCCTGGGCGAGGGGAAGTCGCTCGGGGAGGTCGCCGGACCCGACGCGCCAGCCGCCGGGGACGTGGACGCAGGAATCGCGCGAAAGGACCTCCCCGGCGGCACGGCGCCCTCCCGCGTCCGCGCGGCGATCGCGGCGGCCCGCGCCCGCCTCGCGGCGGAAAAGGGCGACGAGCCCCGCACGGCAGAGCCGGACCGCGCGTGAAGGAGCCGAGCGAGTCCTCTCTGCGGGAGGAGACCCCCTCCCGCCCCCGGTCCCTTCTCGCGACCGCCACGCGTGCCGGCCGCGGACTCGCGCTGTCCGTCTCGCTCCCGGATTACCGGCGCGCCGAGCAAGAGTACGTCGAACACCGGATCACTCCCTATCTTGAGGGCCGCGAACTCGAGGGGTCCTGGTGGGGGGAGGTGCGGGACTTCGATCGCGACGCCGCGGCGCGCGAGAGTCTTCGCGAATGAGGAAGACCAACCCCGCCGTCCGGGGGACGGGGATGCTTCGAGATGAGGCCCTGGAATGCTGTCCTTTCCCATAGAATGTGTCTGATGCTTCTAGAGCACCACCTCGCGCTGCTCGCCGTCCAGGATCTCAGGGACGAGCGGCCGGTCGAGTCGGGAGCGCCAGCGGCAAGCGATCGCGCGAAGACGCCCGGGGAAGTCCTTTTCCGCGGCCGGGCGGCGGTCTTCTCCCGCTGCGACTGGGTGCCCTCGACCCCCGAGGAAGTCAGCGCGGCCGGCGAGATCGAGCGGGGGATGGCCGCCCTCGGATACGCCCCGCTCGGCGACTTCCTTGCAAGCGCACTCCCGGACGTGGCGATGCGAGGCTATGCGAGGGGCAGCGGCATGGCCTATGGCGTCCTCCTCGCCTCCAGCCGCTCCGTGCAGTGCGAGTTCCACACGATGTTCGGAGAGGGTCGTTTCCTCACGACGACGAGCGCTCGCGGGATCGAGGATTTACCGGAAAAGGGGGTCTACCGTCGCTCGCGCCCGGGAGCCTCTCCCGAGGAGCTCCACCGGGAGCACGAGCGCGGGATCGAGGAGTTCCGGCTGCCGGACTCTTCCCCCGATCTCGCCCAGCCCGACCTGGAGGCTCTGGCGAAGGCGATCGATTCACTCCTGGCCCGCTTCGGAAGCGCGGTGACCGGCGTATCGCCGGATGTCGCGGAGAGTCCGATCGACGCCATCCTCCTGCGCCTCGGGGACCGGAAGACCTCCGTCCGGAGCCAGGCAAGGAAAGCGCTCGCGCGGCTGGGCGGGACCGCGGCCCTCCCCCTCGCGCGGCTCCTCGCCGATGCGGACACGAGGACGCGAGCCGAGGCCGCGAAAGCGCTCGGGGAACTCGGCCCCGCGGCCGAACCCGCGGCGGGTGCCCTCGTGCGAGCGATCGGAGACGCGAAGCGCCACGTTGCGGAGGCCGCCGAGGAGGCGCTCGCCACGCTCGGCCCGGTGGCGACCGGGGCCCTCGTCGAGGCCCTGGACGGAGCGGGCGCGGAGGTCCGGATGAAGATTCCATACTTCCTCGCCCGGTGCGGCCCGCGAGGCATCGAGGCGCTCTTCGCTGCCCTGGAGCACCCCGACCCGATCGTCCGATCGCAGATTCCCGGCGCGCTGGTCATGGCGGGAGCGGATCCGGAAAGATCGGTCCCGGCGCTCGCCGCCCTCTACGCGAGGGGGGACGTGATCGGCAGGTCCTCCGCGGTCTCGGCTCTCGGATCGTTCGCCCCGCGCGCTCCCCAGGCCATCCCGACCCTCCTCGCGGCGCTGGAGGATCCGGAAGCCGCCGTCCGGATCGCGGCGATGACCTCTGTCTCTTCCGTCGCGCCCGGGGACGAAACGTTCCAGGTGCGCCTCGTCGCGAGTCTGGACGACGAGGAGACGCGAGAATCCGCGCTCGAGATGATCTCGGCCATGGGCCCACCCGCGGTCGTCCTGCTGCGAGAACTCATGGGCCATGGCGACCCCGCCGTCCGCGCCAGCGCTGTCGAGGCGTTCGCGTCCTTCGGTGAGGAGGCGGCCGGCGAGGCCATCCCCCTACTCGTCGAGGCGATCCGCGATCCCTCCGTGCAGGTCCGCGCCGCCGGCATTGCCGGGCTCGCGAACCACCTGGATGGCACGGAAGGCCCCACGGCGCTTCCCGCCGTCCTGGAGGCCCTCCGGGATCCCGCACCCGCCATCCGCGAGGCGGCAAGCGACGCCCTCGAGTTCGCCGACGTCGAGGCCGACGTCCTCGTGCCGACCCTGATCCAGTTTCTCGAGGACGCCGGCGACGAGCCGACCCGGCAGGCGATGGTCGGGATGCTCGCGGATCGCGGAAGCGAAGTCTGCCCGTTCCTCGTCGAGCTCCTGGGGAGCTCGGACCCGCGCTCGCGCCTGTGGGCCGCGTGGATCCTGGGCGCCCTCGGGGACGAGGCGAGCGAGGCCGCTTCTGAGGTCGCGGCACTCACGGGGGACGCCGACGCCTCCGTTCGCCTGGCGGCGCTCTCGGCCCTCGGAGGCTTCCGCTCCGGCGCGGCCGCCGCCCTGCCCGCCCTCTCCGCGGCGCTCGCCGACCCCGATCCCCGCGCCCGCCAGGTCGCGGCGCTCGCGCTCGGGGATCTCGGGAAAGTCGCGGAGCCGGCTTACGACTCGCTCCTCGCCCTGCGGAAGGACGCCAGCGCGGCCGTTCGTGCGGCTGTCGTCGCCGCCCTCGCCCGATTCGGAGCCGAGGCACAAGTCCTCGTCCCGGAGCTCGTCTTCGAGGCGCTCAAGGACGAGAGCCCGCGCGTCCGCATGCTCGCGGCGGTCGGGCTGGGCGAACTGGGCGCGATGGCCAAACCCTGGGAGGAGGCGCTGGCGGCTCTGACAGAGGATCCGGACCAAGACGTCCGGACAGCCACCGCCCGGACCCTCAAACAGATCGGTGGAAAACCCAGCAAGAAGAGGAAGCGATAGGGGCCGGCGCGAGCGTACTGGCTCGAGCTACTCCAGTGTCGCGCGCCAGCGCGCCTCCTCGAGCGCCGCGTCGAACTGGTCGCGGGCGAACTTGCCCCCCACGAGGCGATGGACGACCTCGCGGGCGCGGTCGAGATCCACGAGCCCCGGCCGCCCCAGGAGGAACATGAGGTCTTCGTAGTGCTTCGGCAGGAGCGCGGCGAGCTTCATCGCCGCGAGGTGATGCGGGCGAACGACGAGAAGGTCTCCTTCGGCCGAGACGGCCGCGTCGAGGGCCTCGTCGTAGAGCGGTTCGTACTCATCCGAGCGGACGATCCAGTCCACATCGATCCCTTCGGGGGTCTCGAGAACCGACCCGCCGAATGTCAGGGGGCGGGCGGGCCGAAGGTCCGCGCTCGCGGGCGGAGCCTGGTCGGCGATCAGATCGACGTCCTTGGTCAATCGGGGGGAGCCGTAGATCTGCATCGCGAGACCACCCGCGACGGCAACTCGGCGTCCCGCGGCGTCCGCGATCACTCGCACTCGCCGAGCGAGGGCGAGGAGCTCCTCGGTGGAGGGAAGCCGGTTCGCGGGCCTGTCCGGTTCGGACATCGCGGTCGCATGGTGGTGGCGCGCGAGGCTCCAGAAACTCCTAGCGTGCGGAGCGGGCCTCACGCCAAAATCCTATCCTGCCGGTCCCCGGGTTGCCAGAGCCCTTCCGGGGCGCGGGTGCGAGATTTGGGTTTCGCGGTTACCGGTGCTCGTGGGCGCGCAGGGAGAGCACTCGCTTCGTCTCAGCGGCGCCCCCTACCACGACGGACTCCGCGATCTTCACGGGTCCAACTCCCCGGGCGTACCAGACCGTGGTCTGGATCGTGACGCCGGCCGTCTTCACGGTGCAGCGGACCGGGAGCGCCTCGTAGCGCCCGGCCGGGACTTCGACCGTCTCGGACTCCCCGACCGCGTGGTCGGAGAGCTCGCAGGATGTTCCGCCGACCCGGACGGTCGCGTGCTCGCCACCGGCCGCCACGTCCGTCGGAAGAAGAAGAAGGTGGCCGTCCGTCGACCGCGCGACCCGTACGGAGTCGCCTTCGGTCCAGACCCATGTCGTCGAGTCGAGATCGCCCTCCTCGTCGATCCAGTGGATCGCGTGGCAGGAGACGCCCTCGATCGTCTCGATCTTCTCCACGACGGCGGTCACGGTCCCGCGAACCTCGACGCCGAATCCCATCGCCCCCGTGGTCGTGCGAGAGTCGAAGGTCCATTTGCTTCCCTCCCCGAGCGGAAAGAGCGCGTCTTCCGCTAGAGAGGGCGCGGCGAGAAGGACGAGGAGAAGAAGGACGGGGATCGAGCGGATCATGGCGGCTCTCCTTTGAATGTCCAGAAGGTCGCCTTTTCTATCAAATCGTCCGCTGGCACGCCATGAAAATGCCCGTCCCTTGGACGAGCTCCTATTCGGTCAGGAGCTCGAACGTCATCGTGAGCCGCCTGCCGAAACGATCGACCAGGACGAATACCCGGGCGTTCCCCTTGTATTTCTCCACGAGTTTGTTGAGGTCGTCCACGGAGGTCACCGCGTCGCCGTTCACGCGCTGGACAATATCCCCCGTGCGAAAGCCCCGTTGCCAGGCAAGCGATCCCTCCTTCACGTTCTGGAGCTTCAGGCCCAGGACGTCGCCGTCCGTCCCCATGATGACGGCTGGCTCCACCTCGGTGAGGTAGCTCTGGAGGTTTCGCCCGACATTCTCCCACTCCTCGGGAGCGATCTTCCAGTGATCCGGGTCAACCTGCTCGGACTTGACGGCCGAGAAGCCCTCCCCGGACTCCTCCGGCTCGTACTCCGGGATCTCCTCGTCGGGCATGTCCTCCCCGTAGGGGTCGGGCTCCTCGACCGGTAGGTCCTGCCAGCCCGGATCCTCCGCGGCGGGTGGCGCGACGCGCTCGGTTCCCTGTGAACTCTTCCGCGCCGCCGCCTGGCTCCGGCGGAGCTCCTCGCCGAAAGGGACCTCGGTCGCCACTCCCGCTTCCTCGATCTCGACCCGCTCCCGGGTGATCGTCGAGATGCGCGAGCGCCGGCCCCCCACGACCACGCTCTCCCCGAGCCAGAACCACCCCAGCCGCGCGGTCCCCTGGACGAGGTAGACCATCCGGTGGCGGGGCTCATCCGCGTCGATCATGTACCGGGCCTCCACCGGAGCGGCGGGAGGCTCGGCCGGACCGTCCTGGGCCCGGACGGCGACAGGGGTGACCGCGAAGAGGAACCAGAGGATGGCGGATCGCTTCATCGTCCGACCTCCACTTCGACGAGGACAACGAGCGTCGCCACCCGATCCCCGCTCCGGACGGAGTGGACGAAGGAGTAGATTCCCGGCTGTCCGGCAGGTACGGCGAGGGAGGTCGATGTTTTTTCCGCGGCGGCTTCCCCTTCGCCGGAGTAGAGGATCTCGACATCCAGATTGAGCCAGCGCGTCTGTGAGAGTGTCACCCCCGGAGCAGCGGTGGTAGGCACGCCCAAACCGCTCGCCAGGATGAGCCGGTGCGGCCCGCATGGAGTCTCGAAGCGCTGTCCCGGTTCGCCGGGGAAGGCCAGGTAGCCCCAGCTCGCGGCGAGGAGGGCGGCGGCGGTGTCCCTCCGGGCCTGGCGGGCGACCTCCTGGGCCTTCTCTCCCGTCGCCGCGCGAGGCGCTCCCGGAAACGCCTCGCCTGGGAAAAGGCCGATCTCGACCGAGACGGAGTGCAAGGGCTCCGCCGCGTCCATCCCCTCGACCATCCGGACGAGTTCGCGGACGAGACAGGCGTAGTCGCTGATGACAAGTGTGTTCGTGCTCTCGATGCCAACGATGTTTCCCACGTTCGGATGGGAGATCCGCGCGAGCTTGAGCGCGCCCTGGACCTCCTTGGCGCTCGCGTGCCGGAGCGGCAGGACGCAGGTCACCATCTCCGCGTCGCCGCGGGATGAGAGCTCCTCGAGACTTACCTCCTGGAACGGCTCCCACCGTCCCTGGGTGTCCCGGATGACCTCGTAGGTCTCCCAGCTCTCGTCCTTTCCGAAAGGAACCAGGACGAACCCGTGCATCTTCAGGATGAACCGGGCGAACTCCAGGACGTCCTTGCGGTCGATGGGACGTGGAGAAAGAACCTGGATCTGGACCTGGCGGACTTCGGGCTTGTAGGTCAGGCGGACCGGAGGGTCGGCGACCTTCATCGTCCACTCGAGGAAAGCCTCCAGCGGCAGGTCTTCGAAGCGGACCTCTACCTTGTCCGGCGGAGTGCCTTCGTCCGCTCTCGCGAGACCTGTCGCGGCAAGAAAGAGGAGACTCACGAGCAGAGTTCCGCGCATCATTCGTTTCCCCTCTCATTGCTTGATCCCCGCGAAGCGAAGGGTTCCGGCCACATCCGGAAGGCGCCCATGCAGGGTTCCTTCGCGAGCTCGTTCGACACGACGTCGCGCCACCAGCCGAGGATCGCTCCCTCGACCGCCACCCCGCTCCAGTAATCGACGGATTCGTTCTCCCACCCGATCCGGAGCGTCACCTGGCCGGTCGTCGCGTCGTAGGTTCCCTCGATCCGTGACTCCTCGCCCTCCCCAGAGATCCGTCCGTCCTGGAACGAGAGGACGCAGGACTCGGTGTTGCCGCCGTGTTTCCGGCAATGCTGCGCGAGAGTCCAGGGGCCGGAGACGAAGAGGCTTTCGGCCATGGGGAGCCTCGATGGTTGGTACGATTGTAACGTGAAGGTCGATCTTGGGATCTTTTTGCTTGTCCTCTCTTTCACCGCCTGCAGGGAGGCGCCAGAGGGGAGGGACGCGCCCCCCCGGGTCGAGGCCCGCCCTTTTGAGTCCGCACCGCCGAGCGATGCAAGCTACTACCTGGAATCGCGGGAGCTCTGGGTCGAGGGACGGATCGATGCCTGGGCGATCCGCAGGGACGAGATCCTCGCCACGCGGGGGCGCGCCGGGCAGGAGTTCCTCCTCATCTTCCTTGCCGTCGCGGAGCAGGACAGCGCAGTTCCCGAGGATCGCCGCCGCCGCGCGGAAGAGGAGCTCGCCCGCGTCCTCGCATGGCTTGCCGCGAGCGGCGACAAAAGGGGGCTCGACCGGTTCGCGGAGATCCTCGAAACCGCGCGGCACGACGCTTCGCTCGGAGCGGAGAGGATCGCCGAATTCGAGCGATCCCTCGCCGCTGCCCGCGAGGTGAGCTCGCGGTAGAATCCGCATTCCGTAAAACCCGCGAGAGAGATTGATGAGAGCGACCCAGCTTCCCGCCGTCTTCTTCCTTCTCGTCCTGCCGGTCGCCGGACAGGAGGGTCCGGAGAAACCCGACGGCGACCGGATCCTCGAAGACGTCCGGTTCCTCGCCTCCGATTCGCTCCGGGGCAGGCTCTCCGGGACCGAGGACGAGAAGATCGCGGGCCACTACATCGCCCGGACCTTCGAGGAGGCGGGGCTCGTTCCCGCCGGTGACGCTGGCGGCTGGTTCCAGTCCTTCGAGCGGCGGATCTACGAGGGACCGGGCCCGGGAAATCGCCTGGAGATCGTCCGGGGCGGCAAGCGGGCGGCGTTCGAGCTGGGAGAAGACTTCCAGGTCCTCGCCCTGTCGTCGAAGGGGGAGGTGGAGGCAGGACTCGCCTTCGCGGGCTACGGGATCTCCGCGCCCGACAAGGGCTACGACGACTACGCGGGGCTCGACGTCGCCGGGAAAGCGGTCCTCGTCCTCCGTGGGACCCCCTCCGACCGGTCGAACGAGGGGCCCTTCGCGGGCCACGATGGGCTGGCCTACGCGAGCCTGCGCCGCAAGGTCGAGGCGGCGAAGGAGCGCGGAGTGGCGGCGGTCCTCGTCGCGAACGACCCGCACGCGCATTCCGGCGAGGCGGACCGGCTGCTCGCGCCGGCGCTTTCGGGGGACGTCCCGGGCCCGATCCTCCCGGCGGTTCACGTGACGGGCGGGTTCGCGGAGATCCTCTTCTCCTCGGCCGGACGGAGCCTCGCCGAGACGCAGAAGAAGATCGACGAGGGGACGAGTCCCGACTCGTTCGTTTTCGACGGACTTTCCGTGTCGCTCGCAACGGACGTTCGCTGGAAGGAACGGACGCTCTCCAACGTGCTCGGCCTGGTCGAGGGGACGGACCCCGCGCTCGCGGGCGAGACGATCGTCGTCGGCGCGCACTACGACCACCTGGGCCTGGGCTACGTCGGGTCGCTCGAGGCCGCGCCGGGCGCGGTCCACAACGGAGCCGACGACAACGCGAGCGGGACCGCGGTGATGATGGAGCTCGCGCGCCTCTTCGCGCGCTCCAGCCCGCGGCTGTCCCGCCCGAGGCGGTCGATCCTCTTCGCGGCCTTCACCGGCGAGGAGCTCGGCCTCTTCGGCTCCGGGTTCTACGCCGAGCATCCCGTCCGGCCTCTCGACTCGACGATCGCGATGGCGAACCTCGACATGGTGGGCCGCTTCGACGGGAAGAGCCTCCAGATTTCAGGAGTGGGGACGGCCGAGGAGTTCGAGGCCCTGGTGGACGGGCTCGGGCGCGATTTCCGGATCGAGATCGCCAAGGGAGAGTCGGGCTACGGGCCGAGCGACCACACCTCGTTCTACGCCCGCAAGGTCCCGGTCTTATTCTTCTTCACGGGCTCTCACTCCGACTACCACAAGGCCTCGGACGACGCCGACCGCCTCGACGCGCGGCGACTGGGCGAGGTCGCAGGAATCGTCGAGGAGGCGGTGCGCCGCCTCGATTCCGCGCAGAATCGCCCGACCTACCGGGAAACCGCCCCGCCCCCGGCGGCGTCGGGGCGCGGCGTTCGAGTGCGCTTCGGCGTCCTCCCCGACTACTCCGCGGGGGACGTCGGGGGGCTCCGGATCACCGGGGTTTCCGCCGGCGGGCCGGCCGCCCGGGCGGGGCTTCTTGCCGGCGACGTGATCGTCCGCTTCGGGCGCTTCAAGATCGGCTCGATCTACGACTACACCGAGGCCCTCGGGAGCTTCGGACCCGGGGACGAGGTTGAGGTCGAGGTGCGCCGCGGATCCGAGGAGAAGACGTTCCGCGCGACGCTGGAGGGGGCGGGGAGGTAACTTGACGCGGAGCCTCAGGCGCTGGATCGTCCGGACGCTCGCGGGGATCGCGATCGTGCTCGCTCTCGCCACGTGCTTCCTCTCGTACGAGGAAGGGTGGAGCCTCGGCGACGCGTTCCTCGCGGTCCTCGTCCTCTTCGCGTCGGGGGAAATGGTCGGGTTCGAGCTCGCGGACCTCCAGGGGCCGACTCGCTACCTCGTCGTCTTCACGATCTACGCCGGACTCCTTGGCATGGCCATGCTCATGGGCGCGGTGGTCGACACCGTGCTTCGCATGCGGCTCGCGATGCTGTTCGAGAAGAAGGGCAGGAAGATGAAGAACCACGTCATCCTCTGCGGGCTGGGGCACGTCGGCTATCGGGTGCTCCAGGAACTCCAGAAGTTTGGCCAGGACGTGATCGTGATCGAGAAGGACGAGCACTCGGAGTTCGTCCACGAGATCCTGCGGGGGAAGGTCCCGATCATCTTCGATGATGTCCGCCACGATGACAGCCTCCGGCGGGCGGGGATCGAGAACGCCCGGGCGATCATCGCCTGCACCGACAACGACCTCATCAACATCGAGGTCGCGCTCGACTCGCGCGAGATGAACCCCGCGATCCGGGTCGTCGTCCGGCTCTTCGACCAGCGTCTCGCCGACAAGATCGCCAAGGGCTTCGAGATCCAGGTCGCGTTCAGCTCGAGTTCCCTCGCGGCCCCCGCGTTCGCGGCGGCCGCGGTGGATAGCTCCGTCAAGAGCTCCTTTTACGTCGGCGAGCGGCTCTTCGTGTATTGCGAGATCCCGGTCGACCCCTCCTCGGGGCTCGTCGGGAGGACGGTCGCCGAACTCCGGGACCGGTACGAGACGAACACGCTCCTGATCCAGCCCAAGGGGGGCGGGCTCCGCTGGACCCCCTCGGCCTCCGACGAGCTTCCGGCGGGGGCGCTGGCAAGCCTGGTTGGCCCGTTCGAGCGGATTCGCGGCCTGGAGGTGGAAAGCGGACTGACGCGGCAGATCCTCCCCGGATGGTCGACTCAGGAGTTGTAGCGAGCCGAGAGGATCTCCCCCACGAGATAGAAGGAACCCGTCACGACGAGGATCTCGTCCGGGGCGAGGGCGGCACGTGCCCGGTCGAACAGAGCCAGGGCGTCGTCATGCCACTCGACGGGGGCCTGGGAAACCGAGCGCGCGATTCCCGCGAGTTCCCCGGCGCTCCTGCTTCGCGGGCTCGCGGCGCGCGTGGCGTAGATTCTCCGGGCGCCGGGAAAGGCGGGGAGGAAGCCCGCGGGGTCCTTGTCGGCGAGCGAGGCGACGAGGAGGACCGGAGCGAGCCCCGCGAAGTGGGAGTCCAGCGCTGCGGCGAGGGCCTTCGCCGCGCCGGGATTGTGTGCCCCGTCGAGGAGAACCGCCGGCCGGCTCTCGGCGAGTTGGCAGCGGCCGGGGACGCGGGCGAGGGCGAGCGCCGGACGGAGATGAGCGGAGGAGAAGTCAGCGAGGCCCTTCTCCTTCAGGATCTCGCAGAGGCCGAGGGCGAGAGCGGCGTCCCGGAGGAAGTGGAGACCCGGCATGGGCAGGAAGAGGACCGAGTAGCCCCGGATCCACGAGCGGACATGGAAGCGGGTCCCCTCGCGGGGCACGATCTCGAACGGCTCGACCACGAGGTCTGAGCCAAGAGAGCGAAGCGGCGCGCCGACCTCCCGCGCGCGAGCGGCGATGACGGAGGCCGCCGCGGGGTCGGAGACGCCCGAGACCGCCGGAACGCCGGGTTTCAGGATCGCGGCCTTCTCTCCGGCGATCTCCTCGACGGTACCGCCGAGCTGCTGGACGTGGTCGAGCGAGATCTCCGTCACCGCCGCCCCGGCGGGCAGGACGACGTTCGTCGCGTCGAGCCGCCCGCCCAGGCCGACCTCCAGGACCGCGAGATCGACCTCGCGCCGGACGAAGATCTCGAAGGCGAGCGCGGTCAGGGTCTCGAAGAAGGTCGGGCGTCCGTCCGGGTGGTCGGCCTCCAGGTGCGGGGCGATCGCCTCCATGCCCGCGAGCCATTCCGTTTCGGTCACCGGGCGACCGTTCACCTGGATCCGTTCCCGGACGTCGACGAGGTGGGGCGAGAGGTAGAGCCCGACGGACTTCCCCGCCTCGCCCAGGATCGCCGCGGCGAGACTGGAGGTCGTGCCCTTGCCGTTCGTCCCCGCTACGTGGAGCGAGACGAGGCGCTCGTGCGGGCGGCCCATCCGCTCGAGAAGACTCGACATCCGGTCGAGGCTGAAGGTCCGGCGGTCGACGGCGTAGTCGGTCTTCTTCTCGTAGTTCGTGAAGCGCGCGACGTACGACCAGAAGTCGTCCATCGCGCGAAAGGGCACTAGCGACCGCCCTCTTCCGCCAGGCGCTCGAAGTACTTCCTCACCTCGTCGCGGTATTCGGGAGAGACCTTCCGGAAGGCCTCCGACGTGAGCTTCTCAGCGTCGGCCTGGGCCCCGCCATGGCCGGGGTCGACCGCGCCCGCGCCGGTGCCACCCGAGCCGCTGTGGACTCCGCCCTCGAACGGGGGAGTGTGCGTGCCGTGGTCGCCGGCGCCCGGGTGACGTGATTCATCGCGGCCGCCGGAGAGCTCCCCGGAGAGGGCGCGGGCGAATTGGTCCACTTCCTCGCGGGTCCAGCCCTTCCGGGCGAGGAAGTCAGGGTCGATCTGGCCGCGGCGGCGGAACTCGTCCTCTAGTTCGCGGAGACGCTCCGGGGCTACTCGCGGTCCGGACGGTTCCCCGCCATCCGGCGTTCCGCCACCCTCCCCGCCGCCCTCGTTTCCTCCGGCGCCCCCAGGCC
>JACQVV010000441.1 GCA_016209595.1 Planctomycetota bacterium
CCCTCCCCCGCGCCTGCTCCGGCGCCATGTAGCCGGGCGTGCCCAGCACGAGGCCCACCGTCGTCATGCCGCCGCCGGGACGGACCTCTCGCGCCAGCCCGAAGTCGGTGAGCTTGGCGAACCCCTCGTCGTCCACCATCACGTTCGACGGCTTCACGTCCCGGTGGATGACGCCGTGCTTCACCGCGGCCCGGAGAGCCCGCGCGACCTGGCTCGCGATCGAGAGAGCCTCGCCGGCCGGCAAGCGTTTCCTCTTCGCCAGCACGTGGTCGAGGGACTTCCCGGGGACGAACTCCATGACGAGGTAGGGCGTCCCCCCCTCGTCCCCGGCCAGGATCACCCGTGCGACATTCGGGTGGTCGATCCCGGCCGCGGCCTGGGCCTCCCGCTTGAATCGCGCGTGGAGGGATGGGTCCTTCTGGGCGAGGTCGGAGAGGACCTTGATCGCGACCCGCCGGCGGAGAGAGTCGTCGTATCCCTCGTAGACCACGCCCATCCCGCCCGCGCCGATCTTCGCCACCACGCGGAAGGGACCGAATCGCTGCTCCTCCCGGGGAACGTAGAGGGTCTCGCCCTTCTCCTCGCCCGGATCGGGGGCGGGGACTGGCGCCCGGCCTCCCGCGTCGGCCGGCGGCGTCACAATCCCTCCGAGGCGCGCGCTCTCATCTTCTTGTAGAGCGTCGATCGCTCGATCCCGAGGATCCTCGCCGCCCGCGTCTTGTTCCCTGCCGAATGTTCCAGGACCTTGCGAATGTAGTCCTCCTCGATCCGCTCGAGCGTCGGCCATTCGCCGCCCCCTTCCCCCGCGGGAGATCGGCGGATGCTCGCGGGGAGATCCGCGAGGCCGATCGTCTCCTCCTCCCCGAGAGCCACGGCCCGCTCGACCGCGTTCTTGAGCTCGCGCACGTTTCCCGGCCACTCGTGCTTCTCGATGGCCTCCTGGGCCGCCGGATCGAAGCCGGTCACGCGGCGGCCGATCCGCTCCCGGAAGTGCGCGAGAAACTCGTCCGCGAGGAGCACGATATCCTCCCGGCGCTCCCGGAGCGGGGGGATCTCGATCGGCATGGCCCCGAGACGATACAGGAGGTCCTCCCGGAATTCCCCCTTCTTCGCCATGGCCTCGAGGTCCCGGTGCGTCGCGGCCACGACGCGGACGTCCACCGCGAGTTCCTCGGTTCCCCCGACCCGCTGGAACCGCCCGGCCTCCAGGACGCGCAGGAACTTCGCCTGGCAGGCGAGGCTGAGCTCCCCGACCTCGTCGAGGAAGAGCGTCCCGCCGTGGGCCTGCTCGAACCGCCCGGCGCGCATCCGGTCCGCGCCGGTGAAGGCGCCCTTCTCGTGGCCGAAGAGCTCGCTTTCCAGGAGGCCCTCGGGGAGCGCGGCGCAGTTCAACGAGACGAACGGCCTTCCGCTCCGCGGGCTCGCCTGGTGAATCGCCTGGGCCACGAGCTCCTTCCCCGTCCCGCTCTCGCCCCTGACGAGAATCGTGCTCGGAAGCGGCGCGACCTTCTCGATCGACGAGAGGACGCGGCGGATGCCGGCGCTCTCCCCGAGGATGCGGGAGCCGGCGCGCACGCGCTCGCGAAGAAGCGCGTTCTCGCGCGAAAGCTCCTCGACGTGGGAAAGCGAGTCGAGAGCGAGCGCGGCCTGATGGGCGAGAGCCGAAGCGAGCCTGAGGTCCTCCTCGTCGAAGACACCGCCCTGAGCCGCCGTGACCTCGAGAACGCCGAGGAACCGCTCCCGCGGGGCGAGGGGAACCCCCATGGCAGACCGCACGCGAGCGCCAGCGAGGCTCGCGGCCCCGGCGAAGGCGGGGTCGGCCACGGCATCGAGGACGAGAAGCGACGAGCGTCCTTCCTTCACCTGGCGGGCCAGCGTCTGGCTCGGCCCCTTTTCCTTCGGGCCTTCACCGTGCGCGCTCGCCGCGGCGATCGAGAAGGCGCCTTTCGTCGCGTCCCAGGCGAGGAACCAGGCCCGCTCGGCCCCGGGGATCGAAAGGGCGCTCGCGAGGAGGCCCGACAGGAGATCCTCGGAGCTCGCGGCTCCCGCGGCCGCGGCGGCGAAGTCGCAGAGGAGCGCGAGGTCGCGGCGCGTGCGGGCGAACTCCTCTGGGATAGGCCGGGCGCGAAGGCGCGCGAGAAAGTCCGTCCCCGGCGCAAGCGAGCAAACGATCGTCGTCCTTCCCGGAGACTCGCCGGCCCGGGCCTCCGGCACCCCGACGTATTCGAGGACCGTCGCTCCCGCGCCGATCCGGTCTCCCGGAGAGAGCCGCCATTCCCTGACCGGGTCGCCGTTCACGAGCGTGGCGTTTCTGCTCCCCCGATCCACGAGCACGACCCCCTCAGCGGAAAGGCAGAGCTCGAAGTGGACCCGCGAGGCTGCCGGGTCGTCGAGCGCGATCGCGTTCCCCGCATCGCGCCCGCAGGCGTGGACACCCTCTGCGAGGCGGAATTCCTTCCCCGCGCCGGGTCCCGCGACGATGCGAAAGATGGCCTCCAACCGGATCCTCTACCCGTTCCGCGCGCAGAGTATCCAGCCGCAAGACCGGCCGCAAGGGTCGTGAAATCCCGACTCTCGCTCTGTCCGTCAGAACCGCGCACCCCTCGCCGTCGTCCGAATCCCCGAAGGGGGGGAACCGCGGCTCTCTCATGTGTTAATTCCTGGCACCCCCACCCCCGTGTGATCCAGCTGGGTGAAGGGGCCTCGCGAGCAGGACTGACGTCGTGGAACGACAGGTGGGGCACAGAAGCGCAGAAGTCACTCGTCGAGCAACGGGTACCGCCTGGGCTGCACCGCGTGGACGGCGAAGCTCTGCGTTTCACGGCCACCCGCGGCGCCGACGACGTTCTCCGTCTCGTGGTCGAAGACGGGTCCGCCGCTACTTCCCCGGAGATGGTGACGTCGATCCGCAGTAAATCGGGGATGCAGCTTCCGGGAAGGGTCCGGATCGCCGAGATCGCTCCCGGGGCGCTGGTGACGAGGGCAATGTCCTCGTCCGGCAGCTGCTCTGGAAACTCGAGAGTCCTGATGCGGTCCCGCTCCTTGGGATCGAAACCAGGCCCCAGAGGTTCGTATCGGCCGCCGTCCTCGATCTGGGGAATCGCGAGATCGGGCTCGCCCGCGCGGTGGTCGGGCTTCCGGACGATGCGAGCCAACCGCCTTGGCAGGCCCACGGACTGATCCCAGAAACTTCCCGCGGCAAGGATCGTAAGTTCCCGGGTGACAAGGGCATGAAAGAAGGCGGGCTGGTCCCGGCACGGGGCGATGGAGGAGTCGCACGATCGACCCGACCGGTTTGGAGCCTCCGGCCGACGAATGAAGCGGCCGCTGAGAAGCCCCGCCGGTAACTTTGCGTCTGCCGTGCCCCTTGGTCTCTCCCGTGGACAGACTCGATTCTTGACCCCTTCGCGAGCGGAGGATAGTGTACGCCTCGTCCAATCGTGTCACGAACCCGCGAGATGGGGAGAGCGCCAGCTATGAGCAAGGTCAACGGAATCGAGGTGAGCGTCGCGGAAGTCGTGGAATACCTGAAGCTCCAGGGGCGTTTCGAGACCGCCCTGCAGGAAGTTGTTCAGAGGAAGCTGACGGCCGCGGCGGCCAAGAAGGCCGCGATCACCGTGTCGGACGCCCAGCTCCAGAGCGCCTTCGATTCCTACCGGATCGCCACCGGGCTGAACAGGGCCAAGGAGACGAACGACTGGATCGAGTCGAAGGGCCTGACCCTCGAAGCGGTCGAGAGCTTCGTCGAGACCAATCTGCTGATCGATGCCTTCATCAACCAGCTCGAGGCGAAGTCGAACCGCGAGAAGTACCTGTCCTCCCCGGAGGTCAAGCAGACCGTCCGCAACCTCGTCTACAAGGAATGGCTCGCCGGTCAGCTTCAGGCTGCGCCGAGAGCCTGAGACCGCTCCGCCGAACGACACCATCTAAGGACAAGGAGAAACCCGTGGCCCGACTCAAGATCGTGGACCTTCCCGAAGATGCCGAGACCGGTGATGACGTGGAGGGCTTCGTCTTCACAACAAGCGCGAGTCTGGGCACCCGCTCGACGCTCATCAAGGGCGCGACCCCCACACGCCCCGGTTCGGTCGGCGGGCTCAACCCCGGCGCCGCGATGGGCTTCGCCGACACCGCCTGGTAGCCCACCCTCCGCAGGGTCACATCCCCCTCAGGTCGACCGCGGCGCGGCCCGGACCTCATCCGCGGGCATGTAATAGAGGGTGTAGCGCCGGATCGGCCCGGCGACCAGATCCTCCTCGGGAAGCGAGACCACCATGTCGAGAAGTCTCGCTGCCCGATAGAGGGCGTGGATCGCTTGTGCGAAGGGGTGGGAGATCATCCCGGACACGAAGTCGTCCGGAGACTCCGGATGGAACTGAAGGACGACGCCCGCGTGGTTTCGGGCGAGGTATAGATGCGTCCAGCGGCAGTAGTCCATCGCGTGGAGGGCGGCCGGCGAGAGGACCCTGCCGAGCCGCTCGCGCAGCACGTGGTTTCGGAGTTCCTCGCTCCGCACCGAGGGGTAGAGCTTGATCGAGGTGTGGCCGTCCATGCGAAGGTCGAACCCCACGAGGAAGTCGCCGCTCACCCGGAGAGGTCCGAGCCGATCGTCCGGTCCGTGGATCGCCGAGGCAGCCTCGACCTTCTCCGGGTAGTCCCGAAGCATGAACCAGATCTTGAGGCGCGAGTCGGCGCGGTTGCGCCGCAGGTCCAGGCCGGTCACGATCTTGCTGGTGTGCGCGGGGTCGAGTCCGCCTCCGAGGAACCGGCGGAGGACCGCGCCGTCGAGCCGCGTGCCCGTCCGATCCTCGACCTCCCGGAGAAACTCCAGCGCCGCCGCGAGGAACTCCTCCTTGGCCGCGCCGTGGTAGAAGAGGTTGAACCGCGTGGCGTACAGGACGGAGTCGATGACCGCGCAGGAGGGCTCCACGGTACACCCCTGCCAGCGCCTCACGAGTTCCTCGAATGCGAGCAGAGGCTCGCTCGGGTCGATCGCGAACGCCTGCCGGTGGAACTCGACCCAGCCGGCGTTCTTGCGCGGACAGTAGATGGGGTCGGTCTCGTTCACGCTTGATCCTCGAACCCTGGGCGCTCGGCGGAGACGAAACCGACCGTGAAGAGCCCTCGCGCGTACGCGATGCCGATGGCGGCATTTCCCTTCCTGAGCCGGGCGGCCATGTCGTCGGTGCCCTCGACGCGGATCGGCTCGTCCAGCGGGCCGCCGGGTGGCATCCCCATGTCGGCGAAGATCCGGCGCGCGTCCACGCCGAGGGCGCGCCGGAAACCCGCGCGCTGGAGGAGCTCGCGATAGCCCTCCATCGAAAGGAGCGAGACGGCGATCGCGACCTCGATCGGGCGCAGGTACCGATCGAACTCCTCCGGCGCGATCGGCCGGTCGGGCAGCATCCAGTCCTGGCCGCCCACGATCCCTCCCGGCCGCAGCACGCGGAAGAACTCGGCGAAGAGCGCGGCCTTGTCCGGGACGTGGCAGACCGACTCGAAGAACACGACCCGATCGAAGGCCCCATCGCCGTACGGAAGCCTCCCGCCCGCGAAGAGGTCGAAGGAGACCCGTCCCTGGAGGTCCTGCAGGCGGGCGAACTGGCGGGCGATCTCGACCTGCTTGGCGGAGACGTTGAGCCCCCGCACGCGGCATCCCGAGTACCGGGCCAGGTCGCACGACGTCGGACCGACCCCGGATCCGAAGTCAAGGACCTCGTGATCCGGGTCGATCCCGAGCCAGGAGCACAGATAGTGGCGCACGTCCCGGATCCCGGCGAAACGTGGCGAGCCGAGTGGCGTGTGCCAGAGCCCGCCGAAGGAGTCGTTGAACGTCTCGATGACCACGTCCGAGTCGTAGAACGAGCGAACATCTGCGGGATCGAGCGGCGAGGGCATCGGCCGGGTCACGGGCGTCGAAGTGGAAGGGCGTGGCGCGATGGTATCGGCCCACCGCGCGCGTGTCCACCGAGGGTCGCCCCTCCCAAACGACCCCTTCCGGTATGATGGCCCGCCGGCAGCCCGAGGAGATGGACTCCGTGAAGTTGCCACGGCGGATGTCCTGAGGTCTGGAGGACCATGGGATCGAAGAAGGTTCTCCTTGTCTTCCCGGGAGAGATGTTCCTCCCGATCGCCACGAGGAAGTGGCCCCTCAACGAGTCGCTGCTCGCGCTCTACTCCTACCTGCGCGCGCACGGGGTCGATCGCGTCGAGGTCGTCGATCTGACTCTCGAGCCGATCCGGTTTCCCACATCCGCCGAGGACCTCCCACGCTTCGAGACCGATTGCGAGCAGATCCTCGCGGCCCTCGACTTCGATGTCGCGGCGATATCCTCCTTCTCGACGTATTCCTTCCAGAGCGCGATGCTCCTCGGGCGGATCTGCCGCCGGATCCGGCCCGATTCGACGATCGTCGTGGGGGGCTGGCACGCCCTGACGCACGCGAGCGATTTCGCGACCGCGGAGGGGATCTTCGATCTGGTCGTGATCGGGTACGGGGAGAGGGTCCTGCTGTCGATCGCCCGGGGAGAGTTCTCCCGAAACGGAGGGGAAACGCGGATCCTGAAAGCCGGGGGACCCCTGCCCGGCGAGCATCCCTGGCTCGACTACGCGTTCGCCGACTACGAGGTGGCCTGCCGGTCGCGCTACGGGGACCGGATCGCTTCGCTGGAGTCCCTGACCGTCTCGATCAGCCGGGGATGCCCCTACGAGTGCGATTTCTGCGCCAACTCGCAGCTCGACCAGAGGAGATGGGAGGTCGCCAAGGTCGAGGAGACGATCGAGTTGCTCGCTCGCGCCGCCGGCGCGTTTCCGCGCCTCCGGTGCATCTACTTCAGCGAGGCGCTCTTTGGGATGAGCAAGAGGTGGCGCAGGGAGTTCCTCAAGCGGCTGCCCGGAGGGCTTCCGGGAATGGACTTCATGCTCATCACGCGTTCGGACATCCTCGACGAGGAGGATGTTCGCCTCTTCCGGACCAACCGCGTCTTCGTGGTGCTCGGGATGGAGTCGCTCTCGACGCGGATGCTCGAGGTCATGAACAAGACGCGCGACCCCGCCGGCTACATCGAAAGGGCGCGTGCGTTGGTGGCCGACCTGGGGCGGCACGGCGTCCCCCACGAGGTCTTCCTGATCCTCGACCACCCGGGCGAGACCGTCGAGACGATGGACGAGACACTCGCCAGGGCGAGCGAGTTTCTGGGGGAGGGGAGCGCCGTCTCCGCCTTCCGGTACATCCACCTGCCCCAGTTCGCGCTCCGGTATCCCGGCTACCGGGAGCGGTTCCGGACCGAGTTCCGCGGCCGGCTCGACTGGTGGCGGGAGCCGCGGTCGGTGGACCTCCGTTCGATCCAGGACTCGTACGTGCCGTCGAAGGAGGAAGGCGAGTCCTTCGAGGCGGCCCGCGAGCGGTTCGCCGGGAAGGTCCGTTTCCTGGAGAGCTCCTACGCCCGCTTCGAGAGGAAGAAAAGCGTCGAGGACGCCATCGAGGAGGTCCACTCGTGACCAGGCCCCACGATCCCGGCCTGGACGTCCTTCTGGCCTACATGCCGTTCGGCATCCTGCCGACGCCGTCCCTTGCGCTGGGGCTGCTCCAGGCCTCGCTCGGCCCCCTGGGCGTGACGTCGCGGCAGGCCTACTTCTCGTTCGAGTTCGCCCGCCGGATCGGGGTCGCGAGCTACCAGGCGGTTTCCAACCTCTCGATGCACAGCGGCTATCACGAGGTCGGCGAGTGGATCTTCGCCGAGGCGCTCTTCGGCCCGGGCACGCTCGATGCCGAAGGCTACCTCGAGCGCGTGCTCCGCCACCCGCCCCCGGAGCACGGGTGGTCGCTGCACCCGGTGCCGGAGGAGCTCGTCCAGATCGCGGCTGGCGTCCGGCGGATGGCCGGCGCGTACATGGACTCGTGCCTGGAGATGCTCGAGGAACTCCGCCCCCGGATCGTGGGGTTCTCCACGATGTTCCAGCAGCGGAACGCCTCCCTCGCGCTCGCCCGGCGGATCAAGGATCGCAGGCCGGAGACGCTCGTGGTCTTCGGCGGGACCGACTGCGAGGGGGTGAAGGGCGCCGAGATCCTCCGCCGGTTCCCGTTCGTGGACGCGATCGCCACGGGCGAGGGCGACCGGATCTTCCCCGAGCTTGTCGAGCGGGCGCTGGGCGCCAGGCCGCTGGAAGGCCTTCCAGGGCTCCTCGTGCGGCCCGCGGAAGGGACGGCTGGCACTGCCTGCCTCGAGAGCCACGCTCCGGCCGCCGATCTCGACGAGCTTCCGTACCCGCTCTTCGAGGACTACTTCGACCAGCTCGCGACCTCCGGGGTGGAGCTCCCCATCCGGCCCTACCTGTCGCTGGAGACGTCGAGGGGGTGCTGGTGGGGCATGAAGTCGCACTGCACCTTTTGCAGCATCAACGGCGGCCGGATGGCGTTCCGGAGCAAGTCGAGCGCGCGGGCGATCGAGGAGATCGGTGCCTTCGCGAAGCGCTACCCGGGCCTCTCGATCTGCATGACCGACAGCATCGTGGACAGACGATACTTCGACGAGCTCTTTCCACTCATGGCAGAGTGTTCGACGGGAGCGGAGATCCAGTACGAGATCAAGCCCGACCTCCGCAAGAAGGACGTCGGGAACCTCCGCAAGGCGGGGATCACGACGATCCAGCCGGGGATCGAAAGCCTGAGCACGCGCATCCTGCGCCTCATGGGCAAGGGGACGACGGCTCTCCAGAACGTCCAGCTCCTCAAGTGGTGCCGGCAACGCGGGATTCGCGTCCTCTGGAACGTCCTGTGGGGTTTTCCGGGGGAGACCGTGGCCGAGTACGAAGGGATGCTCCGGATCCTTCCTTTGCTCTCGCACCTGGCGCCTCCCGGGGACGTCCGGCAGATCAACATCGGCCGGTTCAGCCCGCTCTTCGACCTTTCCGAGCGGCTTGGCCTGGGCAAGGTCGCGCCATCCCCGGCCTACCGGTACATCTACCCTCTGGGCGAGGAGGCCATCGGGAACCTCGCCACCTACTTCGTCCACGAGTACCGGCCCTCGGCCGAGCTCCTGCGGGCGATTCATGCCCTGAGCCAGGCCGCGCGGGAGTGGATCGAGACGTATCCGCGGAGCGGGCTCTTCTACGTCGACGATGGGTCGAGGATGGAGATCCTCGACCTGCGCCCCGTCGCCGGGCGGCAGGTCGTCTCGCTGGAGGGAGCCGAGCGCGCCCTCTACCTCGCGTGCGACGGCATCGCGCACGCGACGGCCCTGGCCAGGGCGCTCGAAGGCGCCACGGGCGCACGGGCTTCGCTGGAGGAGGTCCACCGGGTCCTGGATCCGATCGTCGCCGGCGGCCTCGCCCTGGAGGACGGCGACAGATACCTCGCGCTCGCGGTAGGCGCGGTCACGCACGCCGACCGGAGGGCGATCCGGCGGTCGATTCGCTCGTGGCGGGAGGAGGAAGAGCGGCGCCGGTTCGGAGAGCGGCTGCTCGCCTGCGCGCGGCTCATCGACACGGATGTCCGCGAGAGAGAGCCAAGGAGGTCCGGACCGTGACGATCGTCATCGTGCCGACCAAGCGATGCAACCTGGGGTGCGCCTATTGCTTCGAGCCCGAGTCGATGCGGCGGACCGATCCGGAATGCGCGCTGGACGTCGAGGGGATCGCCCGCTCTCTGGACGAGGTCTGGTCGGGCCCGTGGCAGGGAGGCATGGTCGGGCTCCACGGAGGCGAGTGCACGCTCCTGGATCTTCCCGACCTGGAGAACCTCCTCGCCTTGACGTACGAGAAAACGGGCCGGTCCGGCGTCCAGACCCACGGCTACAACCTCACCGATCCGATCCTTGATCTCTTCGAGAAATACAAGACCCGGGTCAGCGTGAGCTGCGACGGCCCGCCGCACCTCAATGTCCTGCGCAGTCCCAACCCGGCGAGCGCGAAAGCGACGGCCCACTACAACGAGAAGCTCCGGCAGAACCTGTCCAGGCTCTGCGCCCGCAAGATCCCGGTGGGCGTGATCTCGGTCCTCCACCGGGAGAACGCGAGCACCCCGGAGAAGCTCCACGACCTCAAGGTCTGGCTCGGAGAACTGGCCGAGCTGGGCATCACCCGGGGGCGGGCCAACCCGATGTACGCCGACGGGCCGAACCGGCGCTTCCAGCTCACTGAGGCCGAGCTCTCGCGAGCGTGGCGGGATCTCTTCGACTGCGTCGTCGAGAAGAGGCTCGACTGGCTCCCCTTTCGAGAGATGGTCGACAACCTCCTGGGCCTCTCGCTCGGGCCCTGCTGGTTCGGAGGGTGTGACGTCTCGGACACGATCCTGGTCTCGATCCAGGCGGACGGCTCGCGGGGCAACTGCGATCGGACCTTCGCCCGCGGGGTCACCGCGCGGAAGCCGGGGACCGAGACCGCCACTCGGAGGGACCTCCTCGCCGCGACCGAGTGCAACGGGTGCCGCTACTGGAAGGTCTGTCAAGGCGGCTGCCCCATGGAGGCGCCGGAGGGTGACTGGAGGAGGAAGACGAGGTTCTGCCAGGCGATCCTGGAGATCTACTCCCACATCGAGAAGCGGCTCAAGGACCTCATGCCCCACGTGAGGCTCGTCGCGGACGGCCCCGGGACAGGCGTGGTTGCGGCGCGGCCTGGGAGGAAGGGTCCGAAGCAGCCGCCGGGACCCGCCGCCGCCGGGGACCCGGGCGCCCGGTAGGGCGCGTGGCGGAGCTCCCCGCCCCGGAGGGCCCGAACCTCCGGATGCGCCTTGCGAGCGGACTATTCACGATCGCGGCGTTCGCCGGCTCGTTCGCCGGCAGCGGACTCCGAGTTCGCCCGATCGACGGTCTCGCCTCGGTCGCGATCGCGGCCGCGATCCTCTTCGCGTCGATCGTCGCCCACGAGCTCGGTCATCTCGTGGCGGGCCTGGGCGCCGGGTACTCGTTCGACTTCTTCAAGTCGGGGCCGCTCACGGTCTCGCGCCGCGAGGGCAAGCTCCACGTGGCGTTCCTCGAGCGCGGCGGAATCCGGGCGATCGGGCTGGCCTCGGTCGTTCCCCGGACCCCGGACCCTAGCCGCCGGATGCGCGCGGTCCTGGTCCTTGGAGGGCCGCTGGCAAGCCTCTCGATAACCGCAGCCGGCGTCGTCTTTCTCGCGGCGGGAGGGGCCGGCTCGCCCTGGTCCCGCTTCAGCGCAGCCTTTCTGGCGGCGCATTCGTTCCTCACGGGGTTCCTCAACCTCGTTCCCTACCGGAGCAGCGGCTACCCCTCGGACGGGTTGCAGCTCCTCGAGATCCTCAAGAAACGCCAACGAGGCTCCGCCCGAGCCCGATGAAACCGGCTCCCTCCCCTCGCTCCAGCCCTGCTCGGCAGGACGCTCCCTCGAGGGCAAGGGCAGAGGCAAGGGTTCAGTCATCAACCCGAACTCGACGCAATCGTCAACAGGAACCGCCTTCGCGGGAGTCCTTTCATCGTTCGTCTCCTGACATCCTACTCGCCCGAGCACATATACCCGTGTGCCAGATGTCGGACACGCGGGTTCCGGGGCCATGTAGGCCAGGGTCCCGATGGGCGACCCGCTCTACCCGCCCCCGCGCGCGGCTCGCCGGTACTCCTCCATCGCCTCGCGCGCGCCCTCCTCGTCGCCCTGCTCCGAGAGGAGCGACGCGAGCGCGCGAAGGAGCTCCGGGTTCCCCGGTTCGAGCCGGAGGGCGTGTCGGATCCAGCGTACGGCTTCCGGGAGCTCTCCCCGGTCCTTGTGGTAGCTTGCAATCCGGACCGCGCCGACGGGATGGTCGGAGCTGGCGCGCAGGTAGTCCAGGAGTTCCCGTCCGGCGGGGTTCTCCGGATCCAGGGACCGGCGAAGAGTCCAGGCCGCGCCGACCCGCACGATCCGCACCGGGTCATTGAGGAGCGCCCGGACCACCCCGGCGTGTCGCCCCGCCACGGGGTCGATCGCGGTCACGGCGACGTATCGCGCGAGCGGGTCGGGGGACCCGAGCGCGCCCGCGAGGAGATCCTCGGCGAGGGGTTCCCTCTCGACCCAGGGAGCGAGGGCTCCAGCCGCCACGGCACGCCAGAGGGGCGACGGATCGTCCCGAGCGATCTGGACGAGATCCGGGACGACCGAACCGTCCCCTCCGGACGCCCGCGCGAGGGTTCGGGCGCGGCGCCGCGCGGGCCGGACGAGCGACTGGCCGTACCAGTCCTCGGCCGCCGCGAGCGCCCACTCGGCGTCCCTGTCCGCATGGCAACGGTTGCAGGCATTCGGGATCCCGAGCTCCTTGGTGAGCAGCGGATCGGGGATCGTGAAGCCGTGGTCGTGCCGCGGATGGCGCGCCATGTAGGTCGTGATCGGCATGTGGCAATCCACGCACTCTCCCCCGGGGCGCCCCGGCTCGTGATGGGAATGGGGACCCGGGTCGATCTTCCCCTTGTGGCACGCGAGGCAGAGCGCGTTCCCTCTTTCCCGCGTCTTGCCCGAGTGCGGCTCGTGACAGCTCACGCAGCGAACCCCTTCCCGGACCATGCGGCTCCCGAGGAACGAGACGTACTCGTAGTCCTCCTCCCGCACCTGCCCGTCGGCGTGGTACGCCTCGCCCAGGCCCGGAAGTTCGGGCCGGTAGTGGTCGAGGAACCGCTCCCCCGGTCGGAACGCTCCGGTGAGATCCTCGCGGCGGGCGTGGCAGGAGCCGCAGGTGTCGAGCGCGCGATCGTACGGGCTCCATGCGCCCGCCTCGGGCCGGTCGCGCTCCAGGAATTCCCGCGCGACCCTTTCCATCGATCCCGTGCCTGCCGGCCGCTCCCCAGGGCCGCGCGAGCCAAGACCCCGCCACCCCTCGACGTGTGCGAGCGAGGGGCCGTGGCACGCCTCGCACCCCACGCCTCGCTCGGCCGAGCGGGTCGCGAAACGGTCGGAGTCCGGGTCGTACCCTTTGACCAGCCCCGTGTTGTGGCAGGCCGCGCACATCGTGTTCCAGGTCATGCCGCGCCCTGCCCAGGACCCCCACTCCAGCGGCGAGCGGTCCTCCTCGCCGAAGATGCTGAACCACTCCTCCCTGGCGGGATCGTAGGCAAGCGAAGTGACCTGGCACCGCCCGTCCCGCGCCTCGACCAGGAGTTGCCACAAGGGATCGACTCCGATCGCGCGGACCGGCCGGAACGTCTCGACCTTGCCGCCGGGTCCCTCGGTCCGGAACTCGAACGCCCCGTCCTTCTCGCCCAGGACCCAGCCACGGGTCCCGACCCGCACGGTCCTCTCCGGCCCGAACGCGCGAGAGAGATCCGGGAAATCGAGCGCCCGCTCGGCCCGCGCGTGGTGCGACGCCTGCCAGGCCTCGTGGGCTTCCTCATGGCACTCGCGGCAGGAAGCGGAACCGGCATATCGATCGCCCTCTCCCGGCGGCGCGCCGGACTCCTCCCCCTCTTCGCGCGGGTCGAGCAGGAAGAAGAGCCCGGCCAGGGCCGCGAGAAGTGCGGCGACGCCCGCGACCACCGACCGGCGCTTCACGCTGGACAGGATAGAGGACGCCGCCCGCCAGTGGAATTCCAACGCAAAGCCGCCAAGACGCGGAGGCGCCAAGGAGACCCCAACGTTGCGTTTCTGATGTAGGGCGGGGGCTTGTCCCCCGCCGCGTCCGGGCCGGGACAAGCCCGGCCCCTACCTACCACTTGAACTCGATCCCTCCGGTGAGCGAGTGGGCCGTCGTGTCGTCGGCGTCGGTCTCCACGTCGTAGTCGAGGAGCCCGGAGACGTTTTTTCCGCCTTCGATGCGTAGTCCGGCGCCGAGTCGGGCCCGATCCCGGTCGACGTCTCGGCCGCGGACCGTGAACTCGGGAGCGGTGCCGGCGAACCGGGCCGTGACGTCACGGTCGTCGTCGAGGAACTCGTGGATCCAGGCCGCGCGCAGGGCCGGGACGATGCGCGGCCCGCCGGTCTCGAAGCCGTGCTCGTGGCGCAGGCCGAGGAGGGAGCGGAGGCTGTCGGTGTCCCGGTCGGAGACCCGCAGCGCGAGCGCGCCCGCCCCGCCCTCGGAGAAGCCGCGCTGATCGAGGCGGACGACCTCCAGGCCCGCCCAGGGCGTGATGCTCCAGTCGGCCTCCCTCCAGGTGTGCCCGAAGTCGAAGCGCCCCGTGTACTGGTTGGCGTTGTGGTCGCTCTTCGCGGTCCGCGAGACGCCGGGGAACGCGATCCGGCGCTCGGTCTCGTAATCATTGAACCCGTAGAGGAACATGAAGTTCGCGTGGAAGCCCTCCATCTGGATGCCGAGGTAGGGCCCGACGTGGTAGGACTCGATGTCGGCCGAGCCGCGACCGCTCGAGAAGTCGACGTCGGACGCGGCGTAGGCGCCCGCGAGGCCCGCCGTGAGCGCGTCGTGGAAGGTCCCATTCTCGTCGGAGACGCCCCAGGTCCGGTCGAAGGTGAAGAGCGCTCCGGCCGTCTGCGAGTCGAACCCGACCTCGCGCCTCGTGCCATTCTGCTCCTCGAACCCGCCGAGGCCCCGGGCCGTGACGCGCCAGCCGTAGGGGAGCTCCGTCTCCTTCGATTTCGGCGTCTCGATCCCGCCGCCATCGGCGACGAGGTCGTCGGGGCCGAAGAGGTCGAGGGAGAGCGACGCGGGGGCGCCGCGCGGCGCCGTCGAGACGTGGGCCAGGTTGTTCGCGAGGATGTTCGTGATCGCCCAGGAATTCGAGAGGGCGATCTCCTCCGCGAACGTGAAGGAGGCCGGGCTCATCGCGTCGAGGGCCGACGGGCCGGCGAGGAACGCCAGGAGGTAGGTGGTCGAGAGATCGCTCGAGGCCGTCGCGAAGAGTCCGTCGAGGACGGTCGCGATCGCGCGCTGGTTCCCGTTCGTGGCGAGGGCGACGAGCGACGGGGAGAACGTGGAGGGAGCGATGATCAAGGCGAAGAGCTGGAACGGCGAGTCGAAGAAGCCACTGAACCCCGTGAAGTTCGGGAAGCCGCCGTCTCCCGTCACGACACCCACGTCCGCGAAGGGATTCGTGCCCAAGGTGCCGAGTTGGACGAGGCCGCCGTCGAGCCGGATCGCGTACACGCGCCCGGCCTGTAGGACGATCCCGAGGGAGCTCAGGTCCACGGTCGTGCCGTTCGCGGTCAGCGTGCTACCCACGGCGACCGCGGCCGGGAAATTGACGCCCGCGACGGTGCCCAGCGCCGTGCCTCCCACGATCGTTCCCAGGGGGTTCGGTCCGAAGTCGACGACGCGGACGTTGCGCGGGCCGCCTGCGCCCGCCAGGATGCGGATCGTGCCGAGAGAAAACGTCGAGGGGTTGACGAACTCGAAACCGTGGGGGTCGACGCTGACGTTCGTGTCAATGGCCCCCCCGTCGCGCTCCACGACCGGTGTCTGCCCACGAGCGCTTCCCGCGAGCAGAGCGGCGCAGAGAACCGCCCAGCCGATTCGAACACGAGTCCACCGATTCGTTCGCAGCATCTGGGCACCCCCCCCGGTCCATGATGGTTGAGCAGGCGCGGAACATAGCACACGAGGGGTGGTTGTCAAGCGGAGACTTCGGCGCTCGCGAGAAATGACCGGGACCCTGAGCGCGGGCGTATCAGGTACCCGGGCGCAGCGAGTTGCGCCTCTCGCGGGCGCGGACCAGTCCCTAGAAGGGGGAACATGTTGACGAATGAGTCCAGTTCGCGCGGGCGAATCGATGACGGTCACGGTCACGGTCACGGTCACGGTCCACGACCACGGTCCACGACCACGGTCCACGACCACGGTTGACGACCACGGTCCACGGCCACGTGTTTCGTGACCGTGGGCGTGTTCCGTGAC
>JACQVV010000428.1 GCA_016209595.1 Planctomycetota bacterium
CCCCCGGACAGCTCTCTACGCAGGCGGGCTTGATCTCGCCGTCGGCGATTCCGCGACCCTCGTCCCGCGCTCGGGCTCGGGCGTCGGAAATCCGCTGGAAGCAGAAGGAGCACTTTTCCATCACCCCGCGCGAGCGGACGGTGATGTCGGGATTCAGCGCGAGGTTCTGCACGGTGTCGGCATGGGCGTAGTCGAACCAGTTGAAGCGGCGCACCTTGTAGGGGCAGTTGTTGTCGCAGAACCGGGTGCCGACGCACCGGTTGTAGACCATCATGTTGATCCCCTCGCTGGAGTGGACGGAGGCGAGGACGGGACAGACCGGCTCGCAGGGGGCCCCGTCGCAGTGCTGGCAGAGCATCGGGAGGAAGGAGACCCTGGAGCCGTCGGGCGCCCCGGGAGATCCGCCGTAGTAGCGGTCGATCCGGATCCAGTACATGTCGCGGCCCCTCGCGACCTCGGACCTGCCCACCACGGGCACGTTGTTCTCCGCCTGGCAGGCGACGAGGCAGGCCGAACAGCCGGTGCAGCGGTTGAGGTCGATCGCCATTTCCCACTTGTGGCCGGGGTAGACGTTCTCCGGTGAGAGCGAGCGGTGCGGCGGGTCGTGGGGGTTGCCCGCGGCCGGGTCCCGGCGCCAGTCGGCGACCGTCGTCTCGCGAGCGAAGTTCCGGTCGTGACCGGTGTAGGGCTCGACCTGGTAGTCGTAGATCTGGCTCCTCGCGAGATCGATCTTCTCCTCCAGGGACTCGACCCAGACCCTCGAGGCGCGGGCGAGAACGAAGCCGTTCGCGCCCGCCGCGGGCAGCGTGGGGATTGGAAGCATCCTCTCGACGGGGTAGTTCGCGGCAATCGGCCCGGCCTCCCACCGGCCGTGGCCGAGCGCCACCGCCGCGACGCCCTCCGGGAGCCCGGGTTGCACGTGGGCCGGGATCTCGATCGATGCCTCGCCGGAGGAGAGCCGCACGAGTCGCCCGTCCTCGAGCCCGAGCCAGCGCGCCGTGATGGGCGAGAACGACGCCACGTTTCCCCAGCTCACCTTGGTGATGGGGTCGGGGAGCTCCTGGAGCCAGGGGTTGTTGGCCTGGCGCCCGCTAGCGAGCGCGATGGTGGGATAGAGCACGATCTCGATCCCTTCCGGCCTCCCTTGCGGAGCCTCGGGCAACTCCAGCGCGGGCAGCTGGAAGGCGGGCGCCTCGGTTCGCTCGGAGCCGACCTCGACCACTCCTGTCTGGAGCGCCTCCGTCCAGAACGCCTCGAACTCTCCATTCGGCTCGACCCGGGGGAAGACCTTCTCCTTCCACTCGCGGCGGAGAAAATCGTGGGCCAGCGCCGGTTCGCCCGCCCAGGCGAGGAGGCTTTCGAGCGCCGGTCGCGCGTCGAAGAGGGGCCGGATGAGGGGCTGGAGAACCGCGTAGAGGCCGGCGCGGGGACGCGCGTCGCCCCAGGATTCGAGGAAATGCGTGTCGGGGCACCGGAAGCGCATCGCGGCGGAGGTCTCGTCCGGCGCGCCGGTGAGCGAGACCGAGAGCTCGATCCGGCCGATCGCCTCGCGAAACGCCGCGCCCTTCGGGTGGTCGTAGACCGGGTTCGCGTCCAGGAGGAGGAGGGCGTCCACCGTGCCGGCCTCCATCTCCTTCAGGAGCTCGTCGGCGGCCTCGACCGATCCCTCGCCCTGGAACGAAGGGCGCTCGATATCGACGGTCGGCCCGTAGTTCCCGCACAGATGGTTGGCGATGTTGGCGAGGATCTGCACGTTCCTGTCAGGAGAGCCGGAGACGACGAGCCCCTCGCCGCGCGCGCCGAGGAGTCCGCGTGCGATCCGATCGAGGGCCTCTACCGGCACGCTCACGGCCGGGCCGGAAGAGGGCAGCCGCGCGGCGATGCCGGGGTCGCTCGCGAGAGCGAGGCGGCGGACGAGGGAGAGCGCCACGGAGAGCTCGGCCGAGGGCGGGATCGCGAGGCGGAGATCCGCATTCGCCCCGGTCACCGAGAGGTGAGACTCGATCTGGACATGCCACGAGAGCGTCCGCTCGTCGGACGAAAGCACCCGGTTCGCCGCCCAGTCCTTCGTGTACTCGACGGGAGAGATCCATGTGCCCAGAAAATCCGCGCCCAGCGACACCACGACCCGGGCCCGAGCGAACCGATACCAGGGAAGGAGTCTCGCCCCGTGCGTCGCCTCGTGGGCATCGAGGATCGCCCGGGGGGCGAGCGGCGAGTAGACGACGTGACGGGCCGTCGGGTAGGCGGCCTGGAACCGGGCGATCGCCGCAAGAAGCGAAAGACTCACCAAGGGGCCGGTGAGGAGCCGGATCGCCCCGCCCCGGTCGCGGATTCCCCCCAGGGCATCCTGGATCGCCCGGTCGGCGTCGGCCCAGGTCGCCTTCTCGCCACGCATGGTGGGACCGCGGAGCCGGGAGGAGTCGTAGAGGTCGAGGACGGTCGCCTGCCCGCGCGCGCAGACCCCCCCTCGCGAGAGCGGGTGCGCGCGATTCCCCTCGATCTTGATCGGGCGGCCGTCGCGGCTCTTCACGAGGAGCCCGCACGAAGCGGGACAGCCCGCGCAGGTCGACGCGTACCAGCGGGAGGTGCCGGGGACGACCTCCTCGGGCTGGACAAGGAAGGGGACGATCGCCTCGCGGGGGGGGCGGAAGTCGCAACCGGCCAGCCCCAGGGTCGCGAAGCTTGCCGAGAGGGCCTGAAGGAACTCCCGGCGGGAGAGGCCGTGCGCGCCCGACTCGGTCGTCACAGATGGCACTCGCTGCAGTCGAGGGTCGCCTTGGATCGCTTCCAGTGGCGAGGCGGCTCGCGGCCCTCGTGGCGGTGGCAGCCGACACACCAGCCCATCGAGAGGTCCTCGACCTGCCGCACGCGCTCCATGTCCTCGATCGCACCGTGGCACTCGCCGCACTCGATGCCGTTCTTCACGTGCGTCCGGTGGCTGAAGCGGACGAAATCCTGGAGTCGATGGACTCGAACCCACTCGATCGACCGGGGCGTTTCCGAGTCGCGAGCCTCCCAGATTTCGACGATCTTCGCGATCTCGGACGACGGCTCGGTCTCGCCCTTTCTCGTCCGGACGACGGCGTGGCAGTTCATGCAGACCGCCACGGGAGGGATCCCCGCCTCCGGGCTCCGGTCCGCGCCGCTATGGCAGTAGAAACAGTCGATCTCGAGTTCAGTGGCGTGCAGCCTGTGGGAGAACGCGATCGGTTGCTCCGGCTCGTAGCCCTCTTGGTTGTCGGGTAGCAGGTGGTAGGAGCTCCCGCCCAGGGCCCAGTAGCCGCTCGTGATCGCCAGGACGAGAGGGGTAAGGGCGTACTCCCAGCGCCAGCGCCGCCACGCCGTCACCCCCAGGCCGAGGAAGCCGAGCGAGACCGCGAGCCAGCCGATCACTCGTCCTCTTCCTCCCAGGGATAGAGCGTGAGGAAGTAGGCGACGAGCGAGTCCACGTCCTCCTCGGAGAGCCGGCCCCGCCAGACGGGCATGTGCAGCGGCGGCTCCCTGCCGGCCGGGTCCTTCCTCCCGGCCTCGTTCCCGTCGAGGATGACCTGGCGGATCGACTGGTACTTGGCGACGGTCGCCGAGTACAGGGGATAGGGCGGTTCCTTTGCGTCGGGGAGCCCCCGCCCCTCGGCTAGCAGGACGAGGATCCCTTGGGCGTCGTCCGAGCTCCCGACGAACATCCGCTCCGCGACGAGGTCGAGAGCGGGAACGGTGGCCTTGAGGTAGTTGGGGTTGGGGACGCCCCCACGTCCTTCCTCCCCGTGACAGGCCTGGCAGTTCCGGGTGTAGAGCGTCTTTCCACGAGCGACCCAGGAAGTCGTCTTCGTCCGTTCCTGGGGCGTGAGTAGCGGCAGGGGGGCCTCCTCGGGGTTCGCCTCACGCTGGAGCGCGCGGAGATAGTGGACGATCCGCCAGCGATCCTCCCGCGGGATCTGGGCCGCGTGGCCTGGCATGGCGGCGCGGCCGAACGTGACGAGGTGGAAGATCTCGCCGTCGGACAGCGCTCGGCTCGCCTGGCCGTTCAAGGCGTAGCCGAGGGCGGGCTCGCGAACCGCGACGGCCCCGTCGCCGGCGCCCCATGGACCGTGGCAGTGATCGCAGAACCGCTCGTAGAGCTCCCGGCCGCGCGCGAGGACGGGAAAGGTCGGGGGAAGGGGATTCGCCAGACCCCGGCCGGCCAGCGTTCGCCCCGTCCCCCCCGGCGGGTACGGGAAGGGGGCGAGGTCGACCGGGACAGTCCCGGCCGGAGGGACGCGCATGGAGAGCCCGTCGGCGAAGAAGGCGCTCCGGGACTGGGAGATCGAGGCCGGCCCCCGGTCCATGTCCGTGAAGGTCTCCCAGTTGGGTTCCGAGAAGTCCCGCCATGTCGCAAGAAGCCCGCAACCGATCGCGATCGCAAGGGCCGCGGCAAAGAGGACGGGGATTCTCCGGATGCCGGAGGGAGACATGGGGTCCGCGGAGCCTTGAGACCTCGAACAGATGGATGAAGGAGTCAAGTTTCCGCGCGCGAGATGAGGGAAACCGAACGTCGTGCTCCCAACGTCGAGTCTTGAAGATCGGCATTCATTGTTCAAGGGGGAGGGGGAAGGGGGGGACCGCCCCCTCCCCCCTTTGAACAGCTACCAATCCCCTACCGCACGTCCCACTCGACCGTGGCCGCCCCGCTCCCCGGGACCTCGACGCTCTCCGTCTGGTCGAGGTCCTTGATCTTCTCGCCCCAGACCTTGAGCTCGTAGCTCCCGGCCGGGACGTTCGGGATCGTGAACGAGCCGTCCTTGTCGACCCAGGCGAAGTAGGGGTTCTGGAGGATGATGACGAAGGCGGACATCTCCGGGTGGAGCTTGCAGAGGATGGCGTGGACGCCGAGTTTTTCGAACTGGTGCTGCCGTTCCTCGCCTTGCATCCAGTTCCCGAGGTCGAAGCCATCTCCGCTCGGCGAGAAGGTGTTGTGCTCGATCGAGTCCGAGTTCCTGAAGGTCACCGTCGTTCCCCGGACGACGGCGAGGACGTGGGGGACGTAGACCTTCTCGATCTGGTCGACGACCGGAGGGGTCGCGGGCGGCTGGAAGTCGCCCGGCGCCTCGGCAACGTAGACGAGGATCGCGTATTTCTCGGGGTCGCGCGAGTGCCAGCGATTTTCGATCTTGCCCGTGATCGTCCCCGCCTCCTGGGGAAACGCGGGAACCGGGGCGAGGAGGAAGAAGCTGGCAGCTACGATGAGGCTCTGGCGGCATGTCATGTTGTGACCTTTCGAGGATCTGGCCATGTTCACGACTCGACAAGGCGCAATCCTCGTGCCGTACCTTTCTGCTGCCAGAAAGCGCGGACCACGGAAGCCGCTTCTTTCAGATCTGAACTGCGATCTTTCGACCGTGAAATGCGGGCTAGTTCTCGACAGGCTCGTCGTCCGAGTCGGCCGCAAGTCCCAGGTCCCGCATCCTTCGCCATAGCGTCGTCGTGCTGAACCCCAGCGCCTTGGCCGCCTCATGGCGCGTGCGGTGCCGCCGGAGCGTCCGCTCGATAAATTCGCGCTCGAAGACCTTCAGGGCCTCCTGCATGGGGAGGTCGTCGAGGGCCGACCCGGGCCCGTGCCAGGGCGGGAGCTCCCGCGCGGTGAGCATCGTCCCCTCGCAGAGGATCATCGCCCGCTGGATGACGTTCTGGAGCTCGCGGACGTTCCCCCTCCACGGATACCCGAACAGATTCGCCATCGCATCGCGTTCGACGCCCTGGACGGCAAGGCCGAGCTCGGCGTTGAACCGTCCGATGAAGTGATCCACGAGGGGAGGGATGTCCTCGGTCCTCTCGCGGAGTGGCGGAAGATGGACGGGGAAGACGTTCAGTCGGTAGAAGAGGTCGGAACGGAACTGTCCCTTCTCGACCGCCCTCTCGAGATCCTGGTTCGTCGCCGCGACGAGACGGACGTCCGTCTCCTGGAGTCGCATCCCGCCGACCGGGAGGACCTTCTTCTCCTCCAGGACGCGGAGGAGCTTCGTCTGGAGATCCAAGGACAGGGTCGCGATCTCGTCGAGGAAGAGCGTGCCGCCCCGGGCGGCCCGGAAGACACCGTCCTGATCCTGGTGCGCCCCCGTGAAGGCCCCCTTGACGTGCCCGAAGAGCGCGCTCTCGAAGAGGCCCGGCGCGATGGCGCCGCAGTTGATGGGCGCGAAGGGACCTCGCTGGCGAGGGCTGTTCTCATGGACGACCCGCGCCACGAGCTCCTTCCCGGTCCCGCTCTCGCCCGACACGAGAACGGTCGAATCAAGGGGAGCGACTCGCCGGATGAGGGCGAAGACCTGTTCCATGGCGGCCGAGCGCGCCACGATCTGCCCGAACGCATGGCGGTCCTCCATGACCTTGCGCAGGTATCTGTTCTCCGCGGCGAGCTGCCCGTACTCCACGAGGCGCTGGACTTTGGTGAGGATGTCCTCGAAGACGATCGGCTTCACCACATAGTCGCTCGCGCCCGTGTGGAACGCCTCCACGGCCGAGCGCACCGAGGAGTACGCGGTGATGAGGATGACGCCCGTCCGGGGCGACCATCTCTTCACTTCTCCGAGAACCTCCAGGCCTCCCGTGTCGGGCATCCGGATGTCGCAGACGACCACGTCGAAGTCCCGAGCCCGGATCCGGCGGCAGGCCTCGGCCCCGTCGCCCGTGGCATCGACCGAGCACCCGCGGTCGCGGAGGAACTGCGCGAGTTCCTCGCGGAGGACCGCCTCGTCATCGACCACGAGGACCGAGGGCGCGTGCGTCATCGCGCGGCGGCCCCTTCGCTGCGCTCAGGGCAAGCTTGGGCAAGGGCCCGGGTGGCGGGCGGGGAGAGAGCTCGAGTGGCGGCCGGCAGGAAGACGGTAAACGTGGAACCGACGCCGGGGGAGCTCGCGACATCGATCCGTCCGCCGAGCCGCTGGATGATGGCGGAGCTGATGGCGAGGCCCAGTCCGGAGTTTCTCCGCCGCTCCTCATTCTTTGTCGAGAAGAAGGGATTGAATATCTGGCGGGCCACCTCCGGCGTCATGCCGATCCCGGTGTCCCGGAACGCGACCAGAACCTCCTCCCCGGCGCGGGCAACCCGCACGGAGAGCACCCCCTGGCCGCTCATGGCCTCGATCGCGTTGATGGCGATGTTGAGGAAGACCTGGCGAAGGCGGTCGGCGTCGGCCGTGACCGGAGGCACGCCGGGCTCCTCGTCGAGACGGAACTCGATGTCGCCCCCCTCCAGCTTCGACCCGGCGAGCTGGACGAGGTCGCGAACGATCTGGCCGACCTCCACGGCCGTGAGCCGCGCGTCTCCGTCCGGCCAGGCGAAGGTACGAAGGTCGCGGAGGATCCTCTCGATCCGGTGGGCCACGTCGAGGATGCTCTCGCACCGGGCCGTGACTTCGGGATCGGGGTGATCCGCCCGGAGCCGCTGCGCGATCCCCGAGATGGAGGAGAGGGGGTTCCCGATCTCGTGAGCGACGCCGGCGGCGAGAAGACCCGTCGCGGCCATCTCCTCGTGGTGCGCCGCCATGTCCTTTGCCACCTGGAGGGCCCGCGTCCTTCGCTCGAGGAGGTTCGCGAGCTCCTTGTTCTTGGCGTCGAGAGCCTCCTGCGCCGCCGACAGGCTCGCGGCCATGTGGTTGAAAAGGTCGCCCAGGTGCTCGAGGTCGTCCCCTGTCCTCACCTGAAGGCGCCGGTCGAGTTTCCCGGTCGAGATCTCTTGGGTGACCCGGGACAGATTCGCGATGACCCGCCGCAGGCCCCGGTCGAGCCTCAACGCGAGGCCCAGGCCGAGAAAGAGTCCGCAGAGGATGATGGCGAGGGCAGTCCAGGCGATCCGGTCGAGTTCCTCGTTCTCCGTGCGGGTGCAGAAGAGGAGGCGGACCCACCCGCCGCCCTCCCCGACGGGGACGGTGACGGCGATGAAATGCCCCCGGACGTGGAGGAGGCCGCCGGGGTAGGGAGCGATCTCCTCGACGGTGGATGCCGGGCCGTCCTGCCCGGTCGCCGAGGCGCGGATGTCCTCGGCTTCCACCCCATCGAAGGCGCCCGCGATGGTCCTCTGCCTGCTTCCCTTGGCGTCGAAGAACTCGACCAGGACGATGCTGCGGTCTTCCGCGACCTCCGCCAGCATCAACTCGCCCGCCGGGTTCGGAGCGGGCTCGGCGAGGTAGATCCCAAGAAGTCTCGCCCTCGCCTGGTAGCGATCGGTCAGGAGCTCTTCGACCTTCTCGTGCTGGCGGTCGACCAGGAATGCGCCGGTGGCCAGGGCGAGGACGGCAGGAGAGATCCCAACGAACAGGGCGATGCGATGTCTCAGGCCGATGCGCAGCATGCGGATCCCCTCTCTCACTGCCTCGCAACTCTCTTGCCAACCACGTGGCCAAGCGGCTTGGATGCCTGAACGGTCGCCGGGCGCGGATCATTTCAGTTGCGAATGGCTCAATTTCACAATTGCACTGCGGATCTCCCGGAAACTCGGGCCGGCAGGCGTGGATCGGGGCGGCACTTCATTTGCGGAGCGTCCCCCTCCCGAGCTTCCTCCAGTCTGAGGATAGACCCATGCGCCACCCATCGATTCTTGGCCTCCTCGCGGCTCTCGTCCTCACGCTCGCTGGCCAGGCTGAAGGCTACCCCGGTTTCGCCAGGAAGTACCGGACGAGCTGCTCGACCTGCCACGTCGCCTACCCCAAGCTCAACGACTTCGGCGAGGCGTTCCGCCTGAACGGCTACCAGATCCCCGACGACGACGAGTTCTACGTCAAGGAGGAGCCGGTCGAACTGGGGGTCGAGTCGTACAAGGAGGTCTGGCCCAAGGCGATCTGGCCCAACACGATCCCGGGGACCGCGCCCTTCTCGCTGCGACTCATCCAGGAGCTCTCCTGGAGAGAGGATCGGACGCGTAGCGACGCGGACTGGCAGTTCGGCTTGCCGACGGAACTCGAGCTAACCGGCGCGGCGAACCTGGGCCCCGACATCGCGGCGTGGGCCACCCTCGCCTTCGAGCCCAACACGAGCCGCATCACGGACGAGGGGATCGCGGAGACCCCGGGGGCCGCAACACCGGATGCCGGCGGCCACAGCCACCTTCCGGAGCGCGACCTGGAGGTCGAGCTCCACCGCGCCTTCGTGAACTTTGGCTCCCTCTTTTCCGAGGGGAGCGGTGTCCTGGACCTGGGCCTTCCAAGGGAGGCGGTGAACCTCCGAGTCGGAGCGCTCGACCCGAGCTTCCTCGCTTTCTCCAACCACCGGCGGCTCACGTCTGCCGGCTACAACATCAACAACTTCACTTTCAACGACAACCACGTGCGGTTCGAGTCCCCGTTCCTGCCGGCGATCGAGCTCCACGGCATCCTGGCCTCGCGCTTCCGCTACGCGCTCGGCTGGACGACGGGCGGCCGGCAGATCCTCGACCACAAGCCTCAGGATTTCTACGGCCGGATCGCCTACAAGGTCGGCGGAATGGCTCTGGACGGCACCGGAGGGGCCGGCGGCGCCGAGGGGGACGAGCTCGCGAGCACAGACAACTGGGTCGACAACTCCTTCACGCTCGGCCTCTTCGGCTACTACGGCAAGCAGGACCTCATCGACACGCTTCGGTCGACCATCACCGTGGTGGAGATGGAGGAGAACGAGGACGGGGAGATGGAGACCATGATCGAGATCGAGCCCGTGACGATCCCGGTCGATTGGGAGGATCGTTTCTTCCGGGTTGGGACCGACGCGCGCCTGAACTGGGGGAACCTCGATCTCTTCGGCGCGGTCATGTGGGCGGCCGACAAGCTCCCCCGAGAGAACGAGCTCACCCGCTACACGGTCCATGATGAGCAGCTCTTCCGCGTGGGTGGCGAGAGCCCGGGCTGGGACTATGCCTACGCGGGCATGCTGGAGGCGGACTACGTCATCTACCCCTGGATGATCGCCATCACGCGGTACGAGTTCACGAACTACGAAGGCCGCACGAACGGGAACGACGTCCACCGGATCATCCCCAACCTCACCTTCCTCCTGCGGGCGAATGTCAAGGCCTACATCGAGGGGCAGCTCACGTACACGGACGAGGACTCGACGACGGGAAACTCTCGCTGGGAAGGCCATCGCTTTCTCCTCGGCCTCGATGTGAGCTTCTGAGCCCCTGGAGGCATGACCATGTCCGCGCTCCGCCGGTTCGCCTTGGGCGCCGCGCTCTGGGCATCTCTCGCCGCCGCGAGCTCCGCCGCGGAAGTGTTCCTCGTCGGCTGCCAGGAGTCGTTTCCGGCCGTCGTGATCGAGATCACCAGCTCCTCCGTGAGGCTGCGCGTCCCGCGGCTCGCGGTGGCCTGGATGGTCGAGGACTCGGGGGACCAAGCCTACCCGTATCGCCTGCGGTTTGTCTCGGTCCCCCATGAGACGACCGGCCGGCTCGTGCGCTCCTTGGGCGACACGTTCGATCTCGTGATCCCCTCCGCCGAAATCGCCCGCATCGCGAACATCGATGGCCCGGGCGGCGAGGAGGCGTACCCGATGAGCCTCTGGATCGATCAGTTCCTGAACCCGGTGGAGTACAAGCCCCGGGACCGCGTGAGGCTCAGGGTGATCGAGATCCGCCCCTACCTCGACTTCACCATGGAAGCGGCGCAAAAGGTCGCCACGGACGCGCGCGAGAAACTCCGCGAGTCCCCCGAGAAGTTCGAGGAGTACGCCGACCTCTACTCGATGGGGGCGGGCTTCGAATCCGGGGGACGCTGGCCCTACAATCCGGCAGTCGAGGGCGAGGAGCGCTGGCCGTACGTCTCGATCGACACACTCCCCCAACCCATGCGCTCCGCCGCCGCCGCGCTGCCGGTCGCAGGGGTGAGCGAGGTCCTCGACGACGGCAGAGGCTTCCTGATCGTCAAGGTCGAGGGAGCGACGAACCGGCGGCTCGTCCCCTCGAACGGCGCGCCCGTGCCGGGAGAGGACGAACCGCTCCAGGTCACGCGCCGGGATCTCGAATGGATCGTGGCCCGGGAAGTGCGGCGGGAGATCGAGCGCCAGAAAGCGAGCGGCGAGCTCTCACCGGCCGGGGCCGCGGTCCTCGCCCGGGACGCGGGAAGCGTGGCCGGACGCCTCATCTTCGGCGACGAGCCCCTTCCCGGGTGTACCGTGAAAGCGGTACTGCTCGTGCCGTCCGAGGGATTCCTCGCCGCGTCGAGCTGGACTCCGGGCCAGGAGGAGTACTCGACCGTGACGGCGGCCGACGGGTCCTTCGCCTTCGAGGGGCTCCCCGCGGGGGCCTACAAGCTCCACTACCGACAGGCGGACTCGACGGCATGGATCCGGCGCATGAGAGACGAACCCGATTTCGCGGTCGAGGCGGGCAAGGCCGCCCGCCTTCAGCCCGTGGATCTGCGGCGTAGGATCTTCAACGCGACGGGCGGGTAGCGAGGAATCGTTCGGGGCAACCGTTCGCGCCCCCGAGCTCACGAATCGTGTTTGGCCCTGGGACGGGCGCCCCTTGGGTGCTGTCTGGTATTCACGACTGCCGAGCACTCCAGGACCATGGGGGGTGATGGCCTGGAGGGGATCGACTCAGCCCGCAGTCGTACTATGTTGGCCATCGCTCGTGGCGCTCAGCGCGACCGGAGGCCGGCGTCTCGAGGGTACGATCTTGCTCACTCGATCCAGCCGCCGCATCAAGACGATCTTCGAGACGCGCCCGAGGGGTGATCGCACAGGCTCGTTGTTCACGGATTCAGGATAACGCATGGGCTCGCCGGCTGCCAGGATCGTCCGATGCGGGGGTGCATGACCGTTCTTGATAGGAGACTACGATTCCGGGTCTGTCGAAGTCGTCCTCGCACTCGTACTCGTCCTCGTACTCGGTGTCGTGCTCGTACACGTATTCGTTGTCGTACTCGGATTCGA
>JACQVV010000425.1 GCA_016209595.1 Planctomycetota bacterium
AGTTTCGCGGCCTGCGCCGCTTTCTCTTCGAGAACTGGGACACGCGCGCCCTCGTGTCGGAGGACGCTTTCTACTTCTTCGCCATCCAGGCGGCGATCGGACGTCTCGATGACCCGTTCACGTACTTCCTTTCCCCCCGAGACGTGGCGGAGATGAAGATCGACAGGACCCAGGAGCTCGGCGGGCTGGGCATGCAGGTGGAAAAGGGGAAGAACGGGCTCGTGGTGATCGCCCCCATCGAGGGAACGCCCGCCTTCGAGGCGGGCATCCTCGCCGGCGACGTGATCGTCCGGGTCGGAGATGAGACGACGCGCGACATGCCGCTCGAGACGGCGATCGGGAAGCTCCGGGGCGAGCCGGGCACCGAGGTGACGTTCACGATCCAGCGGCCGGGGACCCCGGAGCCGATCGTGATGACGCTGACGCGCGCGATCTTCAAGATCCGCTCGATCAAGGCGAGGATGCTCCGGGATGGGATCGGCTACATCCGGCTCGTTTCCTTCATGGGGGAGAAGGTTGCCGAGGAGTTCGAGGCGGCTCTCTCCGGACTGGAGAAGGACGGGGCCAGGGCCCTCGTGATCGACCTCCGGTCGAACCCCGGTGGGCTCATGACGACCGCGCTCGCCATTACCGACCTCTTCGTCGAGGACGGGCTGATTTTCGAGGTCCGCGCCCGAGTGCCGCAGCTCTCCGAAAGGCACGAGGCCAAACGCGAGGGGACACATCCGCACGTTCCCATCGTGGTTCTGGTCAACGGCGGGAGCGCGAGCGCGTCGGAGATCGTGGCCGGCATCCTCCAGTCGAAGGGCCTCGCGACCGTCGTGGGCGAGAAGACCTTCGGGAAGGGGTCGGTCCAGCGCGTGCTCCCGCTCGGCGGCGCCGAGGGCCCCGCGATCGGCCTCACGATCGCGCTCTACTACCTGCTCGGGGAGCGGCCGGTCCACAAGATCGGGATCGAGCCGGACATCGTCGTCGAGGTGACGCCGGAGCAGGAGGCCGCCCTCGCGCGCCAGTCTATCTACTCGAGCGGGGAGGAGAAGATCGAGGACCCGCGCCTCGAGAAGGCGATCGAGATTCTCAAGGCGAAGCTCGAGGGAAAGTAGAGCCGCCCCGAGTTCGTCTGGCGTTTCGCGGTTTTCGACCGCACGATCGCCTTTGACGGTCACGGTCACGGTCACGGTCACGGTCACGGTCACGGAACACGACCACGGTCGACGATCGAGGACCCCTCTCGGTCGCTGGACTTGGGCGTTCAGGCCTCACCGCGAAACTCCAGGTTCGTTAGTCGCCTTCCATCTCGTCGGCGAACTCGAACCCTTCTTTCGCCTCCTCCCACCACTCCTTCCAGCGAGCCGGGGCGAGGCCGAAATCCTGTCCCGTCCAGCGGCGGAGCAGGCCCGCCGCCAGGAATCGGAGGTAGGAGTTCTCGCCGCCCAGGAGATCGATCGCTCGCTCCACGGCCCGGCGGTCCCCGGCTGCCCGCAGGGCAAAAAGGGCGCCGTCCACGACCTGCGGGTCCGGGTGGTAGCTCATCCGCAACAGGAGCTCCCGATCCGCCGGCGCGCCATGGCGCCCGATCGCCCCGAGCGCGGCCCGGACCGGTCCGACCTCGGTCCGCTCCGAGACGATCTTGCGCAGCATCTCGAGGTCGCCCAGCCTTCCGAGCGCGTCCGCGGCGGCCGACCGAACGGCCTGGACGTCAGAGTCCACGAGCGCCACCAGGCGATTTCGAGAACCGGAGTCCCCCGCCCGCCCGAGGGCGTACGCCGCCGACGCGACCACCACCCAGCCCTCGCCTTCGGCCGGCCGATCGAGGAACGGTCGGAGGAATGCCACCTCCGCGGGACCGCCGAGCTTCCCCACCGCCGTCACGACCGAGCTCTCGACGTACCAGTGCCGGTTTTCCTCCCGTTCGAGCATCCCCTTGAGCCGGGGCACGTCGGAGGGACCGCCGACACGGCCCAGGGCGAGGGCGGCCGCGCCGCGCATGCCGACGTCCGGATCGGCGAGCGCGCTCCGCACGGCCTCTGCGGCCTCCTCCCCGCCGAGCTCCGAGAGGGCGAGAACCGCCGCGCGCCGGACCGCCGGCTCGGGGTCCGCGAGGAGCTTCGCCAGCGGCTCCACCGCGTCCGGGTCGCCGAGACGCCCGAGCCGGATCGCGGCCGCCCGGCGCAGGGCAGGGTCCGGCGACTGGAGGTCTTCCAGGGCGGCACCCAAGTCGGACGAGCCCGCGATCCACTCGACGAGCGCCGCCCAGACGTCGTAGAAGATGAACTTGAAGGAGTAGTAGAACACCAGGCCCAGGAAGCGAAACGGCGCGGTCAGGACGTTGACCACCTCCTGCCAGGCCGATAGATCACCCGGGTCCTCCACGCCCGACTCGACCTCGGGAAGGGCTTGCACGGCCTCCTCCGCGCGTGCGGCAGGAGCGAAGAGGACGGCCGCGACGAGCGCAAAGGCTCCGACCTGCCGGATTCGAATCGCGCGCATCACGTTCCCTCCTTGTCCGGGGAACCTGGGAGTTTCTGCTGTTCCTTCCGCATTCCGCACTCCGCATTCCGCATTCGAAGGCGGTCCCGCAGGAAATCGAAGGCCTCCTCCCTCGTCCGGACCCGTTCGTCGAGCTGCGCCTTGTCCACGGCCGCGAGAAGTCTCCCGATCTCGGGACCCGGCGCGACCCCCAGCGCGAGAAGATCGTGCCCCGTGACGAGGCGCGGCGGGCGGAGCCGGCCCGGTTCGCTCGCGAACTCCGAGAGCCGGGTCCGGCAGAACTCCCACGTGTCGAGGGGGCGGCCCGAACCGGCAAGATCCGCGCGGTGGAGTTCGAGGTGGCGTTCGATTCTGTCCATAGCGAGAAGCCTCTTGAGCGTCGCGAGCCTCATCCGTGGAGCCTCGCGGAACTTCATGTGGTTCGCCACCAGGGCGACCACCGCGAGAATCTCGTCCCCCGAAAGGGCGAAGCGCCGGCAGATTTCTTCCGCCATCCGCGCGCCCACGCGCGCATGATCGGGGAACCGGATCCGCCCGTCGCGTTCGGTGTACGTGGGCGGCTTCCCGACGTCGTGGAAGAGCGCGCCGAGCGCGAGCTCGGGCGAGGGGTCCCGGAGGTTCGCGAGCACGGCCAGCGTGTGCTCCCAGACGTCCCCTTCGGGATGGAACTCGGGCGGCTGTGCCACGCCGGCCATCCGCGCCACCTCTGGCAGCACGGGAGCGAGGAGACCGGTCTCCAAGAGGAGCCGCATTCCGCGCGCGGGGTCGGGGCCAGTCAAGATGCGAAGGAGCTCGTCTCGGATCCGTTCCCGGGAGATCCGGTCGATCAACGGCGCGAGTTCCCGGAGCGCATCCCAGGTGACCTCGTCGATCCGGAAGCCCAGGTTTGCGGCGAACCGCACCGCCCGGAGCAGCCGCAGATGGTCCTCCGCGAACCGCTCGCGCGGATCGCCGATCGCGCGAACGACCCCGGCCGCGAGATCGCGCTCGCCGCCGACCAGGTCGATCACGCGACCGTTCAGCGGATCCTGGAGGAGCCCGTTCATCGTGAAGTCGCGCCGCCGCACGTCCTCGGCCGCGCCGGCGAAGCCGACTGCGTCGGGCCGGCGGCCATCCGAGTAGCCGCTCTCGGTGCGGAAGGTCGCGACCTGGAACGGAGCCCCTTCCTGGGAAACAACGAGCACCACGCCGAACTTCGCCCCCACGGGGTGCGTGTTCGGGAAAAGCCGCTGGACCTCGTCCGGGGTCGCCGACGTCGCGACGTCGTAGTCGACGGGCTCTCGCCCCAGGACCTGATCGCGCACACAGCCCCCGCAGAAGTAGGCCTCGTGTCCCGCCTGGACGAGTCGCCGGACGATGGCCACGGCCTGGTCGCGGAGGGAGCGCATGGTTCGATCCCTAGAAGAGCATCTGCGTTGAGGAATGAGTCAAGTCTCGCAGGAACGTGAACTTGAACTTGGACTTGAACTGGTCTTTTGGCGACCACGTGCCAGATCTAGTTCGAGATCAAGTTCAAGATCAAGTTCAAGTCCAAGTCGAAGAACAACAGCGCGGCCGTCTTGTCGGGCTGGGGCATCGCATCGCTAGAGTTTTTCCACTAGTTCCGTCGAGTTCCCCAGCGGGTCCTTGAGCGAGATCACCCGCCGCGGGTGCTGCACGCGGAGCTCTTTCCAGCCCGCGGTCGCGGCGAGCCGCCGCTCGTTGGCGACCTTCACGAAGAGTCCTCTGGGGCGCGCGCGCGTTCCCTCCGGAGGCTCGTGGCAGGCGCGCCGGACCGCATCCGGCCCGAGGAGGCGTGTGACGTGGCCCTCGTCCGCGAGCCGCATCCAGGCCCCCTCCTCGGGGTCGAGCTCGTGGAACTGGAAGTCGACCTTCTTCATTTCGAGGTAGAGCTCCAGGTGGCGTGGGAGGTCTTCGGGGATGAGTCCGTCCCTCTCAAGGGCCCCGAGGAGCTCGCCCATCCCGGCTTCGCCCAGGAGAACGGGAAGGACCCTGACGATCTCGGCCCCGCCGATCCAGCAGCCGGGGGCCCTCTCCGCCGCCGCGAGGACTCGCGCGAGATGCGGCCCCCACCGGACCATCCGATCCCAGGAGGACCGGCCCCAGAGCAGCGAGTCGAGGATGCGCTTCTTGAGGAGCCACTCCACCTCGGGAGCGGCGGCGTCGAGGTCGGCTTCGAGGCGATCGAGTGTCTCCTCCCACCGGCGCATCACCTCGCCCGCCCAGAGCGGCACCACGCCCGACTCGCGGAGGTGCTCCCTCACCGCGAGGAGATAGAGCCGCTCGATCTCCACGCCCGTCTTCTCCTCGCCCCCGGCGAGCCGCACCTTCGCCGTGAGGCTCGGGTCGCGCGAGATCGCCCGAAGCGCTCCCAGGGGATCGGCGAGAACCGGGAGGCCCGCCGGCCCCCGCGCCTCGATCCGATCCACCACGAGCGCCGTCGTCCCCACCTTGAGGAACTCCGCGACGTCCGAGAGGTTCGAATCCCCCGCCAGGATATGGAGGCGCTTCCGCGTGGCGAGAAACGTGGCCGGCTCGATCAGCACGTTCTTCACATCGAAGAGGGGCTTGGTCCGCTCGTTCCAGAAGATCCGCTGCACCGAATCGAGGAAGTCCGCGCGCTGGCTCAGATGGAAGCCCGCGGGGGCCGAGAGGTCCACCCGGCCGGTCCCGGCGAATACGATCCGGCAGGCGAGGTGCGCCGTGAGCCCCCGCGTGTACGACTCGAACAGGAAGGGGCGCGTGAGCGCGCTGTAGAGCTTCACGAACGGGAAGTAGAGCCACTCGATGAAATAGGAGAGGTATCGAACGAAGTCCTCGTCGAGGCGCGACCCGCGGCGAGCCAGGAACTGGTCGAGAGGGTCGGCCAGCCCTCGCACGGCGAGTCCCAGGAGAGGGATCCGCCTGGCGACGTGGAGGAGGAAGTACAGGAGCAGGAGGACCAGGAAGACCCCGAGGGCGATCAGGAAGAGGACCCGAGGCAGCAGGAAGAAGGGGAGGAACAGCGTCCAGAAGGCGAGGAACACGAGGTCGCGGACCGCCCTCCGCGCGAGCGAACGTTCGTCGAGGCACTCGTAGTTCTCGTGGCAGCCATAGTTCTCCCCTCGGCGGTCCACGTTGTTCTTCAGGAGTCGCAGCCGGCCCGGGAACCCGTTCGCGGCCAGCGCCTTCTCGGCCGCAGCGCGGATCTGCGCGAGCAGGAGCTCCTGCGACTTCGAGTAGAGGACGAGCTCCAGGGGCGTCAGGCACTCGGGCGTCGCCCACTCCAGGAGCCCCTCGTCGAACTGCCGGATCTGCACTTCGTGGTGCACGAGGGACCCGTTCTCCAGGAAGTCCGCCTCCTTCTTGTACGCCGCCCCGAGAACGAGGACCTCCTTCTTCAGGGCCGCCCGAAGGACCCGATAGATCTCGCGCCGGGTCGGCCGGGGTCCCCCCGGCTCCGCCGGCTGGAAGGCGTAGGCAAACTCCGTCTCCAGGCCCAGGACCCGATGGGCGATCCTCGACCTATGAGCGGGGCGACGGAAGGGGTACGAAGGGGAGAACCTTCTATTCCGCCCCGCCCGGAATGTCCCAGAGGCGGAAGTACTCGGCGGGCCGATCGCCGGCGCTGGCTGAATCGCCAAAAAGGAGGGCCTGGACGGCCTGCGCCAGCGCGAGGGTCCGCTCGTGCGACGTGCGGCTTGAGGGTTGACCCGGAGGGGTCGCCCTCACGACCTCTGCTTGGACTGGAAGGGACATCCTGTAATCCTCCGCTAGTAGGCTCCTGCGGTACGGCCGTACGAGCAGAAGATATCACATCAGGTGAGTGCCGTGCAAGGGAGCCAAGGTTTCCTACAGGGCTACGTCAAGATCGACCCGTGGTCGCGGACGAGGTCGGCCTTCGGCAGTTCGATCACGACCACTACCACGAGAGCGCGACTTCCCTGAGAAGGACGGGACCTTGAGATTTCCCACTACCGGAAGGCTTCCGGATGCAGCGCCCGCGCCAGCGTCTCGACACCTTCGGCGAGGCGGGGGCCCGGCGAGAAGAGGGCGTCGGAATCCATGACGACCGCCCGGAAGCCGCCCGACGGGGGGGCGCGGCCAGCCCACCACCGCGCGACCTCCTCGGGCATGGCCGGCTCTCCGGCCAGCGCGTCCGAAGCGTCTACCAAGAGGCGCGGCCCGAACCGGGCGAGCTCCTCCGGCTCCAGCCGGGTATACGCCTGGACGAGCCCCCCCAGGACGTTCTCCCCCTTCGCGTAGCGGATCGCCGCGTCGAGGAAGGGATGCCCGGCAACGAAGAGGGCGGGATGCCGGCTCGTCGCCACGGCGATGGGGACCACATCGACTTCCTCCAGGCGGTCCTTGATCGCCACGAGGCGGGTCAAAATCTCGTTCTCCAAGGCCCTCGCCCGGCCGACTCGCCCGACGATCTCGCCCATCCGGCGGATGGCGTGCACGGGGTCTAGCAGGTCGATCGTGGTCACGACCTCGAAACGGATGCCGTGACCCGACAGGAACGCCTCCACGGCCGGGTGGGGCGCCATCACGACGAGGTCCGGCCGCACCGCGAGGAGGGCCACGAGGTCCGGATCGGCGGACGGACCCAGGTCGGCCGGCCGCGGGCCGATTCCGTCGGGAACGGGTCCGGCGGCGCCGACGACTTCCCCTTCCGTCAGCCCCAGCGCGTAGAGGCTCTCCGTGATGTGCCCGGCGAGCGAGACGATGCGCGCGGGGCGCGGGGCGGTGGAGGAACCGTCCGGGCGTCCCCCGTCCCCCGGGGTCTCGTTGTGGCAGGAAGCTAGGGAGGTCAGCGCCAGAACGGCCCCCGCCAGCCGGCAGGGACTTCTCATCGTATCCGTTCAGGGGGAGGGGAACGACCCCCTCCCCTATTCCATACCCGCTGCCAGCACGGCGTTCGCGCGGGCTTGCGAGTCGGGGCGCACTGCCGGTAGGCGCAAACGCCGTGCCAGCGGCCCCCACCCCTTTTCGTGGAGGCCGTCGGTTGGCCTGTTCGACGCGTTCTGCTGGGCCCTGAATGGTCACGATTCATCTACAGTTCGAGGCTCTCGCCGGGCGCGAGGATCGCAGTCTCGGCGGTCCGACCGACGAGCTCCGCGAACCGCTTCGGGTCCTGCTCGATCAGGGGAAACGTGTTGTAGTGGATGGGCACGACCTTCTTCGGGCGAAGGAACTCGACCGCCTTCGCCGCGGAGACGGGTCCCATGGTGTAGCGGTCGCCGATCGGCACGAAGGCGAGGTCGAAACGCCAGAACTCGGCGTAGAGCCTCATGTCGCCGAAGAGCGCCGTATCGCCGAGGTGGTAGATCGTCTTCCCGTCGAGTTCGAGCACGAAACCGACCGGGTGCGTGGAGTAGGCCGTGTGGAGAGCGTGAACCATGTGGACCTTCGCCTTCCCGAAGGAAAGCGTCCCCCCCATGTTCATGCCCTCGGCCTTGATCCCCGCCTCCTGCTCCAGGCGAACCGCGATCTCGTGTGTGGCGACGAGCGTCGCGCCCGTCTGCTTCGCGATCGGCGCGGCGTCGCCCAGGTGGTCCTCGTGGTCGTGCGTCACCAGCACGAGGTCGGCCGAGCGGATGTCCTCGGGCTTCACGGCCGCGGCCGGGTTCCCCGACAGGAACGGGTCGATGTAGACGGTCTTCGACCCCTGGATCTCGACGGCCGAGTGGCCGAGATAACGGATTCGCATCGGCTCCCTCCCCGGTCCGCGCCTGGTCCCGCGATTCTCAGCGCCGGGCTCGACCGTTCTTCAAGTACTGGACCGAGACGACCTGGTGGACCTCGAAAAAGATGGGCGGACCAGGTTCCGGGATGACCGAGACCCACGAGCCACTCATCGCGATGCACTCCGGATGGCGCACCACGATGGGATCACCCGCGTGCAGGGTGATCCTCACGGCCCGGAAAGGCTTCCCGAAAACTATCTTCTTGAGTTCCTCTGCGGTCACGCCCGAAGTCTAACCGACCGCCGAGTGGAGTTCAACGGTCCCGGCCGGGAGGGCCCGCCCAGGCTGGAGACCGGTTCCTCGAGGAGTGACCTCGAGCCGTTTCTCCTCCGGTCTCCAGCCTCCACCCCAGTGTTGCACAAGATCGGCCCGAGTCCGCACGCAAAGGCCCGCAGGGCCTTCGCGTGCGGACGATCAGGCGAGCCGATTTCGAGTCACCAGCGGTTGCGCGAGCCGCAGGCGGGGCCAGAGGCCCCGCCGAGGACGAGCAAGACCGCTGGTGGCCGAAAGCGGCCGCCTGACGGGACGAGATTGTGCAACATTGGGGTCGAGTCTGCGGCCTGACAGAACCTACGAGAGCTTGCTCTTCAGGTCCTGACCGGCCTTGAAGCCGACTGCGGTGCGGGCTGGAATCCGCATGGGCTCCCGGGTCCCGGGCTTGACGCCGTCGCGGGCCGGGTAGTGCTTCACCGCGAAGGTCCCGAAGCCCACGATCTGCACCTTCTGGTCCTTCTTCAGACCGGCCTCGATCGACTCCAGGATCGCCTTCAGGGCTCTCTCGGCGGCCGCCTTCGACTCGAACTCCTTGGATTCGAAGATCCGATCGACCAGCTCTCCCTTGTTCATTCCTCGCGCTCCGTCTTGGGTGGATTCGAGAGAGGCGTGGAAACCCCGTGTCCCGCCCCTCCGATGCTCAAATACCACGGCTAGTAGGGGTCGTCAAGCGGAACCCCGAAACTCGCTCCGGTCGAGCGCCCCGATGATTCAGCGTTCCGAGGGGGTCTCGCTCCCCCCCTTCGACCACTCGCGCCACAAGCGCGCGTCGGCGCCGAACGACTCGCCGCTCATGCCCTGAAGGAGCGCCAGGCTCGCTGCCACGACTTCGGGATCGCCCGCTTCCAGCAAGTCGATCAGCTGACCAAGGCTTCTTTCCCGGTCCTGCTCGAACCAGGCCGCCGCCTGCCGGGCGAGCTCCGGGCGGGCCCTGAGCGCGGCCCCGAACGCCTGGACCGACTCCGGGCGCCGCTCCATGGCCCAGAGGACCATCCCGAGCGAGAAATCGGCCTGCGCCCCCGCGCCCAGGCGGCCCGCCTCGCGGAAGGCCGCGACGGCCTCTTCCATCTCTCGGCGTTCGTAGTGGATCCTCCCGATGAGGAGCCAGGGTTCGGCCCGGTCCGGGCGGAGTTTCCTCGACCACTCGTACTCCAGGAGGGCCTCGTCGAGGCGCCCGGCCTGGTCGTAGAGCTGCCCGAGAGAGAAATGGGCGGCGAAGTGCTTCGGATCGAGGTAGACCGCCCCCTGGAGGGCGTCCCTCGCCCGGGAGAGGAGTGCGCGGGCCCGGTCGCGCGCCTCGGCGGCCTCGCGAGGGTCCCCCGAGGCGCGAGAGAGCTCCTGAAGGCCGGCCAGATAGCATGCGGCCCCCACCAGGGCGAGCGTCTGCGCGTCCTCCTTCTCTCTACGGGCCCGCTCGAAGACCTCCATCGCGGCGTCGATCTTGCCCATGGCGAGCATCGCCTGGCCGCGGGCGAGGAGGACCCGCGTGTCGGTCTCGTTCCTGTCCGTGGTCGGCTCCGCCTGGGGAGCCTCGGCGTCAAGCCACTCCAGGGCCGCGGCCGCCCGGTTTTCTTCAAGGAGGATCTCGTAGGCGTCGAGGACCGTGTCCAGGCGGCCCTCCGGGGGAGTTTTCTGGACGGCCTGACGGAAAGCCGCCAGGGCCTCATCGAGCCGCCCCAGGAGGAGCTGGGTCCGACCGACCCGGATCTGGGCCTCGGTGCCTCCGTCCTCGCTCGCGACCCGCTGGTAGACGGCGAGCGCCTCCTCCCTCTTCCCTTCGACGAGGAGTCGGTCACCCTCGGCCAGGTCCTCCGCCCCATTCGAGCCGCAGCCCGCCGCGACGAGCGCGGCGAGGATCCAGTATCGATTTCGCATGACGGCCCTTCTAACCCGGAGGCGCGACCCCCGTCAAGGCAGACTGGATCGACCGGTGGGCGCCCGCAAGGTCGCCCGCGGCCAGGAGTTCCCGGGCGCGCGCCAGGTGCACCTCCTGGCGTGGCGTGAAGACGGCCGGGCCTCGCGAATCGACGGAGCGAGCCGGGCCCGCGAGCATCCGTGCAAGCGAGTCCACCCCTTCCCCCGTGAGCGCGCTCCCCTCCACTGCGGGCCACGGGAGCTTTCTCGCGACGGACGCTGCTCCGTCGCGACCGGCGAGGTCGATCTTGTTGACGAAGGCGACGGTCCGGGCGTTCGCTTCCAGTCCCCGGACGAGCTCCCCTGGAACGCTCCCAACCCCCGCGAGCGCGTCCACCACGACGACCCGCCATCCGGGTCCGCGCGCCCGCTCGAGGCTCCTCGCCACGCCGATCTTCTCGACCGGGTGGTCGGTCGCGCTGACGCCAGCCGTGTCCGCGAGACGGACCGGCACCCCGTCGAGCACGGCGAGTCCCGTCACGACGTCGCGGGTCGTCCCGGGTCCGGGGTCCACGAGCGCGCGCTCCGAGTCGAGGAGCCGGTTGAAGAGAGTGGATTTCCCGGAGTTCGGGGCGCCCAGGAGCACGGCATCCACGCCATGGACGAGCGCCCGGGTTGGCTCAGCGGTCGCGAGGAGCCGCTCGACCTCGGCGAAGGCCTCGTCCCGACCTCCGGCCTCCACGAGCCGGCTCGCGCGGGCGAGGACCTCCTGGAGCGCGCCATCCGCCTGGGCAAGAAGGAGCGTTGCCGCGCGGAGCGTCATCGCCGCCGGAAGAAGGCCCCTCGCCTCGGCCCGGGTGGCCTGCGGGCTCCCCGGAGGTGCGGCCAGAAGCGGGAGCTCCGAGGCGTCCACCCGGACCGCGCCCAGGCTCTCGAAGAGGGTGAGCGCCCCGCGGCCGCATGCGATCCCGCCGTGTCCGTCGATCTCGTACCCTTCCGGGCCGAGCCCCTCGGCGGGGTCGAGCGCGCGGACAAGGACCTCGTCCAGGGTCTCGCCGGAAGCGCCGATCAGGCACCCGCGCGAGATTCGCCCGCCAGCAAGGTCGGCGGGCTCCCCCCGCCGGCCCGGCAGCGGGCGGAAGACGCGCCCCAGGAGCTCCCGCGCGGCGGGACCGACGACCAGAAGGACCCCGATCCCCCCCGGCGCGAGCGGGGTGCCGAGCGCGACGTAGACGGTCACCCTAGCGGGGCTCCGGCCCAGCCCATGGAAGCACGGTCCGATTCACGGTCACGGTCACGGTCACGATTCACGGTCACGATCACGATCACGATTCACGGTCACGGTCACGGTCACGATCACGATTCACGGTCACGGTCACGGTCACGGTCACGATTCCCGGCCACGATTCCCGGTCAAGATCCACAGTCCGCGGCCCGCATCGTCGTGTGCGTCTTCCGTGAACGTGCTCCGTGTACGTGTTCAGTCACCGTGACCGTGACCGCGAGAACCGCGGCACCGAAACTTGACTCGTTCGTCAACATGTTCGGTCCCTGTGGACATGCAGGAGCCCCTCCAGGACGAGCGTCGGGACGACCCGATCGATCGATCGCGTCGCGCCGGCGACACGTTCCGCGTCGCCGCCCGTGGCGAAAACGACGAGCGGTTTCCCCCACTCTTCTGCGATCCCGCGCACGATCCGCTCGACCGCCCCCACGAGCGTCCAGAAGACGCCGCCCCGGATCGCGTCCTCGGTCGAGCGGCCCAGGAACGCGGGGGGCGCGCCGGGCGACTCCACCGCGGGCAGGGCCGCGGTCCCACCCGCGAGCGCCCGCGCGGCGAGCGAGAGCCCGGGGCCGATCAGCCCCCCGTGGAAGACCCGGTCCCGGGAAACGAGGTTCGCGGTCGCGGCGGTCCCGAAGTCGAGAACGAGCGTGTCGGTCCCCGTCCGTTCAAGGGCCGCCCGCGCCGCGAGGAGGCGGTCGATTCCGACCCGCTCCGGGGGTCTGCACCGGTTCGTCAGGCCCACGCCACCCGCGGAGGTGACCCGCAAGGGCTCCACGCCGAACCGGTCCCGGACGAGCGCCAGGACGCGCTCCTCGGCGGGAGGATTGACGCTCGCGAGCAGCACGGCATCCGGCCGCACCCGCTCCCCCTCCGGGAAGCAGTCCTCGGGGTTCCCGGCGGGCGCGCGCCGGACCGCTCGAATCTCTCCCCCCTCGACCACCCCCACCTGGACCCGGCTGTTGCCGACGGCGACGCCGACGATCCGCACTTCGCGCGCTACTCGGCGAGCTCGAACGTCATCGTGAGCCGCCTGCCGACGCGGTCGACCTGAATGAACACCTGGGCGGTCGCCTTGTGCTTCTCCATGAGCGTGGAGAGGTCTTCCACGGAGGTCACCGCGTCGCCGTTCACTCGCTGGACGATGTCGCCCGTGCGAAACCCCCGCTGCCAGGCAAGCGACCCCTCCTTCACGTTCTGAAGCTTGAGACCCAGGACGTCGCCGTCCTTGCCCATCACGACGACCGGCTCGACGTCGGACGCGTAGCTCTTGAGGTTGTTCCCCACCTCCACCCACTCGTCAGGAGCGATCTTCCAGTGATCCGGGTCGACCTGCTCGGACTTTACGGCCGCGAAGCCCTCCCCGGACTCCTCCGGCTGGTACTCCGGGATCTCCTCGTCGGGCATGTCTTCGCCGTAGGGTTCCGGCTCCTCGACCGGCTGGTCCTGCCAGCCCGGATCCTCCCCTTCGCCCGCGGCAGGCGTGAAGCCTCCGGAGCTCTTTCCTACCTTCCACGGGAGCTCGATCCGCTCCCCCTGGAACTCGAAGGTTGCGACACCCTCGTCGTTCGTGCCCCTCAAGGCGACGAGCTTCGCCGTCTCGCCGCCCGGGAGGGGGATCTCTTCGCCGATCGCGTAGAAGCTCTTCGCAGGCCGTGACGCGCCGCTGAACTTGATCTTCACCTGGTTGGGGAGGAAGCCGCGCTCGACGGAGATCATGGACCTGAGGGTGTCGGCCTTGGTCCGCTTGACGGGCTCAGTCTCCGGCCTGTCTCTCTCCGCGATGACGGGCTGCGCCTCCCCCGTCCGGACCAGCCAGATCGCGCCGTAGCCGTCTGGGTCCTGGAACTTGTCCCAGTCCGCATAGGCGAGCTTCTCCTCGTCCATCTCCTCTTCGTCTCCGCCCTCCACCGGCGGCGGGGGCTTCTGTCCAGGCGGAGCGAAGACACCCGCGAAATTCGCCGCGCAGACGGCGACGGCGCTGGCGAAGAAGATCGTGCTCGAGGACCAGAAACCGGTGCGGATGGCTCGTGCGTTCATGGGGGTCGGGCCTCGGACGGGTGAGATAACTCTACGCCTATTAGACCATTAACGTCACTTCCGGTTCCAGGGGAACGAGACGATCTTCCCATCGATCTCGAAGTCCGCCTCACCGGCAAAACCGCTCGGATCGGTCCTGCGAAGCCGGACGAGAACCGCGCGCACGCCGCCTTCGAGCACGATTTCCTTCCCCGCGACCACGCACTCCCGTACGTCCTTCTTCTCCAAGTTGCGGTAGGTCACGAACGCGAGCTCGGGGCTCCAGAAGAGCCCCACGTGG
>JACQVV010000435.1 GCA_016209595.1 Planctomycetota bacterium
ACCGTGACCGTGACCGTGTTAACTGCCCGACCGCACCTCCACCCTCTCCCCCGCCCCGCCCTCGACCTTCCCCCGTATGCGTCCTTCCCCTCTTTGGAGCGCGGGGTCTCTCACCTCGACGAGGACGTGGACGCTCTCGGAAATGAGCCGCCAGGGATACGAGATGAGGCCCTGGTTCGAGAACCCGTGGGCGACGGCGAAGCGAGCACGGCGGGTCGCCGGATCGTAGACGAAGTCGCGGGCGGCGACCTCGAGCCGCCGGATGTACCGGCCGTCGCGGCGCGTGTCCGCGTCGAGAGCGAGTTCGAACGACGCGGTCCCCAGGAATGCGCGGTTCCCGTCCCACGTGGAGCGCCCCGTCAGGCGGACGTCGCGGAGGATCCGCGTCCGGGTCGCGAGCCGAGTCGGACCGTTTCGGATCCGGATCGCCGTCGCAACAAAGTCCTCGGCCTCCCCCACCACCACGGTCACGTCGAGCCAGACTCGGTAGCCTACCGGCTCCCCGGCCGGCCAGTCGCCAAGGTAGTCGAAGCCGTTCACGAAATCGGGAGAGTCGGCAGGCCGGACGAAGGCGCGGGCCGCGAGCGTCACGCTCCCGTCCTCGTGGATGCGCGCGCGCGACACTCCCACGCCCAGCCCCTGGAAGTGCCAGCCGCTCTCCCACCCCGTGCTCCGGACCGATAGGCCGGCGAGGAGGGCGACCGCCCGCGGCCGCCGCGGGCTCCGGCGAATCCCCATCGCCGCGAGCGTGGTCTCGAACTCGACCTCGCGGCGGAGCTCCGCGCCTATCCGCCCTTCGAGCTCGATCGGCCCGACCCGGATCTGGCCGAACTCGACCGCCCGCGATCGGACCGCCTCGTACCGACTCTCGTAGGACGCTCGGTCGGGCGGGAAGCTCCCGATCCTCACGCTGAATTCGTGCGATCCCTCGAGGGCCCCCGTCCACGGATCGACGCTGCCAACCTCGTACCGGCTCCCGAGAACGGAGAGGCGATGCGGGTGCCCCTCCCATTCGTAGGAGAGACCGTTCCAGAGGAGCCCGGCGTCGTAGGCCTCCTGGCCCGCCGATCGCGGCCCAAGGGACGCGGACGCCAGGATGGCGGCGAGCAGGGCGGCAAGGGTTCTCATCGGGAGTTCTCCGGCGACCGGCCGGCCTGGGTTTTGCGTACAATGCATAAATCGGGGTTCGGGGTTCGGGGTTCGGGGTTCGGGGTTCGGGGTTCGGGGTTCAGAAAAAGCTGGAGCACGACGGATGAGACGTCACGCAGTCATCGTTCTCGCGAACTTCATTTGTCTCTCGGGCCTCGTTCCGGCGGTCGCGGAAGAGGTCTCGCTCGAGGACATGGCCCGGGTCTTTCTGGAGTTCGACCGCGCGTTTCTGGCGCGCGCGGAGCCGATGTCGCCCGAGGACCGGCTCCGCCTCGACCAGCTCGTCGAGGAGGGGATCATGGCCTTCTGGGAGAAGGACCACGCCCGAGTGCTTCGCTCTTTCGCTCGCGCGCGCGACCTGACCCGAGGCGAGCCGTGGGATGTCGCGGTGGAACGGCTCGACTCGATCTCCGTTCGCCTCCCCGTCGCGGCCCTGGATGGCGGGGCGACCGAGGTCGGGCTCCGGCTGGTCTCCCTCTACGAGCCCTTCGTACCGGATGCGGTGCGCGCCCGAATCGAGGTCTTCGAGGGTGAGGAGCCGGAAGGTGGCTGCCGGATGCACGAGGAAGACCGCTCTCTCTCGCCCGCCGAACTCGCCGTCGGGTGGACGGTCCAGCTCCCTGTCCACGCCCCCCGGACGCTCGTCCGGGTGGAGCTCTCCACGGGGGAGCGCCGCCAGCTCCGCGAGAGGATTCTCTTCCGGATCCCGGGGCTCGAGGAGCGGATCGCGGCGATCGAGAGGGGCGTGGACGAGGTCACGACCGGCTCTGCCGACGACCTCAGGATGGCGCTCGCCGACCTCCGGGAGCAGATCGGCCCGGAGAGCCCGGCCCGCTTCGACGTTCTGGACCTCCTGGAGCGCCTGGAGGGGGATCTCGCCGCCGCGCGGGCCGGTCGCGACCCGCTCGCGGGCCGGACCGGCGTCGTGCTGCGGGGTGCGCGAGCGGCGAACGGAGAACCCGTCCTCTATCGCGTGGTGCTCCCCGAGGACTACGACCCGTCGAAGGTCTACCCGGCCGTCGTCGGTCTCCACGGCCTGCGGCTCGACGAACGGTCGATGATGTACACCTACGCTGGCGGGGGCCTCGTCCGCGAGGCTGCGCGCCGCGGCTACATCCTGATCGCGCCGCGCTCGGAGGATCGCCACACCCGCGCCTCGCTCACGCTGGGCGACACCTCGAGCGACGACCACGTGCTCGCCGCGGTCGAGGACGCGCTCGCTCGCTACTCGATCGACCCGCGCCGCATCCATGCCTTCGGCCACTCGCTCGGCGCGATCCAGGTCCTCCAGACCGCGGCTCGCGAGCCCGCGAGGTTCGCCTCGATCGTCCCCATCGGGCTCACGGCCATCCTCGACCCCAGGAGGATCGAGAACGTGCCGACGCTCATGCTCTTCGGCGAGAAGGACCCGGCCGCCCCCGCCATCCACGCGTTCCTCTTCGCGGCGAAGATCGTCGGTTGCCAGAACGTGGAGTCGAAGGAGATCGCGGCGATGGGGCACGTCCTCATCCTCCACTTTGAGACGGGAACGGTCTTCGACTGGTTCGACGCCCACGGGGGAGGGGGCGGCCCGCGGCCCGATTCGCCCGGCCTCGCGATGCGCGAGATCGCCGTTTCCCTCGCTCGAGGGGACCCGGCCGCGTTCTGGGCGCGCCTGGCCCCGGAGGGCCGCGCGGCGCTCGGAGGGAGGGATGGCTTGCGCCGCGGGTTTGCGACCCTCAGGGAAGAGGACCAGGACGTCGCGAGCCACTTCCGGGGCCGCTGGGAGGGGCTCGCCGTCGAGGCCGAGCGTCTCCTGGGCCCGGACGAGGCCGAGGTCGCCTTCCGCTTCGCCGACGGCACTCCCGCCGCCCGGCGGCTCCACCGCGTGGACGGGCGCTGGCGGGTGGAGTGGGAGGCCGCGGACGGCCTGGCGAGACGGTGAAGTACCGCGCTTGACTCCCCTTCCCGCGACGCTAAGATTGCCCCTCCATGTCCGGGGTCGCGCATGCACGCTCCGGCACGGGCGGCAGAGAGGAAGGTGGCGATGACCGTACGCATCAAATGCCCGCACTGCTGGCGGGTTTTAGACGTCGCACAGAACTTGATGGACAAGGACATCCAGTGCAAGTTCTGCGAGAGGAGTCTCCGAGTCTCGCTCGACCTGGTTCAACGGGAGGAAGACATGGAAGCTGCCGGGCAGAAGGCCGTCGCCGTCAACCTCGGTGAGGAGGTGAAGAAGGTCAGGAATCTCCTCTTCATCATCCTGGGCTTCTATGCCGTGGGCGGCATTGCCCTTCCTCTCTACATCCCGGGCTCCTCGCAAGGGACCGAGGATGTCCGGGGCGAGGTCGAGAACCAGGGAATCGTCCTGGGCACCGCCATCCGTGGCAACGGGGAATCGCTCGGTCAGATCGCCGCGAGCGCCGACGCCACCGAGAAGCACACGGCGAAGCTCGAAACCGAGATCCAGGCGCTCCGGCGCGACCTTGCCACGATGTCCGCCTCGAACGCCCAGCTCCAGGAGACGGTGGGACGGATCGAGGCCACGATGCGCCGGATGGAAGAGACGCACAAGGAGAAGAAGGAAGGGCCGGGAGGCGGCTAGGAAAGGTGCAGCTCGACCGAGAGAAGGTCCGCGCCGTCGCGCGGCTCGCTCGCCTCCGCGTCGACGACGACGAGGAAGCTCTCTTCAGCCTGCAGCTCACGCGGTTTCTCGACTTCACGGCCGAGCTCCGCGAGCTCGACACGTCCGCCGTCCAGCCTTTCGTCCATGCCACCGAGGCCGCCAACGTCTTCGGCGCCGACTTGCCCGGCCAGCCCCTCGGCAGCGAGCGGGCGCTCTCCGGCGCGCCCGACCGGGACGGGGACAAGTTCCGCGTCCCGCGGGTGATCGAAGGGTCGTGACAACCGCCCAGTCACGTTGCCGACCTCTGGTGAACGGCCAACCTGAGCTAGCTGGGAAGGGGAGGGGGCCGCTGGCACGCCGCTTGCTTGTCATCCGCGCCGACTCGATCTTGCCCTCCGGGCGCGAGCGGCGTGCCGGCGGTAGGAAGGGGGA
>JACQVV010000436.1 GCA_016209595.1 Planctomycetota bacterium
CACTCGCAGGGCGTGATCCACCGCGACCTCAAGCCCGCGAACATCATGGCGGGCGAATACGGCGAGGTCCTCGTCATGGACTGGGGCCTCGCGAAAGTCCTCGGCCGCCCCGACGCCGCCGCGGACGCAGTCACGCCCGACCTCGCCGGAAGCGATGTTGCCCGCCGCGCCCGCGAGGAGGCGGGAATCCCGGACGGCGAACCGCTCCGGACGCTCGACGGCGCGCTCATGGGGACTCCCTCGTACATGCCTCCCGAGCAGGCGAGAGGAGAGGTTTCCAGGATCAAAGAGCGCTCGGACATCTACTCGCTCGGTGCGATCCTCTACGAGATTCTCGCTCTCGTGCCCCCCTTCACGGGGAAGACCTCCTGGGCGATTCTCGAGAAGGTCACCGGCGCCAGCCTCGTCGCGCCTTCCGAGCGCGCCCCGGAGCGAAATGTCCCTCGCGAGCTCGAGGCCGTGGCGCTGAAGGCCATGGCCCGAAAGCCCCGCGAGCGATACCCGCGCGTGACGGACCTCAAGGCCGACGTCCAGGCGTATCTGGAGGGGAAGACGCTCGCGGCGGTCCACTACAATCCCCTCCAGGTGGCCGCCAAGTGGGTCGGCCGGCACAAGGCCTTGAGCGCCGTCAGCGCGGCGGCGCTCCTCTTGCTCTTCGGCCTGGGGAGCTGGTTCGTCCTCTCGACCCTCGCGAAGAACCGCGCCATTCAAGAGAAGGCGGACGAGGCGACCCGCGAGCGGGATCGAGCGGAGGAGAAGCGCGCCGAGGCTGACGGCGAGCGACGGGAGGCAACCAAGCAGCGGGGAACCGCCGAAGCGAACCTCGCCCGGGCGCGAGCGATAGGGCTTGCGAGCGAATCGAACAACGTGCGCCAGACGGGCCGCGCCCTCCTCGCCCTCCTCCTCGCCCGTGAGGCGGTGAGCCTCCTCGAGGAACGGGCGACCGTCCAGCCGCTTCACGAGGCGCTCGGGTATCCGGCGATGGAAGCCGGCGTTTTCCGCGGGCACGACGACGCGGTCTCCTCCGCCGCCTTCAGCGCGGACGGGAAACGGATCGTCACGGCGTCTCGCGACAAGACCGCCCGGCTCTGGGACAGGGAGGGCCGCGAGCTCGCGGTCCTTGTCGGGCACGATGACCAGGTCACGTCCGCCGCCTTCAGCCCGGACGGGAAACGGATCGTCACGGCATCCTGGGACCAGACCGCCCGCTTCTGGGACCTCGAGGGCCGCGAGCTCGCCGCCCTCGTCGGACACCCCGGCATCTTGAACTCCGCCGCGTTCAGCCCGGACGGCCAGCGGATCGTCACGGCATCCTTGGACAAAACCGCTCGGCTCTGGGATCTCGAGGGCCGCGAGCTCGCCGTCCTCGTCGGGCACGACAGCGCAGTCAACTCCGCCGCCTTCAGCCCTGACGGGAGAAGGATCGTCACGGCATCCGCGGACGGGACGGCCCGAATTTGGGACCTCGAGGGCCGCGAACTCGCCGTCCTGCGCGGCCACGACGGGCTGGTTGCCTCCGCCGCGTTCAGCCCGGACGGCAAGTCGATTGTCACGGCGTCCGGGGACAAGACCGCCCGCCTCTGGGACCTCGAGGCCCGCCCACTTGCCGTCCTCGTCGGGCACTCGAGCCCGGTCCAGTCCGCCGCCTTCAGCCCTGACGGAGAGCGGATCGTCACGGCGTCCGTCGACAAGACCGCCCGGGTCTGGGACCTCGAGGGCCGCGAGCTCGCCGTGCTGCTCGGGCACGACGGCGCTGTCTTCTCAGCCGCCTTCAGCCCTGATGGGAAACGGATCGTCACGGCTTCCCACGACAAGACCGCCCGGATCTGGGACCGGGAGGGCCGCGAGCTCGCCCTCCTCGCCGGCCACGACGGGTGGGTCATGTCCGCCGCGTTCAGCCGGGACGGGAAACGGATCGTCACGGGGTCGGACGACCGCACGGCACGAATCTGGGACCAGGAAGGCCACGAGCTTGCCCTCCTCGCCGGCCACGACCGGCCGGTCTACTCCGCCGCCTTCAGCCCGGATGGGAACCGGATCGTCACGGGGTCGGCCGACAGCACCACCCGGCTCTGGGACCTCGAGGGCCGCCAGCTTGCCCTCTTCTTCGGCCACGACCGGCCGGTCAACTCCGCCGCCTTCAGCCCGGACGGGACACGCATCGTCACGGCGTCGGCCGACGGCACGGCCCGGCTCTGGGACCTCGAGGGCCGCGAGCTTGCCACCCTGCACGGGCACGATGGCCTGGTCCTCTCCGCATCCTTCAGCCCGGACGGGAAACGCATCGTCACGGCCTCCTCGGATAGGACCGCCCGGCTCTGGGACCTCGAGGGCCATGAGCTCGCCGTCCTGCGCGGGCACGACGGCGACATCAGCTGCGCCGCCTTCAGCCCGGACGGGAAACGCATCGTCACGGCGTCCTCGGATAGGACCGCCCGGCTCTGGTGGGTCAAGACCGAGGACCTCTTTGCCGAGGCGGACAAGCGCATCTGGCGCGACCTCACGGCGGACGAGATCCGGCGCTACGGTGATCTCCTCCCCGACGAGGTCAAGGAGCGGGCGCGGAGGAGCTGGGAGAAGTAGCGAACAGGCAGCAGGCGATCCGGGCGGGACGAACTCCTGTCCTACTCCGCGAACAGCGCCTCCACGAAGCGGTCGGGGTCGAAGGGCTCGATGTCTTCGACCCCCTCGCCGACGCCGATGAACTTGACCGGAACGTCGAGCTGGCGGTTGATCGCGACGACGACGCCGCCCTTGGCGGTGCCGTCGAGTTTTGCGAGGAAGATGCCGTCGACCTTGACCGTCTCGTAGAACATCTTCGCCTGGCTGATCGCGTTCTGTCCTGTCGTGGCGTCGAGCACGAGAAGCGTCTCGTGGGGCGCGCCCGGGATCCGCTGCTCGATCACCCGGCGGATCTTCTCGAGTTGCTTCATGAGGTTGGTCGAGGTGTGGAGGCGCCCCGCCGTGTCCACGATGAGGACGTCGAACTTCCGCGCGAGCGCCATCTGTGCCGCGTCCACAGCGACCGCGGCCGGGTCGGTCCCGGAGTCGCGCTTCACGATCTCGGCCCCGATCCGGCCGGCCCAGACCTCGAGCTGCTCGACGGCGGCCGCGCGAAACGTGTCGCAGGCGGCGAGGAGCACGCTCTTTCCCTCGACCCGGCGGAAGTGGTGGGCAAGCTTGGCGATCGAGGTCGTCTTGCCCGTGCCGTTCACCCCGGCGACGAGGATCACGGTCGGCGGAGTCGGGGACCGGGAGATGTCGATCGACTTCTTGGTGAGGGTCGCCCGGACCTGGGTCTTCAGGAAATCCACGATTCCCTTGGGGTCCTCGATTACCTTGTCCCGGTAGGCTTCTTTCAGCTCGGCGAGGATCTCGGTCGTGGCGTCCACGCCCATGTCGCTCTTCACCATGATCTCCTCGAGCTGGTCGAGGAGGTCCTGATCGACCTTCCGCCCGATCTTGAAGACGTCGCGGACGTCCATGAACAGGATGTCGCGCGTCTTCTTGAGCGCCGCCTTGAGCTTCTCGAACGACTTCTTGAACAAGACTAGCTACCGGGCTTCGGGTGGCGGCGGACGATCTGGTCGAGGATCCCGTTCACGAAGGCGCCCGAGTTCTCCGTCGAGAAGGTCTTGGCGAGCTCCACGCCCTCGTTGATCGAGACCTTCGCCGGGATGTCGGCGCGGTGGAGGATCTCGTAGCAGGAGAGGCGCAGGATGTTCCGGTCCACGATCGCCATGCGGTCGATGTCCCAGTTCTCGGCGACCGCGCGGATCTCGGCGTCGAGCTCGGTCCGGTGCCTGATCGTGCCGGTGACGAGGTCTTTGGCCGTCGCGAGCACCTCGGGGTCGTCGGTCTCGGCGTCGAAGAGCGCGTCCCGCTCCGGCAGAACCTCTTCCCCCCTCTGGTCGTAAAGGTACAGGAACTGAAGGGCGAGCTGCCTCGCCCGGGTCCGCCGGCGAGCCACTAGCCGCCCCCCGCGAGACGCTCCAGCAGCCGGACCATCTCCAGCACCGCGAGCGCGGCCTCCGCTCCCTTATTCCCGGCCTTCCCGCCGGCCCGGTCGAGCGCCTGATCGAGAGTGTCGGTCGTGAGCACTCCGAAAGAAGCCGGTACGCCCGTCGAGAGGCCGACCTCGGCAAGGGCCTTGGCGACCGCGGACGACAGGTAGTCGAAGTGGGGCGTTTCGCCGCGCACCAGCGCCCCCAGGCACACGACTCCCCGGAACCGGCCCGACTCTGCCGCGGCTTTCGCCGCGAGCGGGATCTCGAAGGCCCCCGGGACGCGAACGACCGTGAGGTCGGCGTCTCGAACGCCGTGGCGGACGAGGCAGTCGATCGCTCCCGCGAGGAGCCGGCCGGTGACGACCTCGTTGAAACGGGAGACGACCAGGGCGAACGTGAGGCCCTGGCCGTCGAGACTCCCCGTGAACTCCCTCACGTTCAAAACTTGTCCGATCCTATGCGAACTCCGCCATCACCTCGGCCAGGGCGGCCCGGGACGGGCGGATCCTCTCCAGGCCGAGCGAGTAGAGCGGTTCGTCCACGAGGTTCATGAGTCGGGTGAAATCGGGGCGCTTCGGATTGACGTAGAGGAGTCCTGTCAGGTGGACGCCCTGCCGCCTCGACTCCTCGATCCGGGCCAGCGCCGCGATCTTGTCCGAGGGATCGTAGTCCTTTCCCACCTTCTTCAGGGTCAGGATCCCTCCATTGGGGAGGGGCACGGCCCGCGTCTCCCCCGCGGCGTAGTCGACGGTGACCTCGGGCTGCGGCTCGATGTAGTCGATCGTGTGGAGGGCTTCCTCGTGCTCCTTCATGTAGTCGTAGCTCATGGTCGAGCCGTCATGGTCGTTGAAGGTCACGCACGGGCTGATGACGTCGATCAAAGCGGTGCCCCTCTGCGCGAGCGCCCCCTTGATGAGAGGGACGAGCTGCTTCCCGTCCCCGGAGAACGAGCGGGCGACATAGCTCGCCTCGAGCTGGATCGCCATGGCGCAGCAGTCGATCTCGCTCATCACGTTCACGGTGCCGTCCTTGAGCTTCGACCCGACGTTCGCGGTCGCGGAGAACTGGCCCTTGGTGAGCCCGTAGACCCCGTTGTTCTCGATCAGATACAGGATGTCGAGGTTTCGCCGGACCATGTGCATGAAATGTCCTAGACCGATCGAGGCGGTGTCGCCGTCGCCCGAGACCCCGACGAGCTTGAGCTCGCTGCTAGCCATCTTCGCCCCCAGCGCGAGCGCGGGCATCCGGCCGTGGACCGCATTGAACCCGTGCGAGCGGTTGGCGAAGTAGTTCGTGGTCTTCGAGGAGCACCCGATCCCGCTCATCTTGGCGAGCTTGTGCGGATCGATCCCGAACTCGTAGAGGGCCTTGATGAGATGGTTGGTGATCGAGTTGTGGCCGCAGCCCTTGCACAGGGTCGTCGCGGAGCCCTGGTAGTCCTCCTTGGGGAACCCGGCCCGGTTCGTCTTAGCGTCCGGCATGGACGAGGTCCTTTCTCTCCTGCGCCAGGAGATCCACCGCGATCGAGCGGGCGTCCACGGGGAGGCCGTCGTAGTGGCGGACCGAGCGGAGCTTCGCCGTCTCGGAGGGATCCAGATCGAGCCGGAGGAGCTGGCACATCTGGCCGTCCCGGTTTTGCTCGATCACGTACACGCGCTCGTGCGCGCGGACGAAGTCGAAGACCTCTTCCGTGAACGGCACGGCACGCAGCCGGAGGTAGCTCGCCCTCACGCCCTCCCGGAGGAGGTGATCCCGGCACTCCCGGATCACCAGGTCCGTCGAACCGAAGGCGACAAGGCCGATCTCCGCGCCCTCCGTCCGGTCCACCACGGGCTTCGGGACCATGCCCCTCGCGGTCTCGTATTTCCGCCGCAGCCGGTCCACCAGGCGCTTGTACGCCTCGTTCGACTCGGTGTAGATCGCGTCCTCGTTGTGGCCCGAGCCGCGCGTGAAGTAGGCCGCCTTGGGGTGCGGATCGCCCGGGAGCGTGCGATACGGGATCCCGTCGCCGTCCACGTCCTTGTAGCGCGAGAACTTCTGGATCCGGTCGAGGTCGGCCCCAGCCAGGACTTTTCCTCGAAGGGGCGGTTCTTCGGGATATCGGAAGGGCTCGCTCTCCCAGATGTTCATGCCCAGGTCGAGGTCCGTCATCACGAAGACGGGGGCCTGGAGCTCCTCGGCGAGGTCGAAGGCAGTCTGCGTGAACTCGAAGCACTCCTCGGGCGTGGACGGCCAGAGCATGACGTGCTGGGTGTCGCCGTGGGAGAGGAAGGCGACCTGGAGGATATCCCCCTGGGCGGTGCGCGTGGGTAGGCCGGTCGAGGGCCCGAGCCGCTCCACGTCGATCACCACTCCCGGGACCTCTGCAAAGTACATGAGACCAGCGATCTCGCCCATGAGGCTCACGCCAGGTCCCGAGGTCGCGGTCATCGCGCGCACCCCGGCCCAGCCCGCGCCGGCCACCATCCCGACCGCGGCGAGTTCGTCCTCCGCCTGGACCACGGCGTAGGTCGCCTTGCCGGTCGCCCTGTCGTGGCGGTATCGCTTCAGGTAATCGATGGCGGATTCGACGAGCGATGACGAGGGCGTGATCGGGTACCAGGCGATGAAGGTGCACCCGCCCCACACGGCGCCGAGCGCGCACGCCGCGTTCCCCTCGATCATGATCCGGTCCTTCGTTCGCTCCACCCTCTCCACGCGGAAAGGGTCTCTCTTCTCGAGGTTCTCGCGGGCGTACTCCAGCCCCACGCGAAAGGCCTGGACGTTCGACGGGATGGCCTTCGGTTTCTTCTGGAACTGGTGGGCGATCGTCTCCTCGACCGCCTGGGCGTCGATGTCCAGGAGGTGGGTGAGGACCCCGACGTAGATCATGTTGACCAGGAGCCGCCGGAGCTTCGCGTTTTCGATCCGCTTGTCGGCAAGCGCCTCGAACGGGACCGGATAGAGGGTGATCGACGGATCGAGACCCACGAGCGCCGCTTCGGAGAACTTCTTCTCGTAGACGATCGCGCCGCCGGGCCAGACCTGCTTCACGTCCTCGAACCAGGTATTCGGGTTGAGCGCGGCGAGAATGTTGAGCTCCTTCTTCCGGCCGAGGTATCCGTCCCGGCTCACCCGGATCGTGTACCAGGTCGGAAGCCCCATGATGTTGGAGGGGAACATGTTCTTGCACCCGACCGGAACCCCCATGTGGAAGAGGGCCTTGGTCAGGACGAGGTTCGACGACTGGCTCCCCGTTCCGTTGATCGTCGCGACCTGGATCGTGACGTCGTTGGTGATGGTCTCGCGTGATGGCATTCGGACGATCGCTTCCTCTCGTGGACCCTGGCCGCCGCCCGCTCCGGGAGGCGAGGAGACAGGGCGCATAGAATACAGGAAACGGTCCTCGCCCGCCAGGCTTCGGAGAGCGCCCCGCCCCTCCTTGCCGGCGCCGGAACGCGAGGATAGCTTGCTCCGAAACCCGGAATCGGAGTCACGCGATGGTTTCCGATCCTCACGCTTTCGTGGACAAGGCCCGGCAGCTCGGATTCCTCGACGCGGCCGGGTACGCCGATGCTCGCCGCGCGATCGACGAGGCCGCGCGGGAGGGGCGCAGGCCGAGGGTCGAGCAGATCCTCCTGGAGCGTCGCCTTCTCGGAGGAGAGGAGGTCGCCCGCGTCCTCGCCGCCCTGGCGGCGGGCGCGGAGGCGACCTGGCCCGTGGGGCAGGCGGTGGGCACCGGGGCGGCGGCGCCGCCGGCGGCGGTCTCCGAGATCGGCGGGAAGTTCGACCTACGGACGATCCTCGGCCGCGGGGGCATGGGTGAGGTCTTTCTCGCGAGCGACCGGCTTCTCCGGCGCGAGGTCGCCGTGAAGACCCTCTCCCGTCCGGAGAAGCTCACGCACGTTCGCCGCTTCATCGAGGAAGCCCAGGTCACGGGGCAGCTCGAACATCCCAACATCGTCCCCGTCTACGAGTACGGGGTGGACCCAGCGAGCCGGGCGCCATACCTCGCGATGAAGCGCGTCCGGGGCACCGACCTCGCCCAGGTTCTCGCGGGCGTGAAGAGAGGGGCGCCAAGCGAATCCAGCGCGCGGCGCGAGCCTCCGGCGCGCACGCTCTCGCGACTCCTCGACGTCTTCCTGAAAGTCTGCGACGCGGTCGCCTACGCTCACAGCCGCGGCGTGCTCCACAGGGATCTCAAGCCGGAGAACATCATGACCGGCGAGTTCGGAGAGGTCCTTGTCATGGACTGGGGCCTGGCGAAGATCCTCGGGAGCTCGGAGAGCTCCTCGGGAGAGCTCGTCTCCACGGCCCGATCGTCCGATCCGGACCAGCCGGGGCTCACCGCCGATGGGCAGAGCCCCGGGACGCCGCGGTACATGTCGCCCGAGCAGGCTCGGGGCGAGGTCGAATCGCTCGACGAACGGACGGACGTCTACTCGCTTGGAGCCGTCCTCTACGAGATCCTCTCCCTGGAGAAGCCGATCGAGGGGAAGACCGCGAGCGCGATCATGGCCCGCGCGCGGAAAGGAGTGGTCCGCGCGCCCTCCCGCCGGTCGAGCGCGCCCTGGCCGATCCCGCGCGAGCTCGAAGCGGCGGTGCTCAAGGCCATGGCGTCCGGCCGAGAGGACCGCTACCCGCGCGTGCTCGATCTCAAGGCCGACGTCGAGGCCTACCGCGCTGGCGGGATTCTCTCCGCCGCTCGCTACTCCCCCCTCGAACTCGCGGCCAAGTGGGTGCGGAGGCACAAGTCTCTCGCCTTGGGATCGGCCGCCGCGGTCCTCGCTCTGGCGGCAGGGCTCTGGGCGATGCGGGCTCTCGAACGCCGGCGGGAGGCCGGCGAGGCCGAGACCCTCGTGACCGAAGGGCGCGAGAAGTGGTCCGAAGCCAGGAGCGCGGCGCCCTTCAATCCCGCGGCGCCCGAGGCGTACTTCCGGGCGCACATCACCGCACTCACTCGCACGGGTCGCGGACTCGCGCGGCATCCGAAAGCGCCCCAGGAGTGGAGAGATGAAGTCGCGGCTCGGGCCCTGGAGCTCCAGAGAAGCGCCCAGGAGGCCGGCGACTGGCCGCTCGCGCTCGTTCTCGCGGAGCTTCCCCACGAGTGGAGGGCCACGACCGAGGAGGAGTCCCGCGAGCGGGTCGGCGAAGTGGACGCGGCGATCGAGCGGGCCGCGAAAGCGGACCGGGAGCGCCTCGCCGAGATCCTCGACCGGATCGGGAAGGCGGAGGCGGCGGCAGCTGCCGGCAAGAAGCACGGAAACATCGTCCCGGGAGAGATCGAGGAGCGGGCCCGACGGCTCGCCCGCGCCAGCGGTCCCGCCCTCACGCGTGAAGTCCTCACGCGCCTCGCCTCTCCTCCGCCCGAGTCGGGCGGCCCGGAATCGAGACGAGGGCGGCTCTTCCACGTGGAGCTCCTCGGGCGCAAGGGGGACCTCGCGACGAGCCAGGCCGGGTGGACCTCCCCGGCACTCGCCAGGAGAGCTCTTGAGGAGAGCCTCGACGGCGGATCCGTGGACGCGGATCTCCTCGCGGCGTGGATCCGGGCGGCCGCGCGGCTCGCGACCGTCGTGCGGTTTGCGGCGCGTTCCGATGGCTCGCTCGACTGGCTCCCGGGAACGCTCGACGAAATGTGGCATCGCCACGGGAACATCGCCCCGGTCACCTTCGAGATCGCCCGCGCGCGTAGGACCATCGAACTCTTGTCGAGCGCGAAGCCGCTCTCGCCTCCCGGGGAGGATCCGAGGAGCCGCGAGGCGTTCCAGCAAGAGATCGAAGATCTCGCGGACTGGGCCGCGTCCGCGGCCGGTTCGGGGAGCGCCTACACGGCGGCCCTGCTCGCTCTCGCGACCGCACCGAGCGGCCTCTCCGAGGCTCAGGTGGCCTTCGTGTACGACGAAATCGGGCTCCACGGGGACTCGCTTCCCCCCGATCTAGAGCGGCCGGACTTGGCGGCCCTCCCCGTCCTTGAGGGCGTCTGCCGAGCCCTGCCTGGCACATGGCTCCCGGACGAGCGCCCGCCACACGTCCTCCAGGAGGCGTGGACCCGGACACGGGCAGGAGCGATCGCGGCGGCAGCAAACCTCTCGCGCCTGGGCGACCCCGCTCTCGCCCACGACCTCTACCGCCGCCGCTTCCAGAGCGGGCAGGACTCGGCCTTCTGGAACGCGACCCGCATCGCTTTCGCCCTCGCGCCGCTCGAGGGGTGGCCCGAGCCCGCGAACGCTCGCGATTTCGCCGACCGGGGCAATGCCCGGCTCGATCAAGGGGACCTCGCCGGAGCGATCGAGGACTACACGCGCGCGATCGAGATCGAACCCGGCCTTGCGCCCGCCTGGTCCAACCGCGGGAACGCGCGAATCGAGCAAGACGACCTCGCGGGCGCGTTCGAGGACTACACGCGCGCGATCGAAATCGATCCTCGGTACGCCATCGCCTGGGCGAACCGCGGAAACGTCCGGCTCGACAGGCGGGACCTCGCCGGCGCGATCGAGGACTACACTCGCGCGCTGGAGTTCGACCCCGGCTACGGCCTCGCCTGGGCGAACCGCGGAAACGCACGGCTGGAGAGCGGGGACGCCGCGGGAGCGATCGAGGACTCGACCCGAGCCATCGAACTCGAACCGAACCTCGCCAACGCTTACATCAACCGCGGCGTGGCCCGCCTTTCCGTTGGAGACAAGGCGGGCGCTTTCGACGACTTCACGCGCGCGATCGAGCGCGATCCGGACCACCCGGGGGCGTACTGCAACCGCGGAACCCTGAGGCAGGCGAATTGGGATCTGCCGGGCGCGATGCTCGACTTCACGCGCGCGATCGAGCTCGACCCCAACTTCGCGAGGGCCTATGGAGGCCGCGCGGGGGTCCGCCTGGTTCAGAAGGACTTCTCGGGGGCCCTGGAGGACCACGATCGCGCGCTTGCGCTCGATCCCTCCCTCTGGCAGAGCTGGTCAGGCCGCGGCATGGCCCTCGCCCCGCTCGGGCGAACGGAGGAGGCAGAGCGATCGTTCGAAGAGGCGCTCCGCCGGTGCCCGCCCGGCGAGAAAAACAAGGTCGAGTTCGCCCGGAAGCTCGCCCTGGGCCGCTAAGCTGGGGTTTCGCGGTTTTTCGACCACACGCTTGCCTTTGACGGTCACGGTCACGGTCACGGTCACGGTCACGGACGACGGTCACGGTCCACGGTCACGGGTCGTGATCGTGTTCCGTGGGCGTGACCGTGGTCGTGTTCCGTGACCGTGACCGTGACCGTGCTTTTCAGCGACCCTCCTGTGCGGAGGGTAGCCAGGAAAACCCGCCACCTCCGCCTCCACGGGATGCTCGCTTGAAAAAACCGCGAAACCCCAGCCTAACGCCCGGCCTCGCCCCCTCCGCTCGTACTCGTTCCCGTCACCAGAGCGTCGGCGGCTCGCTCTTCCGGGTCAACTGGCCGAGCTCGTTCCAGAAGCACCAGGTCCCTTGCCCTGGCTTCAAGATGAGGAGCTCGATGGCATCGAGAAGGCAGTCGGACAGCACTGCTTCGTTGTCGGTCTCGGCCAGCACGACGGACGCCTGGGCCCAGGGACCCTCGCGGTCGGGCGCGACGACCTTGAGCCGGACGGCGTCGCGGACCGCCCAGGTCTGCACGATCCCCCCGTAGGCTTGCAACGCCTCCCGCACGGCGTCGGAGGGTGGAGGCCAGAGGCCGAGGGCGCGCGCGGCGAGGATGGGGAGCGACAGGTTCGGCGGGCCCCCCTCGTACCCCGTGTTCGCGAGCGCGATGGTCTCGAGAACGGGTCCGGCGCCGGCCGGCAGACGCTCGATCCGGACCCGGACCCTAACAGCCATCCGGCGTCTCGTGTCGAACTCCGAGCGACTCCCGGTAGGCGGGATTCACGAGCCGGCGAATGCGAGGAAGCGGGTAGAGACGGCGGATCAACCCGAATACAACATCGGCCGGACCGAGGTACACCCACTTCCGCATGATTCGGTAGGGATGCGGCGCCTTCGGGCTCTCCTTCACGAAATCCTCCATCGGCAGTCTACACGCCTTCTCCCCGAGCGGCCAGCCTCCCGTGGGCAGGGCGACGGACAAAGTCGTAGGGCGGGGGCTTGTCCCCCGCCGAAGCCCGGGGCCTGGCCGAAGAAGGCGGGGGACAAGCCCCCGCCCTACAGGTTGTCGGGCGACTTTGCCGGGACCCTGCTCCCGTGGGGCAGCGCCGTTCGCCTGGCGACGAGCGGGTTACGGGATGGATTCGCATGAAGTGGAACCGCCGCAAGGAACGGGTCCTTGCAGGGATCGAAAGTCGGGCCGGTCGCCGGGGAAGTCTCCTGTCAGATCCGCGCTGGGATCCGAAGCTCCCGTCGGGGGCGAAGAGGAGGATCCGCTAGGGGCGAGCTCTGAGCTCCGTCCATGGATGTGGCCGGGCTTCGAGCGACTTGGCCGCCGTTCGGGCCATGGGCCATAATCTCGTAGAGTTCTTGGCGTGTGCGGGCGCAAAGAGGGCGGGCGAAGATCATGGTCCACTCCTCGGATACCAAGATCGGTGGAGCGGGGCGAGAATTTCCCGTCACCGACTGGAGCAGCCTTCTCCACCTCCGGGACCCGGGGGACCCTGCGTACGCTCGCACGCTCAACCGGCTGGCGGAGAGGTACTGGAAGCCCGCCTACCACTACGTCCGCGCCTTGCGCCGCGCGAGCGTGGAGGAGGCCAAGGATCTCACGCAACAGTTTTTCGCCATGCTCCTTTCCCGGGGCGACCTGGCCAGGCTTTCGCGAGAGCGCGGGAGCTTCCGTGGCTTCCTGAAGGCGGCGCTCCGGAATTTTCTTGTCTCCGCGTACCGCGCACGGAAGGCGCGGCTGCCCCGGGAGGGCGTCCACCTGCTTCACCTGGCCTGGGACGACACCCGCGAGGAGCTCCGCGAGCCGCCCTCGCCCGGCGAGGATCCGGCGCGAGTTTTTGACCGCGAGTGGGCCCGGGGCGTTCTCCTCGACGCGGTTCGGAGCCTGGAGAGCGTCCTCGCCGCGGATGGCAAGCGCCTCCACTACGACATCTTCCGCGAGTACTGCCGCATCCCCGAAGGGGAGGGATCGTCGCTCGATGCGACGCGGCGGTTCTTCTGTCCCGCGGGGCCCTCCCCCACCTACGCCGATCTCGCGGCACGATACGGGATCCGGCAAAGCGACGTTCGCAACTACCTCCATGCCTGCCGGCGGCGGCTCCGCCAGATCCTCTGCGCCTCGATCCGGGGCTACGTGGCCCACGAGGAGGAGGTCGAGGCCGAACTCCGCTTTCTGCTCTCCCCATGACTTCCGATCCGGTGGACGCCCTCAAGCGCTTTCTGGCCGAGAGCCAGACCGAAGGGGCACCCGAGGACGACGAGTCCGCGGCTTTTGGCTGGCTGGCGGTCCAGATGGGACACGAGAGCGCCCGCGAGATCGCGGAGGCAAACGCCGACCGCGGGGAGCGCGCTCGCCGGGGCGAGAGATGGAGCCTCCGGGAGGTCCTCGAGAAGCGAGGGGCGCTTCTGGCGGAAGACTCCCTTGCCATCCAGCGGGCCCTCGAGCGCATTCGCCACGCCTGCGAGCGCTGCGGCCACATGAGCTACCCTCTCCACACGGCCGGAGAGGAGAGTTTGCGATGCTGTCGCTGCGGCTCGGAGCTTCCAACGGTCTGCGTCACCCCCCCGGCCCCGGGACGCTTTCGCGGGTCCCTCTCGCCGCCGGTCCAGCGGATTCTCGGAAAGTACCGCCTCGTGCGAGAGCTCGGACGAGGCGGGATGGGCGTCGTCTACGAGGCCGAGGATCCGACCCTGCGGCGGCAAGTCGCTCTGAAGGTCCTCCTCGACGCCGATGCCCCACCCTCGCACGTCCGCCGGTTGGAGCGCGAGGCGGAGGCCTCCGCCCAGCTCTCACACCCCAACGTGGTCCGCGTCCACGAGGTTGGCGCGGCCATCGATCCGGCCTCCGGCGGCCCGGTGCACTTCATCGCCATGGAACTCGTGGCTGGAGAGACGCTCCGGCAGGCCGGCGAACGGCTCTCGTTTGCCGAGAAGGTCCGTATCCTCGCGGAGGTGGGCGATGGCGTGGGACACGCGCATTCCCGCGGCGTCGTGCATCGCGACCTCAAGCCCGAGAACGTGCTCCTGGCAGCCGGCGGGCGGCCAGTCGTGTCCGACTTCGGTCTGGCGAGCTGGCGCGAAGCGCGAACCCGCCTGACCAGGCCCGGCGCCATCATGGGCTCTCCTTGCTACATGGCTCCCGAGCAGGTGCGGGGAGAGACAGCGGCGATTGGCCCGCCGGCCGACGTGTGGGCCCTCGGCGTCATGCTCTACGAGGTCCTGACCGGGAAACTTCCCTTCCAGGAGGCGCCGGGACTCGCCCTCTTCCGGGCCATCCTGCTCTCCGATCCCGTGCGTCCGGCAGCCCTCTCCTCCGGAGTGCCGCGGGATCTGGAGGCGGTCTGCCTGAAGTGCCTGGAGAAGTCCCCCCGCGCGCGCTACTCCGACGGCGCCGAGTTCGCCGCGGAGATCGGGCGCTGGCGCCGGGGCGAGGGGGTCCGGGCCCGAAGGGTCGGGGTCCTCGGCAGGGTGAGCCGCCGCCTGCGGAGGAATCCATGGATCTCGGCCGCGTGGGGCGCCCTCGGCCTTGTCGTCCTTTCAGCCGTCCTGGTGACGGCGGCGCTCGGGATTCGATCCTCGGCGAGAGCGCGCGCCGACCGGTACGCGAGCGAGGCGGCGCTCGCCTACGCGACCGGAGACCTCGCGCGTACGGAGGACCTGGCCCGCGGGGCGCTCGCGGAAGTCCCCGACCATCCGGAGGCGAGATACTGGCTTGGCCGGCTGAGGCTCCGCGAGTACGAGGGCGCTCGCGGTTTCCCGGAGGTGCGGCTGGCGGCCGGGATCGTCGAGCTCCTCCCGGCGAGGCCCGAGACCACAGCCCAGAAGCGCCTGCGCGAGGAGGCCACCCGGATGCTCGATGGGACTCACGGAGAGCCGCTCGCGGCCGCTGTGCGCGCGCTCTGCGAGGACAGGCCGGAGGAGGCGCTTGCCGTCCTCGACGAGTTTCTCCGGAGCGAGCGGTCCTCCCCGACCCACTGGGAGTTTGACGTTCTCGCCTGCCGGTGTCTCTACCGTCTCGGCCGGTTCGAGGAAGCGCGCGCGAGACTCGAACCGTTCCTCGTTCTCGATCCCGCGCGGACGGCGCCGCTCTGGGGGCGTCTCATGCTGGCGCTCGGCCTGGAGGCCGAGCGTCATGGCAGTGACCCCGACCCGTGGTTCGAGAGAGCCTCGGACGCCGGCAGGCGTCTCGAAGCCGAATCATCGCCGGACGAGGGGCGACTCCTCCGGGTCATGGCCCAGACCCTCCTGGCCGGCACCCGGTGGCGCCGTGGCGTGGATCCGGAGCCGAAAGTGGACGAGGCCCTGGGCCTCATCGAGAGAACCGGGACGCCCGACGCCTGGGTGGCCCGGGGCGACGCCCTCTTCCTCCGCGCGGAACACAGGAAGGCGCGCGGTCGCATCTCGCTTGCGGACCCGTGCGAGTACCAGGAGGCGATCGACGCCTACTCCCGCGCCCTCGACATCGACCCGACCCATGGCCCGGCGTACCTGAAGCGCGCCGAGGTCCACCGGACCCGCTGGGGGATTGAGAGCCTCCCCGAGAATACCCGCCAGGCAGACCGCGACGCGGCTCTGGCCGACTACGAGCGGGCCCTCGGTGCAAGCGGCCGCTCGGTCGCGGCGAAGGTCGGGATGGCCTGGGCCCTTGGCGTCGGCGCCCGCGGCGACGAGGTCGATCTGGACCGGACGCTCGCCGGCTTCGATGAGGAGATCGCGCGCGTCTCGGAGGTGCTGGAGGAGGAGCCCCGTTCGATCCAGGCCGTGCTGCGCCGCGGAAGCCTCTTCCAGGAGCTCGCTCTCTACCGGAAGCTCCGGGGTGTGGAACGGATGGAGGAGTACGTTTCCGCCGCCGCGGACTTCGACCGCGCCCTGGTCCTCGATCCCGACAGCGTCGAGGCCCTGCGGGGCCGAGCGGCGGTCCATGGGGAGATCTCGCGCTACTTCCTGGGGAGGAGCGAGGACCCGTTCCCGGAGGCCGAGAAGTGTCTCTCCGACCTGGCCCGGGCGCTCGAGATCCACCCGGGGGACGCCGATACCTTGATCGTTCGCTCGAAATACTACCGGGGGCTCGGGTTCGCGAAGCGCCTTCACGGCCGCGCGCCGATGGAAGACCTCCTCGCCGCGATCGACGACGCGTCCGGGGCCATCGAAATACGAAAGGTCTGGGCCGGCGACTTCCTGGCACGCGCCTGGGCCTACCGTGAACTCGGCGACCACCTGGCGGACCAGGGACAAGACGCGGCGGGCGCGTTCGAGAAGGGAATCGCCGACCTCTTCGAGGCGCTTCGCTTCAACTCGCAGCTTGTCGAGTGCTACCGCATCCGGGCGATGCTCCACCAGCGGATCGGACGCCACGATCTCGCGGTCGAGGACTGCGAGATCGCCCTGCGAACCGACCCGACGTACGGACAGCGAAGCTCCGCCATCCACCTGGTCCACGCGATCGCTCTCCGCCTGGTCGGCGAGGCGCGAGCCGCCGGCGGCGAGTCTCCCATCGCGAGCTACCGCGCCGCGATCCAGTCGGCCGGCACGGGAACCGAGGTCAACCCCAACGACCCGGACCTCTGGCGCCAGCGCGGTTTCGCCCGGTTCCGGCTCGCGGTCTGGATGGAGGGGGAAGGAGACGGTGCGGCCAGCGAGTACCGGGGTGCCATCGCCGATTTCGACGAGATCCTCCAGCGCTTCCCTTCCGACCCCGCCGTCGGTCGATGGCGCGAGGAGCGCGCGATGGTCGAAGCGCGCCTTCTGAGCCTGAGGGGCCGGTGACAGGGAAGCCTGGAGCAAGAGGAACTTTTTTCACGATCTGCTAGACGGATTCGCTCCGCGTGCGCATGGAGGCGTGAAGGGGCAGACAAACGCCCCCGAACCGTTCCCCTTTCTCGAGGGAATTGCCATGCGATGCGATGAGCGCCGGACGATGCCGTATCTTGCACTGTGCGTGTGGTTTTGCCTTGTGCCGCTTGCTGTTGCGTCGGACTCGGGATTCGATCCCGAGCTCGTCGACGTGGACAGGATCGACGCCTTCAGCCCCATGGTCACGATCGCGAGCCAGGACCGCCTCTACGTCCTCTTCCCGGTCCGCGGCCTCCGGATCTTCGACCTCTCCAGCAGGGAAAACCCGGTGCTGGTCGGCCGGCTGCCGGGCTACATGACGGGGAGCCACGAATTCCACTTCCGGGACATGCGGGTCGAGAAGGACGTCGTCTACATGGCCGGCCGGGGCACGGTCGAGGTCCGCGGCTTGAGCGAGCCGGCATCGGTCATGATCTACGACCTCTCGGACCCCTCGCGCCCGAAGCGCCTCGGGTACGTCGCCGGGAGCGGCGCCCGGGGGATCGATGTCCGCGGCGAGCGGCTTTTCCTCTCGCTCGCCCCGCGCGGCGTCGCGGCCTACGAGTGGGACGGCAAGAGCGAACCCTCGCTCGTTGCCCTCGACCCCCGGCCCAGGGCGAGGGGAATCACCGAGGAGAAGGATCGCCTCTACGTGGGCGGCCGCGGCGGCCTCGGCATCTACGACGTCAAGAAGAAGGACCGCCTCGTGCTTCTCGGCAAGGCAACGATCAAGGGCCTGGGACTGCGCATCGAGGTCGATCACCACATCGCCTACGTGAGCGCGCTCTGGGGAGGCCTGAGGATCGTTGACGTGCAAGACCCGTCGAGCCCCTCCGAGATCTCCTCGTTCGAGAGCGAGAAGGGTTGGTGCTGGGACGCGCGCGCTCGCGGCCACGATCTCTTCCTGGCCTACGGCCGGCGGGCCTGTGCGTTCGTCGTACTGGACGTCTTGTTTCCCGATGAACCGCGGGTCGCCGCCGAGGCCGAGCTCTCGCCCGACACCGCGGCTCTTTCGCTCGACGTTCACGGCGACCACGCCTGGGTCTCGAGTCGCGTGGTTCCCCGGCGCATCTTCCGGCCGGCCTACCTCCACACCCTGCGCCTCCACGGGAAGAGCGGAGAGGAGGAGTAGCCGTGCGCGCGGCGCGGCGCTCCCTGGAGGGGGCGATGCTTCTTGTCGGGACGGCGGGGCTGGCGTTTCTGCTCCTCGAACCTGGCGATCCTGGAGAGACCTTGCCCTCGCCTGGATCGGCCGCCGAAGGTCCGGAGCTCTTGGGGGGAGCTCCGGACTTTCCGCCCTGCCTCTCGGGTGCACCGGACGTCGAATCCGTGGCGGGGCTCCTCGAGCGCCCGAGCACCGCTCGGGAGCCCGCTGCCATCGAGGAGCCGGTCGCGGCCCACTCCGCGAGCGGCCTCCTCGTCCTCATCTCTGCCGCGCTCGGAGAGGGGCTTCCAGACGAGGAGGATCCGGCCGCGATCGAGGCCCAGGAGCTCGCCGAGTCGGCGCTCGAAGAGCTCCGCGACCGCTCGCTCGCGCCCGAGCTCGCGAGGATCGCCCGCGACCATCCGGACGCCGGCCACCGGATCCTGGCGGCCGACATCCTGGTCGATCTCGATCCCCAGACCGCTCGGACGATCTCGATCGCCATGCTCCGCTGCGATTCCGACGCGGGAGCGCGGCAGTCCGCCGTAGTCCAGATTGCCAATCTCTCGCCGGATCCGGAAGGCCTGGATGCCCTGCGTCTCGCCCTCGTGCAGGATCCCGCGAGCTCCGTAAGGCAGGCAGCGGCCTTGGCCCTCGCCCGGCTCCTCGGGGAGGACGCTCTTGCCGACCTCCGCCAGGCAAGCGAGCTCGAGGGATCGCCAGCGGTCCGCCGGACGCTGGAGTCGGCCATCGGCGTGGCCGCGGAGGCACGCCCCAGGATGGGTGCTTCACACCCGCGGCGGCCCCGCGGCGACGACGGATAGGAGCGTCCGTCCTGCAGGCTCACTCCGGGTTCTGCTGGGCTCGGCTTGCCTCGCGAGAGGTCGCCTTCCCGTTCGCATGAGGCCGTGGATGGCCGGCCCAGGGCCGGAAGAGAGTCCAGGCAGGAAGGGTCCCTACTTGAGCCGGGTCGCGGGATCGCCGAAGAGGACCCAGCTCCTGACCACGTCGGTCTGGCTGCCGCCGGCAGACCAGGCGATCACCTTGGCCTCGGTCACGGCTTCGCCGATCGTCCGGCCGCCCTCGTCGAAGAGGATCCGCACGAGCTCGCGGTAGACGTCTTCCTGCGGGGCGGCCTCGACGAGCGCGGTCGAGCCCCAGAAGGCCATGCCGCCCCGGTCGGGCGTTCGCACGCAGGCCTCGCCGAGGCTCGTGAGCTGCGGCAAGTGGAACATGCCGTTCATGCAGCCCATGGCGGTCACGAGGCCGTTCCTGCCGCTCGGCGCGAGGGTCGGGACCGAGGCCGCGCCGAAGACGTACTCGTTCGCCCACTGCGTCGCGTTCCCGTGCCCCATGTACGCCACGAGGATTCGGCCGCCGTCGAAGGCGGCGAGCACGCGCGAGCGCACCTCGGCGACCGACAGGGGACCGAGGTAGAGTTCCTCGACCGAGTAGGCGGGGTCGAAGAGCGTGGCGAAGCCGCGGGTGGCGCGCGAGAAGTCGTAGGCCGCGTCGTCGTTATCGGCGACGAGGGACACCTCGCGCTGCCAGGGGGCCGCGGGTCCGGTCTCGTGGGCGAGGATCTTCGCGACCACCGCCATGAGCTCGTCCTCGGACCGCACGGGAAGCCGGCCGAGGGCGAGGTCGGGGAGTTCGTCTTCTCCCTCGACCGCGGCGTACCAGTTGTCGCTCGCGGAGAGGACATGCTCCATCGCCATGAGCTTGGTCGGAACGTAGTCGGGCACGGCGAAGCGGTAGTTGTGCGAGTCCTGGGAGCCGTCGCCCACGAGCACCACGAAGCGCGGCGCGGGCGCGGTCCAGCCCCCCCGCACGTGCGCGAGGAACCCACGGATCGCGAGCGGATCGGGGAGGCCCCCCGTGAACTCGTCGAAGAGGTCGGTGACATCGACCACGGCCGTGGCGAGCCCCTGGCTCGCCCGGAAATCGGCGAGCGTCTGGACTCCCGACACGAGCGTCGGGTGCGCGATCGCGATCCTGTCCGCGCGGTTGGCTTGCGTGCGCCAGTCCGAGGGGGCGTTCGTCTCGATCGCGAGCGGCGAGAGAAGCGCCCCTTCGCCCGCCAGGTGGTAGAGGGCGCCTGAACCCGCGGCGCGATCGTTCCAGCGGACGGTCCCGCCCGCGAGCTCCATCCCGCGGAGCCAGCGAGGGAAGGATGGATCGGTCGCGTCCAACCCGTAGACAGGGCCTGGGGCGAAGCCCGTGGCCGCGTACTCGCCGGGTCCCTCCCCGGGGAACGAAACCGCGTCCGCCCGCGCTACGAGGAGCCGCCGGTAGGCGAGCGAGAAGTAGTTCACGAAGACGTAGTCGTTCGCGACCTCCGGGAGGTCGGCGGGGAGGCGGAGCTCGACCGCGTTGTCGCCGGCCGAGAGAAGCCCCGAGGGAATCTCGAAGGTGGCCCTATGCGCTTGCCGCCCGTCCCACATGAGCTCGCCCACGAGCGCGCCATTGACCGACACGAGGACCCGGTGGTCGGGGTGTGCGAAGAAGTCGGTCACGCCGGCAAGGGCCACGATGAGCCGCGCCGTGTGCGGCGTCCCGGCAAGGTCCGGGGTGGGCAGGACGAAGGTCCGGCGCGACCAGGGATGGCTACCGCCCGCCGTGTTGTAGAGCGGCGCGGGATGGAACCAGAAGTCCCGGCCCTCGCCGTTCTCGATGCGCGTGAAGATGCTCGCGTTCTCCTCGAGGTGGAGGACCCCATCGCCCTCGGCCCTAGGCGCGAGAATCCCGGGACCGGGCGTGACCCAGGCGTCCTCCATCCTCTTGCCGAAACCCGAGCCCGCTGTCAGCCAGTAAACGTTCTCGTCGGTGTAGCGCGTGGCCTCGGGGTTGTCGATCGTCCGCCAGGGGTTTTTCGTGCCGTAGAAATAGACCGCGTCCCCCGCGCCGAAGACACCGTCCGCCTCGCCTGAAACCCGCATCGCGATCTCGCGGCCGAGGTGGAACATCCGGATCGTCCTGGGGTCGGCAGAGACGTCGAGCCCCGCCCGAGCGAGGTCGTCCCGCGTGAGGCGGTAGAGGCCGTCGTGGACGACCTTGACCTTGAGGGCGGAGGGGTTCGACGAGAGCCAGCGCTGGACCAGAGTGTCCACCAGGCCCTCGCCGCCCGGTTCGCCTCCCGGGCCCGGCCCCGCCGCCCCGATGAAGTCGATTCGGACGAGGATTCGTCTGTAGACGTCGGCCCGGCCTCCCTGGACCTGGACCGGGTGGATCTCCAGGGGCAGGAGCTGGCGGCCGGCGTACCGGATCAAGCGTTCGAGATCGACGAGCGAGCCGGGGAAGAGCGCGCCGTCCACCGGGGCGGCTGGCCTCGCAGGGAGGGCACCGGAGGACGGCGACGAGGACGGGGGCGCGTCTCCCGCGGCGTCGGGGCGGCCCGGAGATCCCCCCAGCATCTCCTCGAGCGCCTCGCGTCGCGCCTCCAAGAGCTCGGCCTTCCTCCGCTTGATCGCCGCGAGGAGCTCCCGCCGGGCCTCGATCAAGTCTGCCATGAGGCGGTCACGCCCCTCCTTCTCTTCCGTGTCGCCTGCTCCGGCCGGCTGCCCCGAAACCGCAGGTGGAGGGGTCCCCGCGGGCGGCGAGTAGAGCCTCGTCGCGGGGGGGGCAAAAACTGGCCGGAAGATCGGGAACACCCGCGAGTCGGCCTCGAGGATCTCGACGCTCGCGCGCTCGATCTCGGGCGTGACGAGGAGGACGCGCTTGGCGGGCACAAGCGGCTTGCCCTCCGCCGACGTCGAGGCATACCCCCGCATCTCGATCCTCGTCCGGCGGACGCCGCCCCAGACCTCCTCGGAGAAGGTCGCCTCGGGCGGCAGGATTTCAAGGACGGCGCCGGTCTCGTCCCACGAGATGAGGCGGATCCCGGCCGCGGCGAGATCGATCCCGAGGAGCTTCTCCGCGATCAAGGGCGTTCCGTTCCCCGTCGCGGGCGGCGGCTCCGACGGATCGGAGAGCGGGACCGTGCCAGGACCCTCGTCCGTCGAACCGTGGTTCACGTAGAGCGAATCGTCGAGGAGCGGCTCTCCGAGGCCGGCCGCCGGAACCGCATCGACCGGCCCGTGGAGCGTGCGCGTGCCCCGATCGTCCACGTCCTCCACGAGGTAGTAGTAGCGGATGCCGTTCTCGACCGACCGGTCGAGGAAGTAGTAGCGGCCTCCGGTCTCGGAGTCGCCAAGGCCCAGGATGAGAGCCGGGTTCACCTGGATGAAGTCCCGGTCCGGGAACCGGCTCCGGTAGACGTTGAAGCCGAGGTTGTCGATCTCCTGCCCCGTCTCCCATTCGACGAGGACCGCGGCGTCGTAGGCCCGGGCCGACAGGGCGACGAGATCGACAGCGGTGGGCGACTGGCTGAACTCGATCTGATCGACGCCGGTGTTCCTGGGGTCCGGGTCGGGCGTCACATTGTCGTCGAGGCGCCCGTCCATGTCGAACGGCTCGCCGTAGACCGCCCCCGCCCCGTTGATCGGGCGGATCGTGTTCCCCGGCGCCCGCTTCTCGACGTTGTGGAGGCCGGCGAGTCCCCCGCCGTTCTCAAAGCGAAGCTTGGAAAGGTGCTGGACGTCCCCCCCGAGGCCGTTGAAGCTGTCGGCGTCGTCGGTCAGGAAGTAGAGGTAGCGGGGATAGCGGTTGTTGGGCGGGGCGCCGCCGTCCACGGCGTTGTCGAACCAGAGGACGAACATGTACGGGATCCCAGCCAGGCCGTTCGTGAAGGCAAGGCCGCTCTCGACCGTCGCCTCGGTCGTCTCGTTCGAGTTCGCGCTCCTCGTGTAGAGGTACTCGAACTTGGTGAACTCGAGGTCGGCGGTCGCGCCGTCCCGGATCCAGATCGAGTACCCTCCTGCCGCGCCTGACCGGGTGAAGTGGACGTACCCTCCGACGGCCGGGTTGAAGGTCGCCCCCCCGGGGAAGGCGATCCGGATCGTCCCGTCGATCACGAGCTGCTGGTAATTGCCCAAGAGCACGGTGGTCTTGTTCCCGCCCGAACCTGCCTGGATCTCCAACGTCCCGCTCACGAAGTGCGGATAGGGCGGGAAGGCGGGGGTCCCCAGGTTCCCGAGCGCGCGCGACAGGGTGAACGTCGCCCGCGTGAGGATCTTTAGGGTCCCGGAGACGGCAAGCGTGTTCGAGACGGTGACGCTCCCGCTCGCGCGTGCGTCCGTCCCGCTGACGCTCAGGTTGTAGAAGGAGATCGGCCCCGTGATCGCCTGCGTGCCGGCCCCGTCCAGGAGGATCCGGCCCGTGCCGGAGTTGAAGGTCCCCGAGTTCGACCATGAGCCCGAGACGGAGAGATCCTCATCCCCCATCGTGATCGTCCCGGAATTGACGACCGGTCCGTCCAGGTTGTTGCCGGCGGCGCGGAAGTTCGTGAGAAGGATCGTCCCCGAGTTGTCGAGCCCGCTTCGCAGGTCGAAGACCGGGAGGGGCACGAGCGCGCCGTTCGTGTTCTCGATCCGCCCGTCGTTGTCCACCGAGGCGTTTGCCTGGAGCACGCCGGTGCTCTGGAAGTCGAGGACCGCGGGCGCGCCGTCGGCATCGGGGCCGTCCGGTTCGACCCGGACGTTGCCGCTCACGATGAGGTTGCGCGCGCCGCCATCGCCGACCAGGGTCACGCTCGCCGTCCCCACGCCTCCTTCCCCGATCACGAGCCCGGCAATCGTCGTCGAGATGTTCAGCGTCACCGTCGCGGTGACGATGGTGAAGAAGTCCGGGTCGATCACGCACCGGTCGTTCAGCCCGGGCACGAGACCCGAATCCCAGTTCAAGGGATCGTTCCAGAGGGCCGTCCCGTTGCCGTTTGTGAAGCGCGTCTCGGGCCAGAGGATCGACCCGTCGCTGTCATCGATGGGCGGGTCGATGTCCTGGGGGTCGTCGTCGTATTGGTCCCCCGCCCCGACCCCGCCGAAGCCCCGCATCGCGATCGCGCCATTCGAGATCGCGAGGGCGCACCGTACATTGAAGGTCGTCGTCCCGTCGAAGCTGCACCCGCTGAACGTGTAGGTCCCCGCGGCGATGGGCGAGCGCATCAGCTGCAGATAGTAAGTGCCCGGGCCAGAGGTGCCGTTGGTGAAGGAGACCCCGTCCACGTCGTTCCCGGCCCCGGCGTTCGCGGTGATGTTGAGGCCGTTCGCGTCCGAGCGGTTGAAAACGAGCCCCGAGATCGCCACCGTCCCCGGATTCCCGACCGAGCCGACCGTGAAGGCGTAGCGGTTCGGCACCCCCCCGCCCGCGTCGGTCACGACCGGCGTTCCCGAAGCAAGGAAGCTCCCGTTCACCTGGACGACCCCCGCGACCGGCCCGGTGGTCCCGAGGCGTAGAAGCGAGGTCGCCGTGAGGTTCAAGGTCCCGCCCGAGACGACGGTGACGCAACTTGCCCCGTCCCCCTGCACGGTGAGCGAGTCGGTCCCATCGAGGAGGAGCGTCCCGGTGACTTCGAGCTTGTAGAACGTCGCGGCCGCGGTCCCAGCGAGAGCTCCGCTCGCCGCGACGAACCGGACCGTGTCGTTCCCGGGCGTCCAGGTCCCGTCGTGGGTGAAGTTGGCTGTCACCTCGACCCTCGAGACCGTCGCCGAGGTCACCTCGAGGACCGCCGCGGCAGCCACGGTGAGGTGATGGAACCGCGTGACCTGGCTCCCGAGGATCTGGGAGGCCCCGCCCGTGAACTCCACGATCGAGGCCAAAGGCGTCGATCCGTTGAACGTGTCGTTGTTCGTCCAGTTGCCGGCAACCTTGATCTTGTTCCCCGCGTTCGTCGTGTTCACCGCGAGCGAGGAGCTCGCGAAGGCATTGGCGAGGTCGATCGCGATGTGGTTGAATGTCGTGGTCGAACTCCCGCGCACCTGCGAGCTCGCGCCCACGAAATCGACCGTCGACGTCGAGGCGACGAACGTGCCGCTGTTCGTGAAGTCGCAAGCGATGCGGATCGTCGCCGCGCCGGCGTCGAAAGTGCCAGAATCGATCCGGAAGTCGCAGTTCACCACGATCGACCCGGCGAGCGTCGCCGTCCCGCCGCTCTTCGCGATGCGTAGATTATTGTAGGCCCCGCCGGGCGGGATGACGACGGTCTGGGCGCCCGAGCCGGTGTAGCCGATCGTGCCCGCGGCCGCGTCGAACGATGTCCCCATCGAGACACTCGATTCGAAGTTGAGCGTCCCGTCCACGTCCAGCGCCCCGGTGACGCCGAGCGCGTTCGTCGCCGAGTAGCTCCCGCCCGCGGGCACGGTGAGGTTGAAGAAGGAGCTCGCGCCGGATGCCCCAGCAATCGTGTTCCCTCCGCCCGTGAGCCGGACGGTGCCGGCTCCGGCCGTGAAGGTCCCGGTGTTTGAGAAGTTCCCGCTCACGGTGTCGGTCCCGGAGAGGGTGAGGCTCCCGGAGTTCACGAGGTTTCCAGTGACCGCGAGCGTTCCGCCCGACTGGGTGAGGGTCCCGGACGAGTCGATTCCGCCGCCGGCAGAGAAAGTTCCGCTCCCCGAGAAGACAATCGTTCCGTCGTTGTCGACCGCACCGCTAACCGTGAGCAACCCCGAGCCGCTGAAGTCGAGGCTCGCCCCCGTCTGGAGATTCAGCGTCCCCGTGATCGTGAGCGACGTGTTGAAAGGACCGGCGGGCGGAGGAACCGGGTCGTTGGTAAAGAGCTGGCCGTTCGTCAGGATCGTCAGCGCCCCGATCGTGGCCGTGACGTTCAGCACCGGATACCCGATCACCGTCGTGTCGGGGATGGTGACGGTCGCGGTCGAGGGAGGCGGGCCGGACGGGCTCCAGTTGCCGGGATTGGACCAGAGCTGATCGCCCGTGGTGTTCGTCCAGACGAAGACGTTCCAGCGGATCGAGCCCGTGGTCTCGGGCGGAGGCCCCGAGGCCCCGCCCACCGCGTCGGGACCGCCGTCGTCCTCGTACGACGCATCGCCCTTCGCTCCGGAGAACCCCGTCATGTTGATGGCGTTGTCCTGCACGGCGGCGCCGGTCTGGGTGTGGACGTTGAACTCGCAGTTCGCGTCGAAGGAGCAGCCGTTGAAGGAGGGGAACGTCCCCGGGACGAGGGAGGCGTAGAGGAGGTTTATGTACTTCGTCCCGCCGGCGCCCGCGACACCGTTCGTGAAGCTGATCCCGTCGAGGTCGATCGCCGTCGAGGATCCCGCGAGCACCCGGAGTCCGTTCGCGTCGCAGCGGTCGAAGGCGAGCGCCGTGATCGCAACCGAGATGGTCCCGCCGCCGATGTCGAAGGCGTAGCGCGCCCCCATGTCGGTGATCCGGGGCGTGGCGCCGGAGGCGCTCATCGTGCCGTTCACCGTCGCCTTCCCCGCGGTGCCCGCCGTCCCGAGCCGGAGCGTCGCCGAGCCGCTCATCGTGAAGGAGCCGCCGGCCGGCACGGCGAACCCCGTGGCCGAGTCGGAGACCCGGACGTCGTCGCCGGAGTCCAAGGTGAGCGTCCCGACCACGCTGAGCTTGTTGAAGGTGATCGCGCTCCCCGCGATCTGGCCGTTCGTTCCCGTGAACTCGACCGTGTGGCCCGCCGCGACCAGGCCGTTCCCCGAGTTGGTGAGGGTCCCTCGCACGCGCAGTGTCGTCCCGGTTGAGGTGATGGCGAGCGACGAAGCGGCCGCGATCGTCACGTGGTGGAACTCGGTCGTCTGGCTCCCCGCGACCGTCGCCGGCGCACCGCCAAAGGTCACCGTGGAGGCGCTCCCCGAGGAGAAGCCGCCCGTCTCGTTGTTCGTCCAGGTGGCGAGCACCGAGAACGCGCCGGGCGTCGCGTCCACGGCGAGGACCGCGGCTCCGACGACGTTCGCGAAATCGACCGACAGGTTGTAGAAGGTCGTGACCGTCCCTCCCCGGATCGTGGAGGGGTTCCCGATGAAGTCCACCCGCCCCGTGCCCGCGTTGAAGACGCCGTCGTTCACGAAGTTGAGACGGACGGTGAGGGTCGTTGCCCCCGCGCTGTACTCGCCGTCGGAGAGGATCGTGAACGTCGAGACCGAGAGAGCGCCCGCGGGTGTCGCGACCGCGGCGCCGGTGTTGGCGATCTCCAGGTCGAAGTACAAGCCGCCCGGGGGCACCACGACGACCTGGGCGGCGCTCCCCGCGTAGGCGATCTTCCCGGCCGTCGAGTCGAACGTCGAGCCCGCGCCAAAGGAGATCGACGTCGCCAGGGAGAGCGTGCCGTCCACGTCGAGGCTCCCGCCCGCGCCGTCGCCGATCGTGACCGCACCGGTGGCCGAATAGGAGTAGTTCGCGAGGATCTTGAGGTTGAAGAATCGACCGCCTCCGAGGGCGAGCGTCCCCGAGCCGGCGCCGACCGTCTTGCCGAGCGAGACGGTCCCGGAGGTCGGGAGGAACGTCCCCGTGTTCGAGAAGTTCCCCTCGACGCGGATCGTACCCGTGTTGAGGTTCGCCGTTCCGGCGTTCGTGAAGCTCACGCCCACCACCGCGCCCGTCCCGCTGGAGGTGAACGACCCGCCCACGCCGACCGTGACGTTCCCGGAGACGAGGAGGTTCGCCGTGGCGTGACTGAACGTCCCGTCGGCCACAAGGCTCCCCCCGATCGAGATCCGGGCGTTCGCCGTGAAGGCGACCGAGCCGGCGGTCGCGACGTTCTGGATCGTGACGTCTCCCGACACCGTGAGGACGCGGCCCGACGTGGCATCGTTCGTCACTGTGCCGCCGCTCTCGACCAGCATCGAGCCGACGGTCGTGCTGAGGTTCAGGATCGGCCCGCCGGGGTTAACGAGAGGTGGAGCGGTATCGGCCGGGATGATGATCCGGGCGTTCGCCGGGGGGACGCCGTCCGGGTTCCAGTTCGTGGGGTCCGACCAGAGGCGATTGCCCGCGGCGGAGCCGTTGTCCCAGCGGATCACCTGCCAGGTGATCGAACCCGGGTCAATGGGGCCGCCCGAGTTCTTGTCGTTCTCGAAGAGCTGGTCTCCCTTGGCTCCCGAGAAGCCCGTCATGTTGACGGCGGAATCCGACGCCCCTGCCTGGGTCTTCACGTTGTACTGGCAATCCACGTCGAAGGAGCAACCCGAGAAGGTGAACGTGTTCGCGGGGATCGCGGCGTATTGGAGATCGAGATAGATTCCGCCCACCGGCGTCCCGCCGGTGAAGGTGACTCCGTCCACGTCGATCGCGAAGGTCGAGGTCGCAAGGACCCGGAGCCCGCTCGCGTTGGGGTTCGTCACGGAGAGGTTGTCGAGGTCGAGCGTGTCCCCGCCGGCCGAAAGGTTCACGGTGAAGCCGAACTTCGTTCCGGTGTCGGTGATCGTCTGGGTCGTCCCCGCCACGGCGATGAGGCTTCCGTTCACCGTGATTCCGGTCGCGAGCCGGAGGATCGCGGTGCCGTCGAGCCGCAGCGTCGCGCCGGAGGGAATCGTGAGAAGCGTGTTCACGCGGAGGTCGTCGGTCCCGTCGAGAGTGAGCTGGGCCGAGGCGCCGAAGGCGACGGTTTCGATCGTGATTGCGTTCCCGGCAAGGGCGCCGCTCGCCCCCAGGAACCGGACCGTGTGCGTCCCGGCGACAAACCCTGTACCGCCCGAGCTGTTGGTGACGGTCCCCTGGACCTGGATCTGCCCGATCGCGCCCGGCGCGTCGTTCACGTCCACGCTCGCCCCCGCCGCGATCACCAGGTGGTTGAATGTCGTGACGTTGTCGGTCGTGGCGGTGATGGCGTCGATCGTCGAGGGGTTTCCGAGGAAGGTGACGGTCGAAGTGCCCTGCGTGAACGCGCCGTGGTTGTCCCAGTTCCCGGTCAGCCGGATGTGGTTCGCCGGCGCGGTGGCCGTCGAGACGGCAAGCGTCGCGCCGGGCTGGATCACGATAGCGTTGAACGTCGTCGTGGAGGACCCCCGGACGGTCGTCGGCGCTCCGTTCGGCCGGAACGTCGAGGTCCCGCCCTGGAAGTTCCCGTTGTTGGTGAGGTCCCCGGAAAGGGTGAGTGTCGTTGCCCCCGCGGCCAGATCGCCGTCGGCGTCAATCGTCACGTTCCGCGCGGAGAGGTTTCCCGCGAGCGTCGCGACCGCCGCGCCCGTGTTCGCGGCCACGAGATCGTAGTAGGCCCCGCCCGGAGGGACGACAACCGACTGGTCGGCGGTGCCCGTGTAGGCTACGACGCCGGTTGCCGCGTCGAAGGTCCCGGCCATCGTCACGCTCGTGGCGACGTTCAGGCGCCCGTTGATGTCGAGGATCCCGTTCGCGACGAGGGCGTCCGTGGCGCTGTAGGTGTAGTTCGTCTCCACCCGGAGACTCCGGAACGCGTCTCCCGCGGACTGGAGCGTGCTCGAACCGAAGCCGGCCGTGTCGCCGAGGGCGACGGTCGAGAGCGACCCGGACGCGAAGATCGCGAGCGCCCCGTTCGTCCAGCTCCCGACCACTCGGAACGTCCCGTCGTAGTCGGGGTTCCCGCCGTCGTCGAAGTCGAGCGTGCCGTTGTTCGTGAGGCTCCCGCCGATCCGGACGTCGCCCGCGTTGGGTCCGTTCGAGACGAGGAACGCTCCTCCGGCTGCGATCGTCACGTTCAAGTCGAACCGGCAGGTCCCGGTCGACGACCAGGTGACGGAGCCCCCCGCGTCGAGGACGCCGGCCACCACCGCCAGGTTGCCCGATCCCGCGAACGAGAACGCGGCCGGCGTGCCCAGGTTCTGGAGGATCAGCGGGCCGTTCACAGTGAGACTCCTCGCCCCGCCGTCGGTCTGGAAGGTCGAGTTGTCCTCGAGAGTGAGCGAACCGATCGTCGTCGTGAGGTTGAGGATCGGGCCGAATCGCTTGTCGACGGGAGGACCCGGGTCGAGGGTGGAGAGGTCGGGGATGAGCACCGAGGCCGTGGCTGGCGGAGGCCCGGCGGGGTCCCAGTTCCCCGCCTCGCTCCAGAGCCGGTTCCCCGTCCCGTTCGTCCAGCGGAAGCTCGCCCAGCGGATCGAGCCCGTTGTGTCGCCGTTGGGGGGGGAGGACTGCCCCGCCCCGCGGTCGTCCTCGTAGTCCTTGGTCCCCTTCGCCCCGGAGGCGCCCGTGAGCGTCACCGCGGCGTCGGCGATCCCCGCCTCCGTATGGACATTGCGCAGGCAGTTCGCGTCGAAGGTGCAGCCGCTGAACGTGAACTGTCCCCCCGATATCGCCGTGTATCGCAGGTTCACATAGAACCCGACCGCCGCGTTGCCGTCCGTGAAGTCCACGTTGTCGATGTCGAAGGCGTAGTTTGCGCTGTCGTTGACACGGAGGCCGTTCGAGTTCAGGCCGTCGAGGTTCAGGGCGTCGATGTCCACCGTGCCGCCGAAGACGTCGAAGGCGTAGCTCGTCCCGGTGTCTGTCACCGTGGGGGTGGATCCCGAGGCGAGGAATGTCCCGCCGGGCGTTGCGCTCCGGCCGATCGAGATCCCCTGCCCGAGTCGGAGCGTCGCGGATCCGACGAGCGAGACGGTCCCGCCCGCGCGAACGAGGAACCCGACGTTGTCCGGGGCGGCGGGGAGGTTCGTCCCCGTGACCGTGATGTTGTCGCCCGCGCTGAGCGTCAGCGTGCCTCCACTCTGGACCTGGACGACGTTGAAGGTCGTCGGGTTGAGTCCCGCGATCCCGCCTCCCGATCCCGTGAACCGGACGATCGAGTTCCCGGCCGAAAACGTTCCGTCGTTCGTCCAGGTGCCGTTCAAGTTCGCGATCTGGATCGCCCCGACCGAGAGGGTCGCTCCGGAGTCGATCGTGAGGTGGTTGTACGTCGTGACCACCGCCCCCGCGATCTGGCTCGCGCCGCCCGAGAAGAAGACGGTCGAGCTCCCGGGCGTGAACGTGCCGCCGTTCGTCCATATCCCGCCGACCCGCATCGCGTTCGCGGGAGTTGTAGCTGTCGAGAGCGCGAGGGTCTTCGTCGCGGAGATCGTCACGTTGTAGAACGGCGTGATCACCGACCCCCGCACGGTCGAAGTCGAGGCCGCCGCGCTGAAGAAGGAGACGGTCGAGGTCCCCGCCGAAAACGTCCCGTCGTTCGTCCAGTCGCCGACGAGCGTGAGCGTCCGCGTCGAGCCCGCGAGCTTTCCTCCCGACTTGATGGTGAGCGCGCCGTTCACCGTGATGTCGCCGCCGAGCGTCGCTCCCGCGGCGTTGGTGTTCGAGACCGCGAGGTTGAAGTACGGGTTCGACCCGCCGGCGCCGTTCGGCGGGACCGGGATCGTCTGCGGGCTCGCGCCTGCGAACTCGATCGTCCCCGTCCCCGTCTCGAAGACCGTCGCCGCGTTGACGAATGTGAGCGCGCCCACGACGATGAGTTTTCCGTCGACTCGCAGGCGACCCGCCTGGGCGGCGGTGCCAATCACGAGCGAGTCCGTCGCCCGATAGACCGCCCCCGCGGGGATGAGGAGGTTTATGAACGCCTGGCCGTTCGACTGGATCGTCTTCGGGGAGGCGTCGCTGCCACCCGACAGGACGACCTGGTCGCCGGCGTCCTGGAGTTCCGTGAGGAACGTCCCCCCGACCGAGTTGAGCCACGAGCCCCGGACCTCGACCCGCTCGGCGGTTCCCTGGTTCGCGAACGGTTCGAAGGAGCCCCGGTTGTCGAGGTCCCCCTGGATCGTGAGCCCACCGGCAGTCGCCGTGAGCTGCGCGAAACCCGCGCCCGAGTTCTGGTTGTCGAATGTCCCGCGATTGAGGAACTGGCCCCGGAAGACCACGATGAGCGGGTTCGCCTCCTCGACGAGGAAGTTGCCGTCGTTGGTCATCGTCCCGCCGACTTCGAATCCACCCTTCTTCGTGTCGCTCTGTCCTTTCCAGGTGAGCCGCCCGCGCGATCCGGCGCCGAGATCCGGCTCGATCGTGAAGTCCCCCGTGATGATCATCAGGCGCTTCCCGTTCTTCGAGGTCATCGCGGAGCCGTCCGCGATGTAGAGGGCGGCGATCGTCTCCCCGGCGCCGCCCTGGTCGTACTGGGGCGTATTCCCAGGGGGGTTGGCATACGGAGGGATCTTGAAGAAATCGACGAGCACCCGGTCGGTGGGACTGGGGTTGTTGATCGGCGTCCAGTTGTCGGCGATCATCCACGAGATGCTGGTCGAGCCGTCCCAGACCTTCTCGGGCCACTCGACGATCGACGGCGTGGGGTCGCGAGGGTCGGAGTCGAAGTCCTCGCCCCCCTTGGCCCCGGACCAGCCCGTCATCGATATCGCGTTGTCAGCGCCGGTGTCGACCGGAACCGTGACGTTGAACTGGCAGTTCGTGTCGAAGGTGCAGCTGCTGAACGTGTAGCGGTTCGCCGGGATCGCCGCGAACCGGATCGTGACGTAGGTGCCCGTCGCGGCGCCGTCCGCGTTCCTGAAGTCCACGGCGTCGAAGTCGATCGTGATCGAGGCGGTCGCCTCGATGTCGAGGCCCGAGTTGTCGGGGTTCTGGAAGACGCAGCCGCCGAAGTCGACCGTTCCGCCGCCCCGCACCTTGAACGAGAAGTAGGCGCCCGTGTCGGTCACGGTCGGCTTGTTCCCCGTGAATGTCGCGGAGAACTTCGCCCCGGCGCCGTCGACGACGATCCCCGTTCCGAGGCGAAGGAACACCGGGCCCTCGAGCCGGAGCGTTTCGTTCGCCTGGATCGTCAGGAGCTGGCTCACCGTGATGTCGTCGGTCCCGTCGAGCAGCAGGGAGGGATTCGCCCCGAGATTCGCCAGGTCGAGGTTGTAGAACGTGGTCGGGCTCGTCCCGGCGATCTGGCCGAGGTCTCCCGCCACGACGGCCGCGAAGACGACGGTCGTCGTGCCGGGCGTGTACGAGCCGTTGTTCGTCCAGACGTTCCTCACCCGGACGGTCGTCACTCCGGAGAGGCCCAGGCTCCCGCTCGCGATGGTGAGGTTGTTGAACGTCGTGACGAGCGCGCCGGCGATCGTGCTCGGGCTTCCCGTGAACTCGACGGTGGTCCCCGTTTCGTTAAAGCCGTCGGTCGCGTGGTTGTTGGTCCAGGTCCCCGCGACGCGGAACTTCGCGATCGACACGACCGAGAGCGTGGTCCCGGCGCTAATCGTCACGTTTCCGAACGTCGTCACGACCGTCCCGGCGATGGTCGGCGTTCCCGAGGTCGCGAGCGTCGAGCCCCCTGCCGTGAACGTCCCGCGGTTGTCCCAGGTCCCGGAAAGGGTGAGCGTCGCCGTGCCGCCGGAGAGCGTGGAGCCGGACTGGACGAGGAGCGTCCCGGCGACGGGGAAGCTCGCTCCAAGCGTCGCCCCGGTCCCGCTCGTGTTGGAGATCGTGAGGTTGAAGTACGGAGCGCCTCCCGGCGGGGCCGGCACCGTCTGGGCGGCCGAGCCGGCGAAGTCGATCGTTCCCGCCGTCCCGTCGAACGACCCGGTCATCGAAAGGGCGGCCCGCACCCGGAGGGCCCCGTTACAGTCGAGGAGCCCCGTCACGGCAAGATCGGTCGTCGCCTCGTAGGTAGAGGCCCCCGAGATTGTCACCCCCCGGAAGGAGTCGCCCCCGGCGTCGATCGTCCCGAGCGTGCCGCTGAAGACGAACGTGCTCGCCGTCCCGGAGAGAAACGTCGCGGACGACCCGTTCGTGAAGTTTCCGGTCACGGTCGCGTTGCCCGCGTAGTCGGGGTTCCCGCCGTCGGCGAGGTCGAGCGTCCCCTGGTTGCTTATCGACCCGGAGACCGTGACGCTCGCCGGGCCATTCTTCAGTGTGAACGTGGCGCCGGAGGAGACGACGAGGTTCTCGCCGAAGGCGACGGCCCCGGTGTTCCCGACGATAAGCGTCCCGCCGGCCGTCACGAGGCCGGAAAGAGTGAGCGCGCCCGTGCCACGGAAATCGAACGACCCCGGCGACCCGGCGCCGAGATCCGTCTCGATCGTGGTTGTTCCGTTCACGGTGAAGGTCGGGTTGTTCCCGGTCGTCACGACCGTGCCGCCGTCCTCGACGAGGAGAGAGCCGATCGTGGCCGGACTCGCCGCGTTGTTGATCGTCGGCCCGCCCGCCGGGACGTGGCTCGCGTTGTCGGGGATGACGACGGCCTCGGCAGAGCCCGGCGCGCCCGGCGGGCTCCAGTTTCCCCCCGTACCCCAGAGCCCGTCGCCTGTCCCGTTTGTCCAGAGCTTGCGGTTCCAGACGATCGATCCCGGGCTCACCACGCCCGAGTCGACGTCGTTCTCGTAGGTCTCGAGCCCCTTCGCCCCCCCCGCGCCCTGCATGTTGATCGCGTTCGCCCCGCTCCCGGCAAGCGTGCGAACGCTGTACTGGCAGTTGGCGTCGAAGGAGCACCCGGAGAAGATCCGCGGCAAGGCGGGGATCGCGAAGTTGATGTTGAGGTAGGTCCCCGTCGCCGCGCCGTCGTCGTTGGTGAAGATCGCGTTGTCGATGTTGAACAGCGTGGCCGGGAGAGAGTTCACCTGGAGGCCGGTGTCGTTGACATTCCGGATGGCCGCGCGGTCGATGTTGAAGGTCCGGCCCGCGCCGCCCGCGACCGTGAAGGCGAAGTAGGCCCCAGTATCCCGAATCGTCGGCGTTTGCCCGGTCGCCGTGAGACTCCCGTTCACGATGAGGGACGTCGAGACCTCGAGCGTCGCGTTTCCCGAGAGGGCGAGCTTGCCGCCGGCGAGCACGCCCGCGTACGCCGCCGTGAGCGTCGAGACTCGGACGAGGTCCCCTGTGTCCAGGGTGAAAACCTCTGTGCCGGCCGACCCGTCGATCACGACGGCGTTGAAGGTCGTCCGTACGGTCCCGACGTAATCGCAGCCCGTTCCATCGAAAGTCACTGTGAACGACCCGGCGGTGAAGTTCCCGGTGGTCGCGATCCAGTCGTTGAGGATGGTGTAGTTCGCCGCGGCCGAGGTCGAGGTCGTCGCGGCGATTTCCAGATCGTAGAACGTCGTCACCGTCGAGGGCATGGTCGGCGTCGCCCCCGCAAACGCGACCCGGGAGATCCCGGGGTTGAAAGTGCCCGTCCGCGTGAAAGTCCCACCATCGATCGTGATGACGTTCGCCGTCACGCCGCTCGCGGTGAGTGTCGCCCCGCCGGCGATCTGGAGCGTGCCCGTGGTGGCGAAGTTCGAGCCGGCCGCGAGGGTGGTCGTGTTGCTCACGGTAAGGTTGTTGAACTGGCAGGTGCCGCCGGCCTCGACGGTGAGTGTGTTGGCGATGGGGAAGGTTACCGTTCGCGTGCCTCCCGTAAATGTTCCCCCGTTCCGGACCGTCCAGTTCGCGTTGACGGTGAGGTCGACCGTTGGAGCGAGAGTGGCTCCCGACGCGATCTCTACTTTCTGCAGCGCGGTGGGGTTTGTGCCCGCGTCGATCGAGCTCGTCGCGTTCGCGTAGGCCGTCACGAGAAGAGTGTCGGCCGCGACCAGCGTCAAGGTCCCGTTCACCTGAAAGGCCCCCGAGAGTTCGATCGTCGCCCCTAGACCGCCTGCAGTGGTGATGTTGTTCCCGGCCGGGATCGATCCTCCCGGGATGGCGAACCTCCCCGGAGTGTTGATCGTCACGCCAGCGCTCGATGTGTAGAAGAACTGCTTCATCACCCTGAGGTCGCCCCTCGCGGCGAGGGCCCAGGTCTTGGCCCCGCCGGAATCGTCGATCTCGAAGACGTCGATCTCGATCTTGTCGTTTCCATTGACGGCGTCCTGCGTCGTGAGGGTCCCGTTGTCCCGTCCCGTGATGAAGCGCCCGCTGCCCGTCACGCGCGCCGTGCCGTTCCCGAGGTCCGTCAGGGTGATGTTCTTCGTCACGGTGAGGTCGCTCGATCCGAGCGAGAGCGTCACGAGGGGCGCGATCGCGAAGCTGTTGATCGTGATGCTCGAGGCGAGCTGGATCGTCCCCGAGGCCTGGGCGGCCGCGGTGTTGATGTTCGCCGTGTCCGCGCTGTCGGAAGGGTAGCCAAGGGGGACGTTGTCCCAGTTATTGGCGTCCTCCCAGCTGACGTTGTCGCCGCCGCCATCCCAGTTGAAGACATTGGCTGCGTGTGCGGCCGGCGCGAAGGCCGCAGCCAGAAACGCGGCAAGAAGGAGAGCTCGCACCGGCGCGAAGTTCTTGCGCCCGCGCAACTCTCCTCTCTCTCCGCCGCCCACCTGTGTCATCGTCGCTGTCGCTCTCTCTTTGGCCCCCACTGCATCAAGCGCCATTCTCGTACCAACCGCAACTCGTAGACCGTCGGACGTCATCTACATAAGAACCTGTAGGAATAAAGCTTATACCACAGAAGCGAAAACGATGTCGAGACAATGTGAGTCTGACCCAACACATTACCCCACAGTTCGTCGGGATCTGGCAACAGCACCCTCCGAAGCAAGAATGCCCTAATTGCACATCCGTGGCAACTCGAAAACTCAGCGATCAGCGGCCACTGATCACTGGCCACTGATCACTGATCACTGGCTCTTGGCCGGCTACCATAGGAGCGCCATGCGAATCCTACATATCATCCGTCCAGGGACCGGGGGGGCGCCTCGGCACCTCGAGATCCTCGTGCGGCTCCTCTCGCGCCGGGGGTTCGAGTTCGCGGTGGCCGCGAGCCCGCTCGAGGATCCCGCCTTTCTCGACCGGCTAGCAGCGGCCGGTGCGTGCGAGGTCCACTCGATTCCGATCGAGCGCCCACCCGCCGCGAGCGACGCCGCGGCGTTCGGCCGGCTCCTGGCACTCGCCGCCTCGCGACGCTGGGACGGGGTCCACTGCCACACGACCAAGCCTGGCCTCCTCGGGCGCGTCGCCGCCCGGCTCGCCGGCGTGCGCCGCGTCTTCTACACGCCGCATGGCTTCTACTTCAACTACCCCATCCCACGGGTCCAGCGCCGCTTCTACCTCGCCCTGGAACGGACGCTCGCCCCCCTCACGACTCGGATCCTTCTCATCGGCCCGCAGGAGGGGCGGCAGGTCGCATCGCTCCGTCTCGCCCCGGCGAGCCGCTTCGCGGTCGTCCCCAACTGCGTCGATCCAGACGAGGGCCAGGACGGGCGCACTCGCGAGGAGATCCTCGCCGCGATCGGGCTCGACGGGCTCCGGCCGGTCGTCCTCTGGGTCGGCCGGCTCGATCCGCCAAAAGATCCCGCGAGCGTCGTGCGGGCGTGCGCGCGCCTATCGCGGGCGGGCCTGGAGATCGACCTGGTCCTCGTGGGCGACGGGAGCCAGGCCGGCGAGTGCCACCGCCTCGCGGCGAGCGAGGGGATCGAGGAGCGCGTCCACCTCCCCGGCTTTCGCGAGGACGCGCGCGCCCTCATGGCCGCGGCCGACCTTCTCGTCCTCGCCAGCGCCTGGGAGGGACTTCCCTACGTCCTCCTCGAGGCTCAGGCCGCCGGCAGGCCGGTCGTCGCGACCGACCTCCCTGGCTGCCGCGATGCCTGCCTTCCCGGCGAAACGGGGCTTCTCTTCCCCCACGGAGATGACCTCGCCCTCGCCGGCGCGATCGAATCCCTCCTCGCCGACCCGACCCGTGCCCGCGAGATGGGGGAACGGGGGAGCGCCTTCGTCCGCGAGCGGTTCGGCCCCGAGGCATGGGCGGACCGGATGGAGGCAATCTACCGAGGCTAGTCAGTGTCCTCGTCCACCGGGACCGCCTTGTCGAGGTCCTCGGGATCGCGCCGGAAGGTGAGGATCGTGATGTCGTCCGACTGCGGGGCCCCGTCCACGAACTGGTCGATCGCCTCGACGAGCAGGTTGAGGAGGCGGCCGCTCGGCTCCTCGGCGTTGTCCTTGATGAGCTTGTAGAAGCGCTTGTCCCCGAAGAGCTCCTCGTCCTTGTTCATCGCCTCCACGACGCCGTCCGTGTAGGTCACGACGCGGTCGCCGGGCTCGACGTGGAACTTCTGTTCCTTGATGACGTTCTCGAAGATCGGGCCCTTGTCGAAGCCGATGGCTATCCCGTTCGGGTTGACGAGGTGGATCGTGCGGGAGGCGTGCCGCCAGAGGACGAGCGGGTTGTGGCCGGCCGAGCAAACGCGGAGCGAGTTCTTCTCGATCGAGAGGATCGTGAAGAGGCAGGTGACGAACATCCCTCGCTTGATGTCTCGGCTCGCGAGTTCGTTCGTGCGGATCATGATGTCTCGGGCGCGGACCCCCTCGGCGGCGCACATCCGCAGCACCGAACGGAACATCGCCATCACCATGCTCCCGGCGATCCCCTTGCCGGAGACGTCGGCCACGGTCATGGCCAGGCGGCCGTTCGTGAGCTGGAGGAAGTCGTAGTAGTCGCCCCCCACTTCCTTCGACGGACGGTAGAAGGCGTTGATGTCGTAGTTGGGGATCTGCGGGATCTTCTTTGGCAGCAGGTTGACCTGGACCTGGCTCGCCACGTCGAGGTCCTTTCGCAGCGCCTCCATCTGCTCCCGCCGCTCCTCGTCCTCCGCGGCCTCCTTGCCGTCCGGGACCGCCTTGCGGAGCCCCGTGCTCTTGCGAAGTTTCGTGGTCGAGTGCGGGCCGGTGCGGGAGTGGCGGCGGCGAAGGTTCGTGCCGGTCCCCCTCTCCTTCTCCTTGTCCTTCTCCTTGCCTTTCTCCCGATTCCTTCCCTCGGTGGGGCGGTCGCTCGATTCGGAGAGCCTCGCCCGCCGGCGCCGGTCCGTCGAGCCGGCCAGCCGCCGGCGCTTGTCTCCCCGGGCCCCCATATCGTTCGCGCTCGCGAGGGAATGAGAACGCTGCCGCTGCAACCGAGTCTCTTCAAGCCCGGCCGCCAGGGCTCGGAAGATCGTATCTTCCAGGGGCCGGTGGGTCAACCGCTCCGGGCGATTCGGGCTTTGCCCGGCAAGGAGCGTGTGGTAGAAGGGGCCACACGGCGCCCCCAAACCCACGTCCGAGTCGAAAGATGGCCCAAAAGAACACCTACCGCATCGTCACGTTGCCTGGAGATGGGATCGGCCCGGAGGTCATGGCCGAAGGAAAGAAGGTGCTCGCGACCGTTGCTCGGCTCGGAAGGGTCTCCTTCGAGATCGAGGAAATCGAGTGCGGCGGCCATTACTACCAGCTCCACGGCCGGGAGTGGCCCGAGGGCTCGGAGGCACGCTGCGACACCGCCGACGCGATGCTCCTCGGCGCGGTCGGGCATCAGATCGACGGGAAGGACGTCTTCACCCGCCCGGGCGAGCCCTATCCGACGCCGCAGCTCGCGGGCTACGCCCAGGTCATCGGGAACCGGAGGCGCCTGGCGCTCTACGCCAACGTCCGCCCGGTCAAGCTCTACAAGGGCGTGAAGCAGAAGATCTGCAACAAGTTCGTAGAGGTCTGGGACCCCGCGGCCGTGGACTACGTCATCGTCCGCGAGAACACCGAGGGAGAGTACACGGGGGAGACCCGGACGCTCGAGGACGAGAAGGGCGTCGCGTACGGCGCCGAGACGCCGATCCGGATCACGCGCGCGGCGACGGAGCGCGTCTGCCGCTACGCCTTCCGCCTTGCGAGGAAGCGCGCGAAGCTGAAGAAGGTGACCTGCGTCGAGAAGTCGAACATCGTGGGCGCGCACAAGTACTTCCGGACGATCTGCACGGAGGTCGGCCGCGAGTTCCCCGACATCACGCTCGACTTCGCCTACTTCGACGCCTTCTGCCAGTGGCAGCTCCGGAACCCCGAATGGTTCGACATCGTCGTCGCGCCCAACCTCGTCGGCGACACCGTGAGCGACAACGGCTCGACGACCGCGGGAGGCATGGGCTTCGCCGCCGGCGGAAACATCGGGGACGAGCACGCCATGTTCGAACCGATCCACGGGAGCGCACCGAAGTACACCGGGCAGGACAAGGTGAACCCGTGCGCCACGATCCTCGCCGTCCGGATGATGCTCGAGTGGCTAGGCGACCGGTACGGCGACGAGCGGCTACGGAAGGGGGCGGGAATCGTGGAACGCGCCGTGGCCGACGTCATGGCCGCGGGCAAGGTTGCGACCTACGACCAGGGCGGCTCCTCGAAATGCTCCCAGATGGGCACGGCCGTCGCCGAGAGGGTGAAGGAACTCTTCCAGGGCGCGTGAACTATGAAAGGGGGAGGGGAACAGCCC
>JACQVV010000437.1 GCA_016209595.1 Planctomycetota bacterium
AGCCCCTGGAGGGAGGAGAGCCCGGCCAGGGGAGCCAGGTCCGAGACCTGGGTTTCCTTGAGGTCGAGCCCCTGCAGGGAGGAGAGCCCGGCCAGGGGAGCCAGGTCCGAGACCTGAGTTCCGCTGAGGTCGAGACTCTCGAGGGAGGAGAGCCCGGCCAGGGGAGCCAGGTCCGAGACTTGGGTTCCGGTGAGGTCGAGCCTCTGGAGGGAGGAGAGCCCGGCCAGGGGAGCCAGGTCCGAGACCTGGGTTCGGGCGAGGTTGAGCCGTTCGAGGCCGGAGAGTCCGGCCAGTGGAGCGAGATCCGAGACCTGGGTTCCGTCGAGGTCGAGCCTCTGGAGGGAGGAGAGTCCGGCCAGTGGAGCGAGATCCGAGACCCAGGTATTGGTCAGGTCCAGCGTCGTGACGCCCTCGAGACCGGCGAGCGGGCTGAGGTCGGTCACCTGCCTCACTATTTCGGGAGGCACTTGGTTTCCTTCGAGCACGCGCTCGCGGACCAGCGGGATCTCCAGCGGATTGACGGCCTGCGCAAGTTCCACGGCCACGGGCCAGCTCCTGGCGTCGCGGTACTCCCGGAGGCGTTTTCTGGCCGCGCCGGTGTGAATCAGTCGAAGGGCCCGGACGCTTGCCACGGCCTCTTCCTCGGCCATGCCCTCGCGACGGGCGAGGTGGGGGACGGCCGCGTCGCCGAGCCGGGCCAGGGCCTCGGCGTCCTCCAGACTCCGGGGAGGGAAGAGCTCGGCCACGAGCCCCTCGAGGCGGGAAAGAAGATCGGGGTCGAGCGCGAGGGCCACGGCCTGGCACTGGAGGGCGAGAACCTTGCGGGCCCTCTCCTCGTCGGGTCCCTTGGCCGGGGCGTAGAGGAGGCGGCGGACGAAGGCGCTCGCGAAGCTCAGGTTGCTGCAGGCCACGGCGAAGAGGGCGACCCGGTGCGATCCCTCGGCGAGCGCCATTTCCTCCAGCACCTCGATCCTCGACTCGTCGGCCAGCCGCTCCCCGGCGAGATACTCCTTGAAGGTGTTGTGCAGGAAGTCGACCTGGTCCAGGCCGGTCTCGCGGAGCATCCCGCTCCGTTCGATGAGCGTTTCAAGAACCACGCCGGCCTCCTGCGCCGAACGGCCCGGAAACCGGGCGAGGGCCTCGGCGATCCAGGCGGTGGCCACGTCGGTGTGCACGGCCGAGACCCCGGTCTCGACCATGTTGCACGCGATTTCCTGGACCAGGGCTCGCTTCTGCCTGTAGTTGAGCTCGCGGTAGGATTCGGGGAAGCGTGAGGCGTCGAGGCCGCTCTCCCGCTCCCTGCGGTGAAGGAGCATGTGGCAGAGGGCCTCGACCAGGTCCTTCTCATCCTCGGGGAGCTTCCGGTGCCGCTCGCGATGGAGGGCACAGATCATGGCGCAGAGGAGGGGGTTGGTCGCCAGGGGACCGAGGGCCGGGTTCTCGGCCAGGTTCTCGATCAAGGCTTCGGCCTCGGGGGAGAGGTCGGCCTGCCGGCCGCGTCGCGTCAGCTCGCCCTCCACGGCCTTGTGCCATTGCCGGACAAAGCGAGCCCGGTCCTGGACGGAGAGAGGGCTTACCCGGGCCTTCTGGAAGGCCATGTCGTCGAGCCAGTCCACGGTCACGGCATCCGGCCGGGTGGTCACGACCCACGAGTTTCCGGGGAACGCGCCAAGGAGAGACCGGAGGCCTTCGGCGAGCTCGTCACGAACCGCCCGGGGCACCTCGTCGACCCCGTCCAGGAGGACGAGGGCCTGGCCCGACGCCAGGATGGAGCGGATCCAGGTCTCCGGGGGGCGCCCGGGTCCGCCCGCGACAAGGGCCGGGAAATCTTCAGGTCGCGGCATTCTCTCCTCGGCCACGTGCCGGAGGAAGACGAGGATCGGAACGCGGGTCCGCCATGAGGGCTCGGGTACCAGTTCCCCCTTCGTCACCTCGTCGAAGCGCCTCAGAGTCCAGCCGGATCCTTCTCTCGTCCGCTCGAGACCGGCGGCCTGGAGGGCGGCCCAGCGAAGGAGGGTGGTCTTCCCGCTGCCGGCCGCTCCCCGGATGAGCAGCCGGCCTCCGTCGCCAGACATCCGGTCGAGCAGTGACTCGAACGACAGCAGTCTGTGTTCCTCCTCGCCGCCGTCTTCCCTCCCCGTGACGTTGAGCTGGACGAACGCTTCGGTCAGGAGGTTTCGCTGGGCCTCGGGGGGGATGTCGGCGCCGAAGAGATCGACCCGGTCGACCTCCTCGATGAGGGCGATGCGGTAATCGGCCTCGACTCGCCAGTCGCCGGTCGGCGACTCGACCCGGTCCTCGACGGTCTCGACCGCGCGAAGGACGAGCTCGACGTCGAGTCCGGAGTGGGCGAGCCGGGTCAGAACCTCCGGGACTTGCAGGGCATCGAACCGCGGTAGCACGGTCGTCGCCTGGAAGAGGAAGCGGACCGATCTCTCGAGGGCGATGCCGTGGAGCCTCGCCTGGGCTGCGGAGAGCTTGACGGCACGAGAGGAGGACTCTTGTTGAAGATGCCGGGTCAGGCCGGCGGGCTCGGCCTCGCGTCCGGCCAGCAGCTCGATCCCGAAAGGGACCTCCAGAACGGCGCGGAGCTCCCGGGCCACGGCCTCGGCATCGACGTCCGATGGCACCCGGGTCGCCGTGGTGATGAACGAACGGAGCCGCCGGACGATCCGGTCGGCGATCCCCTCGAGCTGGCGGCCGAGCTCGCGCCGATCCATCTCATCGGGGACCTTGCCGGTGGCGAGCCCCGAGGCCGCATCGTATCGGGCGCCGGGGTCGGTGAGGTAGCGCCTGGCGAGGAGGGTCGCCAGCGCCGTTCCGAGATGGGTCGCCGTCTCGAAGGTGATCTGGCTCATGGCTCGCCCGCTCCGGGAGGTCTCCGCGGGGGACGACCGAGGCCTCGCAGGATGGACTCTGCATGGTCGCGATAATCGCTGGCGGGGAACACGAGCTTCACGTAGTCCACCAGCTCCTCGTCGGTCCACGGAATCCCCAGGTAGTAGGAAGATGCTACAAGTCCTGCCTTCGTCTTCCCTCCGGCCCCGGCATATAGACTCACCTCACTTGCGAGTCTTCGTAGCGTGGCTTCGACTGCTGGAGAGGGCTGGGCAAGGGGACGGGACGCGCGATCGACCAGTGGCAGAGAGCCCAGAGCCCAGGCCGCGATCTTCTGGAACTGCTCGTTCTCGGATCCAGTCCAGAGATCGAAGAGCCGCTGGAGGACGCCCAGACTGCGGACAGGACTCCACGTGCGGCGCGTTCCGAGCCAGGCAAGAGCCCAGCTGGCCGCAAAGTGCTCGGCGACATTCTCCGAACCGACGAGCGGCACAAGTCGGTCGCCCAGAGCCTCGAAAGCCCGGGCATCGACTTCCCCGAGGGCAGGGTAGGGCGGGCGCTCCCTGTAGTCGGAATAGGCCAGATGCATGACCATCAGCGCTCCCAAGCAGCGGTCGATGAGGGTGCCGGAAGTGAGCAGGCTTTGGAGTGAACGGTAGTTGGGCTCGGGTGGTGCCGCTCCCAGGGAGAGTAGCGCCACGCTGAGCAGGTTACCGCCAAGGATACTGAGATCCCCTGTGCCGGCGACGAAGTCCTGTTCGAGGATCTCCCGAAACCGTGGGCCGTTCTTCGACTGGATGAGAGAGAGAAGCCCATCGGAAGCGTCTTGCGGAGGCCCGAAGATCACCCGATGAGCGAGGAACCCCAGCGAACGCTCGACCAGCTCGGGTGAGAGCCGAGCCTCGTCGGCAACGCACCGGGCGATGTGGTCGGGGAGGCCTCTTGCCCCCCGGAAGGCCGCCTTCTTCTCCGCCAGCCGGAGCGTCTTTTCGACGAGTGGTCCCGCGCGCCTGCCCGCAAGCACAGCGGCCAGGGGAACGACCTCCTCCCACTCTCGCGCGTCGAGATGTGGTTCCAGCACGGTGAAGAGGTCGTCCTCGTCCCGGCGGCCGGAATAGTAGCCGTCCGTCACCGCGACCGCCGCCAGGTACTCCTGAAACGTCAGATGGCGGAACTCGTAGACGGGCTGGAGCCGGCCGTCCGTTTCTTCCTGGCCAACCTGCACGAGGAGGCTGCTCCGGAGCTCGACCCGCCGGATGAAGTCGTCCACGCTCAAGGACGCGTGGTGAAGTATCTCGGGCATCTCATGGCGAGCCTGGTTGAGAAGTTCGGTCAGCCGGCCCGCCGGGATCCGCTGAACTCCCTCCGTCATCATGGCGAAGGCGACGAACGCGAGCTGGGGGATGGCCTCCTCCCGCTCGATCGGCGTCCAAGCCTCGGTGTTCCAGGTCATGAGGAGGACCTCGAGCGCCTTCTCGTAGAGGACGCTCCGGCGAGTGGGGAGCTGCCCGACCCAGCGCTTGACCAGGAGGAGGGTCGTGAGGAGGAGGGGGCTTGTCGCCAGGCGGCGGACACGATCGGTCCGGCTGATGAGGTCGGCCAGCTCCTCGGCCTGGCGCAGGACCTCGGGCCGGTCGCCGGCCACCTCCCGGTGCCAGGCGACGGTCAGGCGGCGGATGTCGGCCTGGTCGAGCTCCGCGATCCGGTAGACCTCGCACTCTCCCGCGAGTGCCGTAGCCACGGAGCGAAAGCCGGGCTCCCGGGAGGTCAGGACCATCCTCGCGGCGGGGTAGAGGGCCAGCAACGTCCGTAGCTGGAGGACGAAGGCTCTCCGATCTCCTTCGCTCGCGATCTCGTCGAGGCCGTCGATCAGGAGAAGGGCATCCCCCCTCCGGAATGCGTCCTGGACCAGGGTCCGGAAGGCCTCGGTCCCGCCGGGCATCTCGGCCCGGCCGGCGATCGAGTCGAGGACCCGGATGATGGGCTCGCGGACCAGTTCTCCGAGCTGGCGGCATCGCAGGAAGAGAGGGAACCAGCCGCGCTCCGGGAGCTCGTCGGCGACCTCGGCCCGCCGCTCGGGGAAGGCATAGGCGAGGGCGAGTCGCTTGAGGAGGGTTGACTTGCCCCCGCCCGGGGGGGCGAGCACGGCCAGGCGGGCCGCGCGGGAAAGGACGGCCCCCGTCGTCTCGCGACGACCGCGAGTCCCCGAGGGGGATGGGAGAGAACCCGCCTCCATCTGGCTCGAGGGGGTCGTGTCGGGGCCGACTCGCTCGAGATGAAGCGAGACGAAGAGTCTCTCGAGGGCCGGACGGCGGGAGCCCACTTCCTGGTCCGCGGGGAGGCCGGTCGCCAGTTCGATCGAACCGCACTCGGCGGCGAGGTAGGCAAAGTACGCTTGCCGGACGTCCTCGGGTGTTTCGCGGTCTGGGGGACCCAGGTAGGTCAGCGAGTGGAGGTCCCCGCCGAGGGCCCGATCGACCTCGACAATGCGCTCGGCGAGTGATTCGGCGAGCGAGTGCCCGTCGGCGTGGACGAGGGCGAAGTGGGTCCGCTCGCCGTCTCGCGTGAAGTAGACGAGCCAGATCCAGCCCTGCACATGGCCCAGGAGCCCCAGTCCGATCTCCATCTGGAGCCCCTCCGGTCCGGCGGCAGCGGCACGTCCGGCCTGCTCGGCCGCATCCTCCGGGGAGGGCACGAGACGGCCACGGACGAGCTCCTCTACGATCCGGTCCTCGCCAAGGAGGATGACGCGCTCTCCGCCGGCCTCCTTCTCCTGCTCCCGGGCGGTCTCTTTGAAGCCGGACAGGGAGAGGAAGTAGCCGACGCAGGGAGTGGGGTCCCGACGCCGCTCGACGTCGAGGACCCCGACGAACTTGTTGATGTCGTCGCCGCCGATCGGCTTCTTCTCCGCCTTGCACTCGGCCACGAATCGCCGGTTCTCCGTCCGGTGCCGGCCCTGGAGGTCGACCTCGCGGCCGGTTTTCTGGATCTCGTAGCGAAGGTCGTCGTAACCCAGGGCCAGGAACACGCCGCTCACGAGCCGGGCAAAGAGGTCCCCCCTGCCCTGCGGCGTCGGATCGAGCAGCCTGATCTTGCGTCCCTCCACCGGGCGCATCCTATCATTGAGGAGCCCCCAGGACACGAGGTCGATCCACGATCTAGAAGCGGATGGCCCGGGGGCAGACGATCCGCTCGCGAGTCCCCTGGCAGACGGTGACGTATAACTCGACCCGTTCGCCCGGGCTCGCGTTGGTCTTGGCCTGCTCGATAACGAGCCGGGCGGCTGCGGGGAGGTGCGGGCGAAGAGGGATCCGGGGGGCGACCGTTCGGAGCACGCGCCTGCTTTTTTTCAGAATTTGCTTGACGAGGACCCCCGGTGAAGCATTCAATCATGTCGCTCGGCGCAAGAGGGCCCGACAGGATCAACAAGAGGAGCTGCTACAAGCAGGAGAACGGCCATGTCGCGGACTAGAGCCTTCAGCGTGTGTCTGACGTTCTGCCTCCCATTCGCCGTCTTCGCGGTGGCTGTGCCGATTGTGGTCGCGCAGGGGACCGGCGCGGGCTGCTCGGTCGACATCAAGGTGATCTCCGGTCGTGTGACGACGGTGGGGCCTTGGGACACGGATTCGGCCCGCCGCGCCAAGGACACTCCTCGGGGGGACACTTCAGCTCGTCTCGACGCCCAGGCCACGGTGGATGTCCTCCACCAGGGCACGAGCTCGCTCTCGTTCTTCAGTGAGATCGCGATCGTCATCGTGTTCAGGCAGACGAACCCCGATGGCTCCACGACGACCGCCACCGAACTCTTCCCGGTGGCGAGGCGGACCCTCCTGGGAATCGGCACGAGGGGCACCCGATCGTCAACGCGGGTCGTCCTGTCACACTACGATGCCGAGCTGACCCTGAAGTCAATGACCGCGGAGATCGAGTCGACTCTAGAGGACGTGGAGATCCAGACGAACCTCGACGATGCCTTCGAGGTTCTCTATACGGTCAACGTCCTCGGTACGCCTACGGGAGTAGTCGTCGGGCCCGGTGATGGTGATGGTGACGTCGACCCGCACACCTGTGCGGACGGGGAAGAACTCTCCTGCGTCCTGCAGATCGAAGGCAACCACGGATCCTGTCCCGTCGTGTTCCCGGATACGGGTGGGTAGCCCGGATCCCGGACAGCCCGTCCGCGCCTTTGCGCGATTCCCGGTGGACACGATGACGAGAATACGCACTCGAAGGTTCGTGCTCCTCGCGGGGGCAGCAGCTGGGGCGTTGGCGATCTTCTATCTCGCATGGCCTTCGGGCGATGCCAGCGCGGGTCGCGACGCCTCGTCCCAACCGGAGGACTTGCCGTCGTCCGGCCAGGGTCTTCCTTCGAACGGTGGCGCCGGGGGAGCTCAACTCGCTCAGCAGGGCCTTCCTCTCGATCCCGGCGCTTCCTCGCAGGAGGGGGGATCCCGGTCCGATCTCGAAGACGAGCCCGGGGTCGATCCCGTGGACCAGGACTCGGGGAGAGGGAGCCTGTCGTCGAAGGAGATGTACCGCCGCTATTTCGAGCTCAGTCAAAGGATCGAGGTAGCGGCGGAGATGATCCAGCGTTTTCTCAAGGCCGGAGAACGGCGTCGCGCATACGACTACGTTCTCGCCGCGCAGGACCCTTCCACCGATTCTCCGGTCGAGATCGCCTTCCAGGCGGCACTCCTCTCCTTCCTCCCGGCCATCGTTGATGGCGACTCATCATTGCGTCAGGAGTCGTATCGGGTCGTGCGGGAAGTCCTCCTCGGCGATGCGCATCCCTTCCGCCACCTTGCCGCCATGGCGGCCATGTCCGGCACGTCCAGGTTCTACCTGCGGAGTTTCCGATCGGACGGCCAACCGGGGGTCGGGTTCACGCAGGCCCCGCCGGAGAACGACAGGGCAAGTCGAATTCTGCAGGTGGCTCCTGGCTGGATCGACATGGCTACGAGCGATCGCGCGGTCCAGGAACGCCTTCGAGAGTGGGTCATGGGCTCGCCCGACGTCCGGGTCGAGCGGGCCGCCATCCTTGCCCTGGCGGCCTTCCGCGAGGAGGGGGACTGGCAGCTTCTATCCGAGAAGGGACGGGACGGCGGCACACCGGAGCGAGCCATCGTGGCACGGGCCGCGGCCCACTATCCCTACTCCGCAGTCCGGGATTTTTTGGTTGCCCAGCTGGAGATGGAACAGTCAAGCGAAGTGATCACGGGACCCCAGCGCGCCGTCCGGAGCGCGGCGTACTCTTCCCTCTTGCGGCTTGCAGCAACCGATCCCGATGCCGAGTCGGACCTGAAGGAGTGGCTCGTCCGGGAAAGGGACTCGTGGGTGCAGGAAGATGTCACAACCGCTCTAGGTGATGCGCGATTCGAGCCTCGGTTGGCGCGGGAGCTCGTTGCCCTGTCCGTGTTCGACTCCAACCCGCGGGCAAGCGGGAGCATGCTCCTGTGGATTCTGCAGTCGCGACGATCGGAGTTCTACGACTTGCTGGAAGCAGGCCTTTATCGGCAGGATCTTCCCGAGGATCAATTCCGGGCCGTCGTCGAGGAGTTCGAGGCAGCTCGGTCGGGCGCCCCCTCACGGCAGGACAAACTCGCCGCCCTCGGGGAGAAGCTCCGGGCAGCGCTGGCCAGGACCAGAGACCCGGAGCTTCCGGACGAAGAATGGCGCCATGCCCGAGCGGAGGTTGCGTCGCTCTTGAGGGAGATGGCTCGGGAGGAGTAGAGAGTCCCCGCGATTCGGTGTGACGGGGAAGCAGAGGCCAGATACTCAGAACCAAAAAACTCCGCGTGTTAGAGAAGCACAATCAGTGCGGAGGAGGATGGGCCTAGCCGTTTTTCCAGTTCCCTCTTTGGCTCTCTCCCTCCGGCCTCCGGGCCTCGTTTCGCAGACGCCCCCATGCAAGACCGGCCTCCGTTCGTGAGGAATCGGGCGGGAGCAGGGTGGCCCGGGCAAACCGCTGCGCCAGGGGAGACGCCCGCCTCTGGCGCCGACGCCACCTTCGATGAGCTCGTGACCCTCCCCGAGAAGGTGGACGCCGCCTGGGCGGCCGCCGCCTACGGCGCGGGTCGCTACTACCCGGCGGGGGACGGCTGGTACGAGTCGGAGACGCTTCCCATCGTCGCCGGGAGCGATCTCCTCTGGACG
>JACQVV010000442.1 GCA_016209595.1 Planctomycetota bacterium
CCGGCTGCGGCGCCGCCAGGCTGCGTTGCGCCTCCTCAACAACCGACTCCGTTGGGTTGTTTCGTCGGCGCGCCTTGCCTGGCGGCGCCTCGCTCGGCCTCGGTGTTGACGCATTTATTCCCTCACAGCCCCTTGGTCCGGGTTTCTGGTCCTGGTTTATGGATGGGCTCCTATGTCCCTCCGACGACAGCTCGCTCACCCACGGCGATACCGGCGGGGGCGCGCTCGCCGATCGACTCGAGGATCCCCTTCTCGATGAGCTTCGAGAGGACGGCGATCTTGAAGCGCCCCTCACGGCCTTCCATGAACGAGACGTCGCGGAACATGCGGGAGACGACCAGGATGTCGCGCCCGATCTGGTCCTCGATCATGAGGGCCGTGTTGATGTTCGAGACGTCGTTGTCCGTGCAGATCACGATCGTGCCGTGAGAGACGTCGTTCTCGTCGCGGATCTGGCGCCAGACGAAAGGGTCCATGATGTCGGCCTCGTAGATCGACCCCTCGGGGAAGTACTTCTCGCCCTCCGGCATGGTCCCGCGGAGCACGCGCCCGATGTGCTCGCCCTTCCGGTCCACGATCAGGATCTTGAGCGCTCGGTCGCCGAAGGTGCGGATCAGGTTCTCGGCCATCATGCGCCCGAAGCGGCCGATGCCGGCGAGCACGAAAAGCGGCGCCTGCGCGGCCCCCACCTGGGGTCGGATCTCCATCTGGATCAGGTTCTTGGCGGCGACGTCGTAGCTGTTGAAGGTGTCGATCTCGAGCTTCGCCGCCTGGTGGACGAGTTTCTGGAGCTGCACGTCGGTCACCTGGCAGATCGCCGCGACGTCGCGGTTCAGCTTCCGGGCGATGTGGGCGGCGTCGAGGTTGGCGATGTCGTCGCCCGAGATCGCGATCTTCTTCCGCGCGCGGGCGATCCCGGCGCGCTGGAGCGTGTCGGCGACCGTCATGTCCCCCATGATGACTGGGATCCGCCGCGTCTCCATGTCCACGAGGTACTCGTTCTCCGCGTTCCTCTCCACAATGACGATGTTCGGGCCCCCGTCGGGTCTCCTCGCCTTGTCCGGGGCGGCGGCGAAGAGGAGATCGACCAGCATGTTTCCGTGCTTCCCCAGCCCGCAGAGGACGTAGTGCCCGTCCATGCGGGCGACTTGTTTCTCCGGGTTGGCGAGGTAGACCTTGGCGAACCGCCGAGTGAAGCCCACGACCCCCTCGATCACCGCCGAGGCGAGGATGAGGGGCGAGCCGAAGTAGACGAGGCGCGCGAGCCAGACCGCCCAGGGGGGACCCTCGCGCGGGAAGCCGATCGGATTCTCCATCCCCAGGAAGAGCCCCATCGAGTAGTAGGCCGCCTCGGCCGTGCCCGGCGTCCGTTCGGGCTCTGCCTGGTAGGGGAGCTCGCGGAGCGCGACCATCCCCAGGAGAAAGAGGAACAAGGCCGCCGGGATCTGCCAGATGCGCGGGATCGCGGGGCCGCCGGGGATCTTCATCGATCTTCCTTCATAGGAGGAAATGGACAGGCCATCTTGATCCTTGCCGGCGGCATTTCAAGGCTTCACTCCGGCGCGACGGTGGCCTACGCGGGAAGCTGGAGCTGCTCCATCGGACCGGACAGCGCTGCGACGGCGCGACGAATCGCCCGCGCGAGCCAGGCGGCGAGACCCATCCCGGCGAGGACTCGATCGACGGCGGCCAGGACGAACCGGCCCGACCTCTCGGGAGCGCCAACGACGCTCGCCAAGGCAACAACGTCCTGGAGCGTCCCACCCCCGGGACGTACTTCATACAGAGGAGCCAGAGCCCCGCTGTTCCCCTCCCCCTGAACGACTGCGGGCGGAGGCTATTTCCCGGCGCGCGAGATCACGACCGGCTGGACCCAGGCCTTCTCGATGTCGTCCCCCGGGTAGCCGTTGGGCCGCCGCCGGTCGGAGACGACGACGGCCCGGACGTAGAGCTCGTCGCCCGCGAACCGATAGGCGGCGCGGGCGTCCCGGCTCTCGGCGAGGATCTCTCCCTCCTTCCCGATCTTCCCGTCCACGAGACGGGTCCCCACGAAGCGCGTGACGTAGGAGACTCCAGGCCGGGTCGCGATCTTCACAGTGAGAGACTCTGGACCGGCCACGACGTCCTCGAGATCGACGCCGGAGGAGGCGTAGAAGTCGCCGGCCCGAAGCGCGCGGATGAGGTCGTCCGCGGAGAGCGCCGCGGCGCGGACCATGATCCAGCCCCGGCCCGGATTCGACCTCTGGGGGCCGTCGGCGAAGTAGTTGTGCGCGTCGTCGGTCGCCAGGCCGTAGAGGGGCTCTCCTCCGAGAACTCCGAGCCGCTGCGCGAGCACGTGGTCCCAGGTCTCCTCCATCCCCGGGTGGTGCTCGTCTCCCTCGTTGTGAACCTTCGGATGGCCGTTATGGACCTCGAAGAACCGCTCCTCCAGGACCTGGGCGATGTCGTCGGGGGTCACGGCCCACACGAAGTTGGGGTGGTTGACGTGGACGAGCGCGGGGCGTCCCGAGCGCTCCGCTTCGCGCATCGTGGCCTCGAGGTTCCTGCGGATCACGTCCTGGACGGACGAGCCCCCCTGGGGGCGGATCAGCCGCTCGATGTTCACGGCGCCCAGATGGATGGGCCTCCCGTCGAAGCGGTCGCTGATCTCTTCCCCCTGGAGAAAAAGGAAGCGCCCCGGCTCCTCGAAGGCGGCCCGGAGCTCCGCCAGGGTCTTCAGGCGCATCTCGCGGCGTCTTTCGACTTCGCGCGTCTCGACCCACTCGCTTCCGAACCGCTCGGCCAGCCGCGCGAGCTCGCCGGGGCGCACGCGATCTTTCTTCTCCTCTCCCACCGGCACCCAGCGCTCCCCTTCCGAGAGGATGTTGTGATCGGAGAGGACGAGGAAGTCGTAGCCGTGCGCTTTGTACCAGTCCGCCGCGACCTCGGGCGCGGCGTCGCCATCACTCCAGAGCGTGTGCGTGTGGGTGTTCCCCTTGTACCAGGAGAGCTCTCCCGTCTCTTTCGAGGGCGGGTCGTCCGCGCGCGCCGGAAGGGCGGCGAGCGAGAAAAGGGCGGCGAGGAGAGCGGACCGGATCGCCTTCTGCACGTTCATCGGGGGGATTGTACACTCTCACGCCTCGATCGAAGAGTCCCCCCCGAGTTTCCCATGACCGAAGAGGAACGCGCGCGCACGATGGCGGTCTCCGTCAAGGAGGGGGCCTCGTTCTCGGTGCAGCAGGGTCTGGGTGAACGGAACGTCCAGCCGTTCGCGGTTTTCCTGGGCGCCTCGGCGGGGTGGTTCGGGCTGGCGATCGGCCTCGCCGCCTTCGCCGGAGGCATTTGCCAGATCCTCGGAGCCAACACGGTCGACCGCGCAGGGCGCCGGAAGTGGTACATCGTGACCGGAGCCGTCGTCCAGGCGCTCTCGTGGCTCCTCGTGGTCGCGACGATGGGTTTCCCGCTCCCCTGGAGCGTGGCGATTCTCGTCCTGTCCCAGGTCCTCTATTTCGCCTCGGTCCATTTCACGGTCCCGGCCTGGTTCTCCATCATGGGCGACGTGGTCCCGGCCGAACGCCGCGGGCGTTACTTCGGCGTCCGCAACTTCTGGTGCGGGACCGCGCTCTTCGCCACGTTCGCCGGCTCCGCGTTCGTTCTCGATCGCGCCAAGGAGGGCGAGTGGCTCGCCGGGGCCTTCGCCCTCCTCTTCGCCGGCTCCCTGGTGGCTCGGCTCGTCTCGGCCAGGTATCTCGGCCTCATGCACGATCCGGCGTACGCGCCATCGGCCGCTGACCGGTTCACCCTGGTCGAGTTCGTGAAGCGCGCTCCCCGGGCGAACTACGGCCGCTTCGTCTTCTTCTCCGCGGCGATCTCGGGCGCGATCGCGATCGCCGGACCCTTCTTCGGCTACTACATGCTCCAGGACCTTGGCTGGTCGTACACCGACTACATGGTCGCGCTGAACGTCCAGCTCCTGGTCCTCTTCTCGACCCAGCCCCTGTGGGGCCGGATCGCCGACCGCGTGGGAAACCGGATCGTCCTGTCGCTCGGATCGCTCGGGATCGCGGCGATCCCGCTCCTCTGGCTCGTCTCGTCCGGACGGTGGTGGCTCTTCGGCGTCCAGGCGCTCGACGGGCTCGTCTTCTCCGCCTTCCAGCTCGCGAGCGGGAACTACATCCTGGATTGCGTCACCCCCCCCAAGCGGGCCCGCTGCACCGCGTACTACACCTTCTTCTGCAACAGCGGGGTCCTCCTGGGCGCCCTCCTCGGGGGGTTGCTCTTCGATGCGGCCCCGGCCGGCGCGTCCGTGCTCGGCGTCCCATTCGCCAGGCCGTTCCACCTCGTCCTCGTGGCCTCGTTCGTCCCGCGCGCGCTCACCTGCCTCCTCTTCCTCCCGGCGATGCGAGAGATGCGTCTGGCGCCCGCTCCCGTCAGCATAGAATGACCCCGTGGCCGTCCGGAGAATCCACCACCTCGACTGCGCGACCTTCCGGCCGTACGGCCGGCGATTCGTGGACGGGGACGGGGGCCTTGTCGCGACGGGGACCATCGTCACGCACTGTCTTCTCGTCGAGACCGATACGCGGCTCGTCCTCGTGGACTCGGGGTTCGGGACGGCGGATCTCGCCGACCCGAAGAGGAGGCTCGGGACGATCTTCATCCTCTCCGGCCGGCCGGTCCTCGACCCCGAGCAGACCGCGCTCCGCCAGGTCGCCCGGCTCGGATACCGTCCCGAGGATGTGGCGGACGTTCTTCTCACCCACCTCGATGTAGACCACGCGGGCGGGCTTGCCGATTTCCCGGGCGCGACCGTCCACGTCTTTGAGACGGAGCACCGGGCCGCCATGGCGGGCGACGGCCGTTTCGGGGGGAGCCGATATCGTCCCTTTCACTGGGGGCACGGACCGCGCTGGGCGCTTCACCGCCCGGAGGGAGAGCCGTGGTTCGGCTTCGAGTGCGCGAGAAATCTTGACCGGGAGCTGTCCGACTTCGTCCTCGTCTCCCTTCCCGGCCACACGCTGGGCCACGCGGGCGTGGCCGTCCGGCGCTCGGACGCATGGCTCCTCCACGCGGGTGACTCCTACATGGACCAGCGGATGCTCGACCCCCAGCGGCCGCGGTGCCCGACGGGACTCGCGATCTTCCAGTGGGGGGTGGCGGCCGACCGCGCCGCGAGATGGAAGACGCTCGAGCGCCTCCGGGCCCTCGCGAGCAGACACGCGGCCGAGGTGCGGCTCTTCCCCGCCCACGACGCCCGGGAATTCAACCGGCTACGAGGAGACTAGAGAAGGCAGATGCCGATCAAGTTCGAGTGCCCGTGCGGGAAGCACCTCCTCGCGCCCGAGTCGAAGATCGGGAAGGCGGCGACATGCCCCCGATGCGGAGAGCGCGTCGTGGTCCCCGACCCCTCTTCGGGAGCGCCGACCCAGCCTCTCGGGCTCGACTTCGTCGACGAGGAACCCACCCTCATTCCCCCTCTCCCTCCCGCGCCCCCTCCCCCGCGCGCCCCCGCGCGCGCCGCTCACCCTCCTGCCCCTCTCCCGCCTTCATCCGTCCCTCCTCCGCTTTCCCCGGCGGGCGGATCGACCAAGCCCTGCCCGTTCTGCGGGGAGGCGATCCAGGCAGTCGCGAAGAAGTGCAAGCACTGCGGTGAGTTCCTCGACGGACGAAGGCCCCCATCGAAGGCCCAGCGGCGAAGTGCCGGTCGTGGTGCGGCCGTCGGGAGGGCGAGCGGGAAGGCCACGTCCAGCCTGACGATGTCGCTCCTGGGGCTCGTCCTCTACGGGGCGGGATTCGCGGTTTGCGCCCTCCCGTCGTGGGGCGCGTCCATCGTCCTGGGTATCGTCGCCGTGGTCAGCGGCATGCAGGCGTCCAGCGAGGCGAAAGCGGTCGGCATGTCGGTGCCTGGAAGTGCCACGACCGGCGTCATTCTCGGGATTGTCGATATCGCGCTTCCGCCCGTCACGTTCGTGATCGTGGTGCTCCTCATCGCGGGAGCGTCGCGGTAGCAGCCGCACTCCTCATGATCCACCCAGGATCGCCGGGATGAGGATCCCGGGGAGAACGAGGGCGATGGAGACGAGCCCGCAGACGGCGAGCGCAACAATCGCGCCCCGGAGCCCGGGGCCTCCCTCTCGCACCTTCCGGAGGGCGAGCAGGAATCCGCGTCCGGCGAGAGCGAGCGTCGCGACCCAGGTGCCGGTCTTCCAGAGCGTTCCCAGGAGCTCGGTTCGCGGGTCGAGGAAGACGATCGCGACCGACATCGAGGCGAGCCCCAGGATCCACGCTGCGAGTCCGTTCGCGATCGCCTCGCCTTCCGGGGACTCCGCAGCCCGGCCAACGCGGCTGGAGTCGCTCTTCACGCGCTCTGCGGCCCCGAAGGGGGCGCCGCAGGAATAGCAGTGGTCGAACGCCCCGCCGGGCACGGCGCGGCAATGGCGGCAGCGGGACGCTCGGTCCCGGGAGCTCCACCAGCGGGAAGGCGTGGGACGGAAAAGGAGCCGCCGGCATCGCGGGCAACGGACCTCGCCGATCTTGACCTCGCCAGCGCAGTTCGGGCAGTAGAAGGTCCCGCACCGCTCGCACTTCCCGGCGCGCGCGGGAATGATCTCCCGGCAGTTCGGGCAGCGGCGCTCGCCCTCGCCCGGCTCGACCTCTAGAGCAGGCCGGGGCTTCGCGGTGCTCTCCACGGAGCTCTCCGCCACCGGCCCGCCGGGACGGTCGTGCGCCCCTTCCTCGCTCGGCGCTGGAAAGGCCCTTTCGCGGTCGAAGTGGGTCGTGGGGCCCCCCTTCACCTTCGCGTGGGCCCATCTCGCTGGACCCCCTGCCTCTCGGGCCGAGACCGGCGCGCCGGAGAGAAACGCGAGGACGTCCGCCACGAGCGCCGAGGCCGAGGGGTAGCGCCGCTCGGAGTTCTTCTCCAGGCAGCGGAGGCAGATCGCCTCGAGATCGCCCGGCACACCCGAGACGACCTGCCGGGGCGGGATGGGCTCCTCGAAGAAGATGCTCCTCACGATCGCGGCGTGGGTCTCGGCGCCGAAAGGTCGCTCCCCCGTCAGCATCTCGTAAAGCGTCGCTCCCAGCCCGTAGAGGTCCGAGAGCGCGGTGGGTTTCCCGTCGAGCTGCTCGGGCGCCATGTAGGCGAGCGTCCCGAACACGACCCCCGTCTGCGTGAGCGTCGCTTCCCCGACCCGGCGTGCGAGGCCGAAGTCGGTGAGCTTCGCCGCCCCGGATCGGTCGAGGAGCACGTTTTCCGGCTTCACGTCCCGGTGGAACACGCCCCTCGCGTGGGCATGGCCCACGGCCTGGGCGAGCTGGAGGAGGATCTCGGCCGCGCGCTCGGGGTCGATCGGGCGCTTCCTCAGGAGCTCCTCGAGCGTCTGGCCGGGCACGAACTCCTGCACGATGTAGTGGAGCCCGCCC
>JACQVV010000438.1 GCA_016209595.1 Planctomycetota bacterium
CCACGTCCGCACCGTCGTCGTCTTCGATCGCACCGCCTGGCACGCCGCCGGCTGTCCCGACGATCGGTCTCCCTTCCAGGAGAAGATCCCCCTCCCGCTCGCCGTGCTGCCGGGTCTCGAGGACATGGCACCCAAGGAGCGCGCGAGGACCATGCGCAAGCTCGTCCGAGAGGGGGAGGACGAAATCCGTGACGAACGCCGGAGAGAGGGACGAAAGCTCCTGGGTCGGCGACGGGTTCTCGCTGCCGATCCGAAGAGCCGCCCGCTACACTCCAAGAAGAGCCCCCGACCCCTCTGTCACGCGGCCACCCGGGAGGCTCGCGAGGAGCACCGCCGGCAGTACGCGGAGTTCGTCGCGCTCTACCGGGTCGCCTCCGATCGGTTCCGCGCCGGAGACTTCGCCGTCGTCTTCCCTGCCGGCAGCTTCCCGCCGTGGTACCGCGGAAAGGCCGGGTGACGTCCTCGGCCTCCGCGACGGCGTAGGTCGGACCCGCGCTCGAGAGCGAGTCCTGGGAGACGGTCTACCCGCGTAGGCCGTTCATCGCTCCAGGAGGCCCTCGAAGAGGGCCCGGAAGACCACCACGAGGGTCAGCTTGACGCGCTTGAAGATCGTTCAGCGGTCTTCCTGAGGTCCTCGGAAGGGTCGCGAGAGCCGTCTCGTGGAGCGTCCCCAAAGATGACAGATACCGCTTTCCGGTGGAGCAGGATCCACACGCTTGGTTGCAGGGTCGTATGCCTTCCTCGTCATTAATCTCTCGAGAGTAGAGATCGTGAACAGCCCCCCGCAACCCTCCCTGGAGATGACGTAGTGCTGTCCAGTAGTGCTCTTCCCGAAGTAGATCGCGTAGTGAGTTGTATCTCCCGAGCCGATCTTGATGACATCTCCGCGCTGAGGGGTGCCTTTCAGTGTCAGGCCGCCCTCCCCATACTCGCAGGTCCCCACCTCCGCAAACTTCCGTTCGAGCACCCGCTCCATTGCCGTGCCAAGCCCGCCAGGGTGTTCCTCGCCCTCCTCCCATGCGCCCTCTATCGTCTCGGGCTCTGGTTGTTCGGTGGCAGTTTGTGGGACGAGCTCGTGGTACTGAAGAACGAAGGTTATGCAGTCAATGACGCGATCAGGCGTATCGTCGCACCTGTCCATAAACTCGCTGAGTTTGTTGCCTTGCGTCGCTTTGCCCTGCTTGTGCAGCCCTGCTGCGACGAAGGACGCTGACATGACAGGCATCTCGACCCACTCGCCGCGCTCGATCTGGGCCCTTTGCTCGGGAGATATCTTAGTGGGATCGGCGCCGAAGAAGCGAAGGAAATCGTCTACTGTCTCGTCTTTCTCCTTCCGAGCGGTCACTCTGCCTGTGGGGCTCAGGATGGCCGTTCCAAAAAGAAGCTGTCCCTGCATACAGATATCCGGGTCCTCGCTCTGGAGGTACTTTTCCAGGTCAGACTCAGTGTAAAGCTTGATTTCTACGCGACCCCACGGATCCACCCCATTAACCGCATTCTCCACCGCGAGGGTATACGCATTCCCCATCTGCGACGGATCGCCCCACATCCCCAGCGGGTCCCTCGCGACGAACCGCCCGTGTTGAGGATCGTAGTACCGATTGCGGAAGTAATACCAAGCCCCATCCCCTCATGATGCCCCACCGGCTCCCTGGACTCGCACCTCCCCGCCTCCGCGCTGTTACACCAATTCCTGTAGCGAGACATCCCCGTCTCGTCCTCGATGTTCCTCCCGTGGAGCAAGCGCCCCCCGTGCCCGAGGGAGACGCGCCCCTTCCTTCGGTCACCCCCTCCGCTTCCGTTCCCGCCCTCGCGGTAGCAGCCGATACGCCGCAATTTCGTCTTGTAGAAGAACGCGGGCCTCTCCTCCCCATTCTCTCGATCGAGGAGGAGCGCGAGAGAATCCCCGATGACGATGCACTCCGGGTGGACCACGTGGAGCCGATCGCCGCTCGTCAACGTGACCTCGAACCTGCGAAACGGTCGCCGGTTGACGAGTGCCCGCAGGTCTTCGACTCTCACGTCGTCAGTCTATCGCCGCGAGGATTTTCTGTCAACGCTGTCGCGCCCGTGCGTGCACAATCGGTGATGATGTGAGGGGCTGATCGAGCACTCCACTGGGATACAATCGCGACCAAGGGAGCCATGCGCACGGAACCTCTCTACCTCTGCGGCCGCTGGGTCGAAACCGGCCAGCGCGCGACGATCACGAACCCGTTCACCGGTGAGCCGGTCCGCCAGGTCGCCCAGGCGACCGAACAGGAGGCGGACGAGGCGGCGCGGGAGGCCGCGCGGGCGTTCGAAGAGACTCGACGGCTGCCGGTTCACGCGCGGGCCGAGATCCTCCGCACGACCTCCGGCAGGATCGCCGAGCGGGCGGACGAGTTCGCCCGTGCGATCGTCGAGGAGAGCGGGAAGCCCGTGAAGTTCGCGAGGGGAGAGGTCGAACGGGCGGCTCTCACGTTCCGGATGGCGGCGGAGGGGGTGGGGCGTTCGGCGGGCGAGCTGGTGCCGCTCGACGTCACGAAGGCGACGGAGGGCTATTTCGGGTACTGCGTGCGTGTGCCGAGGGGGCCGGTGCTCGCCATCGCGCCGTTCAACTTTCCGCTCAACCTCGTGGCGCACAAAGTAGCGCCGGCGATCGCCACGGGGAGCCCCGTGGTGGTGAAGCCGCCGCCGCAGGCGCCGGCGGCGGCGCTGCTCCTTGCAGGGATCGTCGGAGAGACGGCGTGGCCGAAGGGGGCGCTCTCGGTCCTCCCGGCGCCGGTCGTGGTAGCCGAGAGGATGGTCGCGGAGGAACGATTCAAGACGGTCTCGTTCACGGGGAGCGACCGGGTCGGGTGGCGGATCAAGGAGCGCGCCGGGAAGAAGAAGGTCCTCCTGGAGATGGGCGGGAACGCGGCGGCGATCGTACACTCGGACGCGGAGCTTGCCTGGGCGGCGGAGAGGCTCGCGCTGGGCGCGTTCGCGCACGCGGGGCAGGTCTGCATCAAGGTGCAGCGGGTGTACGTCGAGAGGCCCGCCTTCGCGGAGTTCTGCGAGCGGTTCGTGGAGGCGGCGCGGAAGCTCCCGGTGGGGGACCCGGCGCGGCCGGAGACGGTCGTGGGTCCGATGATCGACGAGGACTCGGCGAAACGGGTCGAAGCCTGGATAGTGGAGGCGAAAGGAAGAGGTGCCCGGGCGCTCCTGGAAGGGGCTCGGCGCGGGAACGTACTGCCGCCGTGCGTCCTGGTGGACGTGCCGGACGACGCGAGGGTTTCCTGCCAGGAGGTGTTCGGTCCGGTCGCGGTCCTCGCGGCGTACGAGACCTTCGGGGAGGCGATCGCCCGCGCCAACGCGTCCGCGTACGGTCTCCAGGCAGGCGTGTTCACGCGCGACCTGGGCCGGGTTCAGGAGGCTGTGCGGAGTCTGGACGTGGGTGGGGTGATCGTGAACGACTACCCGACATTCCGGGTGGACAACATGCCGTACGGAGGGGTGAAGGACTCCGGGATCGGGCGGGAGGGGCTCGCCTTCGCGATGGAGGAGCTCTCGCAGATCAAGATGGTGGCGATGCGGTTCTAGCCCGCATCTCTCTCGTCTAGTTCGATCTGCGCGCTACGGGTTCCCCGGCGCGGCGTCGAGCTCCATATCGACCGTGACGTCCGATTCCATCTGCTTCTCCTCGACGGTCTTCCCGTACATCGTGACCGCGATGATGAGCGCGACGGCGACGAGCACGACGATGATGATGTACTCGGTCATGCTCGCGCCCTTCCTGGTGGGGCCGGAGCGGAGCGGGATCATGGATGCCTCCATGGGATCGGTATGGAACTGGGTGTGCCAGGCTAGCCTGCTGAGGAACCCGAGAGCGTCGTGTTGACTTCCTGGACGATCTTCTGGCTGAAGAGCTCGAACTCGATCTTCGAGATCGACTGGACCTGTCCGGTCGCGGGGACGTCGGTGCAGAACCACACGGTCTGATCCACGCGCATGGGAACGGTCATCCCGTGCATGCGACCCTTGCCGGTGAACACGAGGTGTACCTTCTGGGTCCGGTAGGTCTTGCCGCCAAGCTCGAGATCGGTCCGTTCGGCCTCGCTCGCCTCGACCTTGACCTCCGTGTAACCGCCGGTGAGCTGGGCGAGGACGGGGTCCGAGCTGACAAGGTGGATCACCTGCTCGCTCTTGGTGTCGCCCTCGCCCTCGGTCACCTGGAGCTCGACACGGAACCCCACAACCGCGACGACCTCGACCCGCGAGACCGCCTCCTGGATGTCCTCGCCTTCGGGAGAGTGGACGATGACCTCGGAGCGGTACTCGGCCCACTCGCCGACCTTGGCGTCCTCGATGGGGTTGATCACGGTGTCGAGGTCGTCCGCCGTGGCCGGAAGGGCCCCGAGCGCCAGGAGGATGCTGGAGAGAATCGAAAACTTCTGCATGGCCTTCGTGTCTCCAATCGCGGGTCGAGGGGACTCTAGTTGCCCGTGCCGGAACCGGAGCCTCCGGTCGCGGGCTCGTCCGCCGTGCTCTTCTCGTAGAGCTCCTTGATGACCGCGGGGTCGAGGTCGGGGAGCTCGGGGACGGGCTGCGACCAGTCGATCTCGGGCTGGGCGGGCCGCCACATGAAGTCGGGGTTCCGGTCGGCCCATCCGCTGTTCACGATCTTGCCGTCCTTCTCCTCGAGCCAGTACCGGTACGACTTCGATCCGCTGCCGCCATTGTACTTCATGTTCGCCTCGACATAGCGGATCTCGCCGTCGCCGGGGGGGCCCTTGTAGCCGCGGAGCTGGTCGCGGTTCTCGGGCGCCCAGAGCGGCCGCTCCTTCGTCTCGCGAACGTCGGCCGACTCGAAGTTGTAGTTCCAGACATGGGAGCCGGGGTCCATCTCCAGGACGCCGCCGCGGCCGTCGGCGAGCCACTCGGTCATCGTGTTGTGGAAGACGCTCGCATCCATGTCCTGTTCCTTGTCCTCCTTGGCGATCATGCGGACGTCTTCGGGCTTGTACTCCTTCACTTCGCCCGTCGCCATGTCGCGGAAGCGGATCGGCTTTCCGGCCTCCTTGAGCTTGTCGGCGTCCAGGACCATGAAGTCCTCGAGCCCCTGGCTCCCGGTGGCATGCCACATGCCCTTGCGGTTGAAGTCGATCTCCCCGGCGTTCTCGATGTCGCCCCGGAGCTGGGTGCCGTCCTTGAGCACGAGGAAGTCGGGCTCGTTGTCGTACCGGTTTCCCGCGCCCTGCGTCCCGCGATTCACGATGGTGTCGCTATAGAGCGCGAGGAGCCCCTTGATCTCGGTGGCGGAGAAGGTCACGGGGCCGTCCTTCCCCTCGATCGTGACCGGGCGCTTCGGCTCCTTGAAGATCGTGCCCGCGGCGCCGACGTTATTGCAGCGGCCCCACCAGCCCGTGTCGAGACTCGAATCGGTCTTGCCGTCTCCCTTGAGCTTGAGACGGCCCTTGTCGTCCTTGAGCGGCCGGCCGTTCCGGTCGCGCTCGATCGCGAAGTTGTTGCGGGCGTCGAGGAAGTCGACCTTGACGTCGGGGTCGATCTTCCCGTTCCCGTTCCAGTCCACCCCCGAGGTCCGCTCGAAGTCGTCCTCGCGGACCGACCGCTCCGGAACCCAGAAACCGTCGTCCTTGCCCGCGAGCCAGTTCAGGGACGGTCGCCGTTCGCGCTCGAGGTTCGTGCCGGGGCGGCCGTTCCGCTTCTCGAAGACCTTGTCCATCTTGTTGAGCGCGCCGTCCTTGGCCCACAGGTTGCTCTCGGCGCTCCCCGGATCGTCGATACCGCTCCCGGCCATCGGGAAGTAGGTGGACGTCCAGGTCTTGTTCTCGGTGTTGAGGACGTAGTGGGTGCCGCCATCCGTTTTCAGGGTCTCCTCGAGCCGGGCAAGGGTCTCCGGAGACATCGTGTCCTTGAAGACATCGCGGAGCTCCGCGAGCTGCTTCTTCTCCTCGTCCGTGATGCCGTCCTTCGACGCGAGCCCGATCAGCATCTGCACGTCCCGGTCGGTGATCTTCCCGTCCGAGGCGAGAGAGAGGCCGAGCCCCAGGGACGGGGAGAGGCCGAGCGGCTGCGTCATGCGGTTGAGGTCGGCCGGAGTGGGAAGGCCGCTTCCCCCGCCCAGTCCGGAAGGGCCCGACTCCTCGAGCACGAGCTTCTTGAACTCTTCGAGGATGGCGCGCTTTTCTTCCGGGGAGCGCGCATTCTTCCACCGCTCGTGCAGCGCGCGGCGGCGATTCTGGAAGTCACGGGAGTTCGAGCTCTGTGCCGCGGCGGGAACGGCGAAGCCGCCCGCGAGGAGAATCGTCCCGAGCACGAGGGCGATCGTGCTCATGCGCAGGGTCCGGTTCATCCAGCCTCTCCTTTTGTGGTCTTATTGTCGGGATGGGAGTGAGGCAGTTACGCAACATCCATGCCGCCAGCCGGGCCAGATTGCTACTTCAATTGTTGAAAGGGTTTAAGGAATGGATTTCGTCTCTTCCGGCAGCGAAGCCTGCACGTTTCCGATCGTCCCGCACGGTCGCGTGCAGTCAACCCTTGGCTCCTCCTGCGGCCAGATCGGGTGCCTCAAAAAGCCCCACCAGCAGCGGCGGATTCTACACCGATCCAGAGATCTGTTCGACCCAGATTCTCTCCGCGGCCGTGCTCGCCATGTGAACCTCGTCCTCCCCGATCCGGACGCGAAGAACCTGGTCGTAGCTCCGGTCTTCGATCCTGACGATGGCACCGGGGACGATCCCCCTGCCGTCGAGGTAGCGCAGGAACTCGGAGTCGCGTTCGAAGACCCGGGCGATTCTGACGGAGCTTCCGACCTGGGCTTCCGCCAGGAGCACGAGCCCGCGACGGCGCCGCTCCTCGTGGCTCTCCCCGCGTAGCGGAGCGCCGTGGGGACAGTTCCCCTCGTGCCCGAAGAGGGCGAGCAGCTTCGCTTCGACGTCCGGACTGATGACGTGCTCGATCCGCTCCGCCTCCTCGTGGGCCTTGTACCATTCGAGGTCCAGAACCTCGACGAGGAGCTTCTCGACGAGGTTGTGGCGAAGGATGAGGTGCTCCACGAGCTCCTTTCCTCCCGAGGTGAGCTCCACGCGACCGTCTGCCCCCTGCTCGATCAGTCCGGCTTGCTCGAGCCTGCCGAGCGCCGCGGTCACGGCAGGCGCGGATACGCCGAGCTCCTCGGCTAATCGTGCGCGCAGGACTGGCGACCCGCTCTGCTTCGCCTCCCAGATCGCCTTGAGGTAGTCCTCCTTCGACTGGCTGATCTCTACCATCGGCCCGCGGCGCTGCTAGAACTCCACCGTGTCGAGCCAGCCGGACGGCGCCTCCCGGCGGCCCCGGACGATGTCGAAGAAGGCCGTCTGTATCCGCTTCGTAATCGGTCCGGGCTTGCCGCTGCCGATGACGTGTCCGTCGACCTCGCGGACCGGCGTGAGCTCCGCGGCCGTCCCCGTGAGGAATACCTCGGAGGAGAGATAGAGGAGATCGCGCGGAGGGGAGTCGTACCCGATCGACATGCCGAACTCGGCCGCGAGCTCGAGCACGGTCTGGCGGGTGACCCCGTGCAGGATGGGCGCGCTCTCCGGCGGCGTGTGGAGCGTGCCATTGCGCACGTAGAAGAGGTTTTCGCCGGACCCCTCGATGATCCGGCCGCGTTCGTCAGGCATGAGCGCCTCGTCGTACCCGCGCCCCTTCGCCTCGGCCTTGGCGAGGATCGACGTGACGTAGTTCGCCGCCACCTTGGCCTTGGAGAGCATGGACGAGGCCGGGGCGCGCTGGTAGGTCGAGACGCAGCAGCGTACCCCCTTCGCGATGGCCTCATCCCCCAGGTAGGCGCCCCACGGCCACGTGGCGACCATCACACGGACGGGGTTCCCGGGGGCGTAGAGCCCCATCTGTCCGTGGCCGGAGAAGAGAAGCGGCCTCAGGTACGCCTCCGGCAGGTGATTCCGGCGCAGCAGCTCGTGGCAGACCTCGCGCAGCACCTCGACGGTCGGCGTCTGCTTGAACAGGATCATTCGCGCGGACGAGAGAAGCCGTTCCAGGTGGTCCCTCAGCCGGAAGATGGCGGTTCTCCCGTCGTCGGTCCGGTAGGCCCGTATCCCCTCGAACGCGGCGAGCCCGTAGTGCAGGGCGTGAGTGAGGACGGGGAGGTGGGCGTCCTTGTAGTCGAGGTACTCCCCGTCCAGGTAGATCGTCCCCGGTTCGATCATCCTCGTCCTCCTCCATGTCCGGGGCCTTAGCATGCGCGACCCGGGTCCGGGGTCGCGCATGCGCTCCAGGACCGAGCCCGCACCCGGATGCCCAGTCTATCCGAGGGGGGATCCCGGAACAAGTCTGATAGAATCCGCGCGGATGTCCGATTCCCAGTTCCTGGCCGGGGCGATCCCGCAGGTGCTCCCGGCGGAGATCTGTCTCGCCTGCAAGGTCTGCTGCCACTTCCCTGACCGGGAGAGCCCGCTCGCCCCGGTCGTAGTGGACGGCGAGCGCGCGACATTGGAACTCCGCGAGTCGCGCTGCCAGTTCCGCGGTTTCGCCGATTCGCGCGGCGCGCGCGTGGAGCCCATCCCGGAGCGGGAGGCCTTCCTCTGTCCGTTCTACGTCCCCGGGACCGGAGAGTGCGGCGTCTACGCCGACCGGCCGATCGACTGCCGGCTCTACCCCTTCACCCTGACCGAGACTCCGGACGGGGGGGCCGCCGTCCTCGGGATCGATCGGACCTGTCCTGCGATCGGGCGCGGCGGCTACGCCGACGCGTTCCGCCGCGAGGCCGAGGGCCTGGCGAGGCTTCTCGAGGACGAGGCGACCCCACTCCTCACGGCGCACCACCGGCTGGTGGGGCGCTGGTACCCGGAGATCGAGCCCCTCGTCCGACTCCCCGGGCTCTCGCGCGCCCTCCGGCGCACGGGGCGGCTTGGAGGGACCAGCGCCCCGCCCATCGCGCCGCCGCCCCTTCCTCGCATGCCGGATCTCGCGAGAATCCGGCCGGGGGACTCGAAGTTTCTGGAGCGTTTCCAGCGGGCGCGGGAGCGCTACTCGCCTCGGCGTCTCGGCCAGGCGACCCTTCCCGCCCTCCTTCCCCACGCCGCCCACCTCGCGATCGGATGGGTCGAGGTCGAGGATGCGCTCGCGGTTGTCGCGGCCAACGGGCTGGCAGCTTTCCTCCCGTTCGCGCCCCTGGGGCCCGATCCGGAGCGCGCCGCGAGGGCGGTCCTCTCGTCCCTGGCTCGCGGCGGGAGCTCGGGCGAAGCCGCGCGCGTCGAGGGGCTCTCCGAGCCGGAGGCCGAGGTCTTCCGGAAGGCAGGATGGAATCTCGCCTCCCGGCCGCCCGAGTACGTCTACCGCCGGAGCGACCTGGCGGCTCTCGCGGGGCCGGAGTTCGCAAGTCGGCGGCGCCAGGTCCGGGTCGCCCGGAGGCGGCTCGCGCCCGAGGTCCGCCGCTACTCGCTCGCCGACCGGGAGGCGTGCGAAGGGCTTCTAGAACGGTGGATCGCCCATAGAAAGCAGAGCCACGAGGACTCCGCCTACCGGGGACTGCTCGCCCATGCCGCCTCGGCCCACGCTCGGGCTCTTTCCGGCCCGGACGCCTACGGACTCGAGGGCTGGGTTCTCTTGACGCGGGACCGGATCGCGGCCTACACGTTCGCGTTCCAGTCGGGCCCGGACACGCTCTGCATCCTTTTCGAGGTCGCCGACCCCGAGACGCCCGGGGCGGGGGCCTTGATCTTCCAGGACCTCTGTGCCAGAACAGATGCGCTTTGCACCGTGAACACCCTCGACGACGGCGGGTTCCCTTCCCTCGCCTGGAGCAAGGCGAGCTACCGGCCCATCCGGCTCGAGCCCGTGTATGCAGCCTGTTCAGTCGAGAAGGCCCATAGAGGATAGAAGATGGCCGATTTCAGCGAGATCAAGAAGGGCATGACGATTCGCTTCCGCGGCGAGCTCTTCGATGTTGCGGACTACGATCACGTAAAGCCTGGAAAGGGCGGCGCCTTCGTTCGGGTCCGCCTGAAGAACTTCAAGACGGGGAAGGTCGTCGAGAACACCTTCGACATCGAGGAAGACCTGGAGACCGTCTTCATCGAGAAGGTCCCCGCCGAGTACCTTTACAGGGACGGCAGCCAGTTCGTCGTGATGGACCAGGAGAACTACGAGCAGATGTTCGTCGACGAGACGGTGATGGGGCATGTCCTCCCCTTGCTGCGCGAGAACGACCCGCTCATCGTGATTCGCCACGATGGGAAAGTCCTCAAGGTCCAGCTCCCGAACTTCGTCGAGCTCAAGGTCGTGGAGGCCCCGCCCTGGATCCGCGGCGACACGGCCACCGCCGAGTACAAGCCGGTCAAGGTCGAGACCGGGGCGACCGTGAAAGCGCCCCCCTACATCAAGGAGGGGGACGTCATCAAGATCGACACCGCGACGGGCGGCTTCGTGGCCCGCGTGACGGGAGGATAGTCCGGGACCCGGCCATGGCCCGCTCCGTGTTCCTCCTCGCCTGGACGCTGTGGACAAGTTTCGTCGCCATCGTCCTCCACTTCCTTCTCCTGGGGATTGGCGACCCGGGAATGTGGTACGGCCGCAGGGTCTGGTGGCCCATCCTCCGGCGCGTCGCGGGGATGCGCGTCGAACTCGAAGGCGCTCTTCCCGCGGGGTTCCACGGCCCCTGCGTAGTCGTTGCCAACCACCAGGGCTACCTCGACATCCCCATCGTGATCGGCCTCCTTGATCTCCAGCTCCGCTTCATCTTCAAGCGGGAGCTCTTCCTCATCCCGTTCTTCGGCTGGTATCTCTTTGCGGCCGGC
>JACQVV010000439.1 GCA_016209595.1 Planctomycetota bacterium
GCCGTCGAGCGCCTGCTGCCCTGATCGGGCCGATCGGTCCGGGCGTTGCTGATCTCCCGGCAGGGCCGGGGTCCTCGGCCCACATTCCGCACATCGCGCCGGCGTTTTCCTCGAGTTTCCGAGCGCGCTCACCGGGTTTTCCGGTAGGCCGCTGCGGGCACGGCCAGGAGTCGGAGGACCTCCTGCTGTAGCGAGGTGAGTGCGGGCGGCAGGGCTCGGAGGGTCTGTCCGCCGGCCAGGATCTCGTGGCGCTCCAGGTGGGCGAAGAGGCGGAGGATCTGGAGCGCCGTGGGGTGAGGGTCGTCGCGCTCCTCGGGGTAGAGGGGCAGGGCCTTGATGCCCTCCCGCTCCATGGCGCGGCGGATCTCGCGCTCCACGAGGGCCTGCACGATCAACCCGAGGGCGTAGAGGAAGAAGAGGGCCTCGACGCGTCCCTCGTTCTTCAGGAACACGGGGGCGATCTGCATGGGGTCCTTGAGCTGGGAGAACCGGCGCTCGATTCGGGGCTGGCGCTTGTGCTGGAGGAGGACCTGAGCCGGGGTGAGCGAGCGGTCGTTGGTGAGCAGAGGGTACATGCCGTCGTGGCGGCGCTCCTGCTCGATCACCTTCTCCTCGACGTGGAAGGAGAGCGCGAAGCGGTGTCGGGTGACGCGGCGGTAGGTCGTCTCGGGCCCGGGTCGGCCCGGGCTGGTCTGGCGGAAGCGGTGGACGTCCTCCCGGCTCACCTTCACCCGCAGGTAGCGCGTCACGTCCAGGCGGACGAGGATCTCCTTGAGGCGCTCGTGGATCCTGCGCCGAGAGCGGAGCCGGGAGCGGGGACTCTGGATCGCGGTGCGCAGGGCGTCCAGCTCCTGACGCGCCCGCTCGATGCGCTCGCGCCGGGAGCGCTCCTGGTGCAGGGCCAGGAGCGTGCTGTGGACCCAGATGAGCGGCCAGCCCTCCTGGGAGGGAAGATCGCTCTTCCACACGCTCCAGACGTCGCGAGGCTTGTCGCGCCCCCGCGGGTTGGCCCGATCCCTCACCGTCTCCCAGGCGGGCTCGTGGGCCTGGATCCACCGGCGGAAGTGCGCGTCCTCGCCGCGGCTTCGGGGCAGCACGGTGATGAACCGCCCGCCCCGGCGGTCGATGTGGTCCATCGCCTCGCGGCTGCACAGCTTGGCGTCGGCCACGTAGAGGAAGTCGGGGCCCCCCGTCAGCTGACAGAGCGCGTCCCACGTCGGCACGTGCGTCGGGCTGTCGTTCGTGTTGCCCGCCTCGCAGCGGAAGGCCACGGGGACGTGGCCGTCGTCGCTCGTCGTCAGGATGTAGACGAGCTGCTTGAGGTCGGGCCGGTGGTCCTTGGAATAGCCGTAGGTGATCCACGGCGCCTTCTTGCCCCGGAGGGATCGTCCCCGCGCGCCGGCGTACTGGCCGCAGAACCGCACCGTGGTCGAGTCGTTGTGCAAGCGCTCGAAGGCGACGCCGAAGCGCTCGTGGAGCGCCAGCACCACCTGCGTGAGGAGAGCGCCGCGGTCGGCGTCGAACAGCTCGTCCAGAGCCCGCCCGATCCGGTCGTCCCCCAGCAGGTCGACGTCCCCGTCGCGCAGGCCGAAGGCCTCCGGCCCGAAGGCCCGGACCGTCTCGGCCTGCCGGTAGATCGGCTCGCGCTCCACCAGGATCGAGCGCAGCAGCACGCCCAGGCACCGGGCGTGGGAGAGCCGGGTGCGCCGGTCGTGCGTGGGGACGAACCGGTCCAGGACCTCCTCCACCCCCAGCCGCTCCAGGAAGTGGTTGAGAAGCGGCAAGGGGCCCAGCCGGAGGCTGCGCAGGTCCAGCGAAGAAACCGGAACGGACTCTTGTCGTGCGGACATCCTGTCGATATAAGGTCGGACAGGATCGACCACCACTTTGACCGAATCGCAGAAACATCTCGAGCGCGCCCGGCGCCGCATCCAAGCCGTCAAGGCCCTGATCCAGGCCGTGGACCACGTGGCCAGCGGCACGCTCAGCCATCGCCTCAAGACCTGCGGCACGCCGGGTTGTCGCTGCGCCAAGAGCCCCGAGGAACGCCACGGCCCCTACTTCGAGTGGAGTCGGCTCGAGCAGAGACGACTCCGGGGCACGCAGGTCCAGCCAGCGGTCGCGCACCGCATCGCCCGCGCGATCAAGAACTACCGACGCGTCAAGCGCCTCCTACGCCGATGGGAGCGCGAAAGCGTGAAGGTGTTTCGGGCCGAGCTCGACGCAAGTGCCCGCGCCGCAAGCAGATAAATTCACCGAAAGTCCGCCCGCGATGTGCGGAATGTGAGACGAGCGAGACGAACTGCGGTGGGTTCTCGACTTCGGGCAACGGAACCGACCACAACTCGCGCCCGTCCAGGAGAGAAACCGCGGCGATCCGGACGACTTGCGTGAACTGATGGAATTCGGGGTCGTATTCCGCACGCACCACGACCGCGCCGCAGACGGCGAACGACTCTCCGATGTGGGCGTTCCATCGGGCCACGGGACCCTGCGCTCCCATCACCTCGACCAGGTTTGGTCTGTCTACGACGTAGAAGTTCGTTCGGAACGGCCCCTCCTCTGAAGGATTCAGGGTGAGCCGGACGGACCGGCCGTGATAGCTCGCATCCAGGAAGGACTCCACGAGCAGGGGGAGCCCGCTGCTCTCCCCGCGCGGCGGACCGACTGCGGCGGGACGCCCCGAGCGGACCGCGCAGGACGTGGACAGGATGGCGATGCCGAGCCAGCAGACGGCGCGGGCGGTGGAACGGCTCCGGCGGTAGGTGGGCGAGGACAGCAAAGGGCCTCCGACGATCGGGACGGTGGCTCGTTCTAGCGATGTGCGCTCGCGGGTTCCAGCGAGCAGCGTAGGACGGCCCAGCCATCGAGTTCGAAGTGCTCGACGCGGACCCGGTGCTCGCCGGCGGATAGGTCCTCTTCGGCCGTGTCCTCCGTCGGGCCGTGCCAGGTCCAGTTCTCGAGGACGGTCGTCCCGTCCACCTTCACGCGCACGCCGTCGTCGGAGACCGTCCGGATCCGGTAGCGGCCCGCGGGAAGTGTCAGCGTCGTCTCCGCAACGGTGGCGAAGCGGTCCGCGGGCACGCCCTCCGGACCGCCTCCCTGCCAGGGGAAGTCCAGGGCCGGGAAGGTCTTTCGGACGATCGGGTCACCCGCCACCAGGGCCTCGAACGCCGGCGCGTCCTCCCGCGGGTCTTTCGTCCAAGGGAACCATCGCACGTCCCACTCGGCCGTGAGGAGCGTGCCCACGGCGACGAGGTGTTTCCCGTCCGACTCGACCTCGATCCGGAACGGCCGGATCGACGAGCCGGCGCCGCTCCCCGTGACCGCGAGGACCGCCGGCGCCGTCCCCTCGCGCGGAGAGACCTCGATCCCCGGCGAGGCGGAGGCCACGCGGAACGGCTTCGATCCCAGGAGGTGGACC